>NZ_NOIO01000021.1:0-114147 GCF_014596605.1 Pseudomonas sp. PSB11
CATGCCGCGTTCGGTGGCTACAAGAAGTCCGGCGTCGGCCGTGAAACCCACAAGATGATGCTCGACCACTATCAGCAGACCAAGAACCTGCTGGTGAGCTACGACATCAATCCGCTGGGCTTCTTCTGATTTAGCACAAACAACAACCCCCTTGTAGGAGCGAGCATGCTCGCGAAAAACCTGAGCACGCCACGGGGTGCCAGACTAATCGCGTCATCGTTGACGACCATCGTCGGAATGCCGCCCGGAGCATGCTCGCTCCTACAAGCATCACGCCGTATCTGCAGGTGAATCCTCGATGAAAATCCGTTACAAGGTGAGCCTTGTGGCTGCCTTTGTGCTGTTGGTGACGACCAGCCTCCTGTCGCTGGTTCAGGTAGGGCAGATACGAACGATTCTGCGTAACCAGGTCGAGGCCAGCATTGGCGAATCGAGTAACGCCGTGGCACGTCAGATCGAAAACTGGCTGAACGGCAAGCTTCATCTGATGGACCTGGCCGCCCAGGCGATCGACGGTCAGTACAGCGCGCAAGCGACCCAGAGGATCATCGACTCAGCCATTTTGAAAGACGAATTCAAGCTGGTATTCGGCGCCCTTGAGTCCGACGGCAAACCCATCAAGAACGCTTCACCCTGGAATCCAAAACCCGACTATGACGGTCGCACCCGCCCTTGGTACGCGACGGGTAAAGCAGTCAGCCAAGCGGTCTTGACCGAACCCTACAAGGACTCCACCACCGGCGAAATCCTGATCTCGGCGGTGGCCCGGATCAGCGACGCGGGTCAACCGCTCGGGGTATTCGGTGGTGACATCCGCCTGACCACCGTGGCCGATGCCATCAACACGCTGGATTTCGGCGGCGCCGGCTATGCGTTCCTGCTGAGTAAAAGTGGCAGCATCATTTCTCACCCGGACGCCGGGCTGAATGGTCAACCCTACAGCCAGCTTTTCGCCGGTAGCGCCCTGCCGCTGACCGGTCAACTTCAAGAAGCCAGCGGCGGTGGAAAGTCGCTCCTGGTGTCCTTCATTCCGCTCACCGATCTCAAGGGCATGGATTGGTACATCGGTGTGGTGCTGGACCAGGGCATCGTCATGGCCGCAGCCCGTATCCTCAGCTGGCGAGCCGCAATCGGTACTGGCCTGGGTGTGCTGCTCAGCCTGTTGGTCCTGGGCTTGCTGGTCCGGCGGCTACTCTGGCCGCTGGATCGACTCAAGGCGTCACTGGCAGACATCAACCGCGGAGACGGTGACCTCACCCACCAACTACCCGTGTCTGGCAATGATGAAATTGCGCAGGTCTCCAGGGAGTTCAACCAGTTCCTGCAAAACCTCAAATCGCTGATTGGCGATGTGAAAAACAGCGCGCAACACGTCCGCGAGAGCACCACCACAACGTCGTCTGAAGCGAACCAGGCCGCCAGTCGCGTGCAAATTCAGCTGCAGGAACTGGATCAACTCGCCACCGCCATGACCGAGATGGCCTCGACCGCCGAAGACGTGGCGCGCAATGCCCAAGCGGCTGCCGAGGCGGCAATCGTGGCCACCGGGGAAGCCGCAGACGGTGTCGCCCTGGTGTCCCGCTCGACCGGGGCCATCCAGCGCCTGGCCGACGAGATGGACCACACGGGCAATGCCATCAATGAACTGTCCTTGCTCAGCCAAAGCATCGAATCGATTGTCGCGGTCATCACCAGCATCGCCGATCAAACCAACCTTCTGGCGCTCAATGCGGCCATTGAGGCGGCCCGTGCCGGCGAATCGGGTCGCGGCTTTGCCGTGGTTGCCGATGAGGTGCGCTCCCTGGCCTCGCGTACCCAGCAATCGACTCAGGAAATACGCCTGATGATTGATCAGCTGCAGACGGGGGTGAAACACGCTCAGGTGCGCATGCAGAAAAGCCGCGACACCGCGAGCAAGACGGCTGGGGATGCCAACGCCGCCAATGAGACCCTCGAACGCATCCGTGAAGCCATTTACCGCATCAATGACATGAACCTGCAAATCGCCGCGGCGGCTGAAGAACAGAGCGCCACGACCGAGGAAATCAATCGCAATACGTCCAACATCCGCGACATCAGCCTCGAAGTCACCGGCAGTGCCGCCAAGCAGGTCCGCCAGTGTTCCGTGATGGGGGAACAGGTAGGCGAGCAGCACAGACTGCTCAGCCGCTTCAGGATTTGAAGTGCGCAGCAACACAATTTCAGATCACAAACACAACTATTCCACCGAGGTAAGAAAGATGAGTGCGGCTTCCCTGTATCCCGTTCGTCCCGAGGTTCTGGCCAACACCCTGACCGACGAGGCGACCTACAAGGCCATGTACCAGCAGTCGGTCGTCAACCCGGACGGCTTCTGGCGCGAGCAAGCCAAGCGCCTCGACTGGATCA
This sequence comes from Pseudomonas sp. PSB11, assembly GCF_014596605.1. NCBI lineage: Bacteria > Pseudomonadati > Pseudomonadota > Gammaproteobacteria > Pseudomonadales > Pseudomonadaceae > Pseudomonas > Pseudomonas sp. PSB11. The sequence goes on from NZ_NOIO01000021.1 coordinate 2,389, forward strand.
AGCCTTTCACCACGGTGAAGCAGACGTCCTTCGACGATCACCATGTCGACATCAAGTGGTTCGCCGACGGCACCCTCAACGTTTCCTACAACTGCCTCGATCGGCACCTGGCCGAACGCGGTGACCAGGTCGCCATCATCTGGGAAGGCGATGACCCTTCCGAAAGCCGCCACATCACCTACCGCGAACTGCACGAACAAGTCTGCAAGTTCGCCAACGCCCTGCGTGGCCAGGACGTGCACCGCGGCGACGTGGTGACGATCTACATGCCGATGATCCCCGAAGCCGTGGTCGCCATGCTGGCCTGCACCCGCATCGGCGCGATTCACTCGGTGGTGTTCGGCGGTTTCTCGCCGGAAGCCCTGGCCGGTCGCATCATCGACTGCAAATCCAAGGTGGTGATCACCGCCGACGAAGGCATCCGTGCCGGCAAGAAGATCCCGCTCAAGGCCAACGTCGACGACGCCCTGACCAACCCGGAAACCAGCAGCATCCAGAAAGTCATCGTGTGCCAGCGCACCGGTGGCGACATCAAGTGGAACCAGCATCGCGACATCTGGTACGAAGACCTGATGAAAGTGGCGGGCACCGTGTGCGCGCCGAAAGAGATGGGCGCCGAGGAAGCGCTGTTCATCCTCTACACCTCCGGCTCCACCGGCAAGCCCAAGGGCGTGCAACACACCACCGGCGGCTACCTGTTGTACGCGGCCATGACCCACGAGCGGGTGTTCGACTACCGCCCGGGTGAAATCTACTGGTGCACCGCCGACGTCGGCTGGGTCACCGGCCACACCTACATCGTCTACGGCCCGCTGGCCAACGGCGCGACCACACTGCTGTTCGAAGGCGTGCCGAACTACCCGGACATCACCCGGGTGGCGAAGATCGTCGACAAGCATAAGGTCAACATCCTCTACACCGCCCCGACCGCGATCCGCGCGATGATGGCGGCGGGCACGGCTGCCGTCGAAGGCGCCGATGGCAGCAGCCTGCGCCTGCTCGGTTCGGTGGGCGAGCCGATCAACCCCGAGGCCTGGGACTGGTACTACAAGAACGTCGGCCAATCCCGTTGCCCGATCGTCGACACCTGGTGGCAGACCGAGACCGGCGCCACCCTGATGAGCCCGCTGCCCGGCGCCCATGCCTTGAAGCCGGGTTCCGCGGCGCGGCCGTTCTTCGGCGTGGTGCCGGCTTTGGTGGACAACCTGGGCAACATCATCGAGGGCGAGGCCGAGGGCAACCTGGTGATTCTCGATTCGTGGCCAGGCCAGGCGCGTACGCTGTATGGCGATCACGACCGTTTCGTCGACACCTACTTCAAGACCTTCCGTGGCATGTACTTCACCGGTGACGGCGCCCGTCGCGATGCCGATGGTTACTACTGGATCACCGGTCGCGTCGACGACGTGCTCAACGTCTCCGGCCACCGCATGGGCACCGCCGAGATCGAAAGCGCGATGGTCGCGCATCCGAAAGTCGCCGAAGCGGCGGTGGTCGGTGTACCGCACGACATCAAGGGCCAGGGCATTTATGTCTACGTCACCCTGAACGCGGGCGAAGAGACCAGCGAGCAATTGCGCCTGGAACTGAAGAACTGGGTGCGCAAGGAAATCGGCCCGATTGCTTCGCCGGATGTGATCCAGTGGGCGCCGGGGCTGCCGAAGACCCGCTCGGGCAAGATCATGCGGCGCATCCTGCGCAAGATTGCGACCGCTGAGTACGATGGCCTGGGCGATATCTCCACCCTGGCCGATCCGGGGGTGGTGCAGCATTTGATTGATACGCACAAGACCATTACTGCGGCCTGACAGCTGCCCCCCTTCCTGAAAGCCGGCATTCACTTTCAAGGACGAAAGAGGCTTGTATAGGCATAGGGGGTATACCTATACTCCCCAAACGAAAGTAAGGGGGGTATCCCGTGAGTCATATTGCTGCCAACAAAGACGATCTTCTCAAGCGTGTTAAACGCATCGCCGGACAAATCCAGGCCGTTGAGCGTGCACTGGAATCGGATCTCGACTGCGCGAAAACATTGCATCTTGTCGCTGCCACTCGCGGGGCTATCAATGGCTTGATGGAAGAAATCATCGAGGATCACGCTCGCGAGCATGTCGCGAACCCTGCCCTCAGTGAAGATGAACGCAACAAGGGTGTTGAAGAACTGCTTGAAGCCATTCGCCGCTACGCCAAGTGAACTCAAGGAGTACCGGCTCATGAGCAGCACCCACATCAAACATGTACACGACCACGTATTCCTTGGGCCTGCACACGAAGAAAATGCCAAACGCACGCTTTGGGTCGTGGCGCTGACCCTGGTGATGATGGTGGGCGAAATCAGCGTCGGCTATATCACCGGCTCGATGGCGCTGCTTGCCGATGGCTTTCACATGGCAACCCATGCCGGTGCATTGGGCATCGCGGCGGCCGCGTATGGATACGCCCGACGCCATGCGTCCAGCCGGCGCTACAGCTTCGGTACCGGTAAGGTTGGAGACTTGGGTGGGTTTGCCTCAGCGCTCATTCTCGGCATGGTTGCGCTGGCAATCGGCGTAGAGTCCGTCATGCGGCTGTTGCAGCCGACAACGGTCCAGTTCGGCACCGCCACGCTGATTGCGATTGTCGGCTTGATCGTCAACATTGTCAGCGCACTGCTGCTTGGCCACGGTCAAAGTCATGGCCACGATCACGATCACGATCACGATCACGATCACGATCATCATGACCACCAACATCACGGCAACGATAACAACCTGCGCTCAGCCTACGCCCACGTCATCGCGGACGCGCTGACGTCCGTCCTGGCCATTGTGGCATTGCTCGCTGGCCGCTACCTCGGATGGGTATGGCTGGATCCTGCAATGGGCATCGTGGGTGCCGTTGTCATCGCGCGATGGGCATGGACCTTGATGGGTGTCACCGCGAGCGTCCTGCTGGATCAAACGGATGAGCACGTTGCAGAGGAAGTTCGCGAGTTGGTTGAACGGCCCGGCGATGCAACCATCACCGACCTGCATGTCTGGCGGATCGGGCCGCAAGCGCATGCAGCAATCGTCAGCGTCATTGGTCAAGCCACTGCAAACGCCGAAAGCATTCGTGAACGCCTGAAGCCGGTTCACGAAATCAGCCATCTGACTGTCGAGTTTCGACCTGTCTGATTATCCGACAGGGAACCCCCCACGACTTCTCACAAAGGAGCCCGCCATGCCCTTGGGCAAACGTGAACTTGCGCGAATCGAGCGCCGTTTGATTGCAACACTGACCGCCGCCTGCGAAACGGCAAAAACTGAAATCAAAGGCTTTACCTGGCTCACCCACACGGCTGACATGAACGCGGTTGCCCAGACGCTGAAGGTGACCTGGGTGTTCGAAACCCTGGCCGATAAAAAACTCGCCCAGGCTGGCGCGAAAGCGCGGGTATTTGAGTTGACGGCCATCGCGCTGGATGAGGCAGGCATCGCCCTGGAGCCTTCGGATCACACTGTCCGATTCGACTCTGAGGAGGAATGCCAACGCGCCCATGATGGCGATTGGCAAAAACGCCTGGCATCGAGGGGCCATTGACCATGGCCAAGGACATCGAAAACCCATGCATTTCCGTATGCCAACTGCGCGGCGATCTGTGCGTGAGCTGCGGGCGTAGCAAGGAAGACATCAGGAAGTGGAAGCGCATGAAGCGGCCTGAAAAAATGGCCGCGGCGCAAAGGGCGACTATACGTTTGAAGGGACTGAAGAAGATCTCGTGAGCCATTCACTCACTCGTCCTGCGACGCGGCGGGCGAATGAGTGAACAGCTACATCCCATCGAGCTACAAGGTGTAGGAAATACCGACCTGAACCGTCCTCGGCGCACCCGGGTAGGCATAGACGTTACCAAAGGCGCCTTCTTCATAATCCCGGTCGAACAGGTTCTTCACATCGAGATTGAGCCGGACCTTGTCATTGATTTTGTAGAAGCCCAGCAGATCGACAACGGTGTAGCTGCCCATCGAAAACGCCGTGTTGGCCGTCTGCCCTGCGCGCTCATCGACGTACTTGAGCCCCGTGCCCAGCCCCAGCCCCTCGAGCGCGCCCTCCTGGAACTCGTAGACGTTGAGCAGGCTTAAGCTGTTCTTGGGAATATTCATCAACCGGGTGCCCGACTCGATCACGTTGTCCTGGGTAACCTCGGCGTCGACATAGGCATAGCCGCCAATCACCCGCCATTCAGGGGTGACATTGCCAGCCACGTTCAGGTCAAAGCCACGGCTGCGTACTTCGCCGGCCGCCACACTGAAGGTTGAGTCCACGGGGTCGGTGGTCAGGACATTGCGTTTTTCAATCTGGTAGATCGCCGCGTCCACACTCAGTTGGCGATCCAGCGCTTCCCACTTGATGCCCATCTCATAGGACTTGCCCTTCTCCGGGTCAAAACCACCCCCCTCTCGGCTGGCGCCGCTATTGGGCTTGAATGAGCGCGCGGTATTGGCGTACACCGCCACGGTGTCGGTCAGGTCATACAGCACGCCGAGACGTGGCGTCACCGCGTTATCGCTCGCTTCCCAGCTCCTGCCACCCGGCACGAAGGTTTCGTAGTCATGCTCGAAGCGCTCGAAACGGGCGCCCGCCAACACCTTCAAGCGCTCGGTCAACGCCACCTGATCCTGGACGAAGGCGGCGTAGGTCTTGAGGTTTTCCTTGTCGTCGGTCGGCGTACGGGTCAGGGCCGGGCGAGGCTGGCCATACACCGGATCGAAGATATCGATCGGGTAGGCACTCACTGCACCGCTGGAGCGCTGGATGATCGACTTGTAGTCGTAATCCTCGTATTCGACGCCAGTCAGCAAGGTGTGATCGAAACCGAGCGCGGTGAAATGCCCGGTGAGATTGAGTTGGGTGTCCTTGTCTGTCCACTCAAGCTTGCGGTAGTTGAAGTTGCGCCCCAGGGTGCGTCCATCGGCCGCCACGCCATTGGCTTCAACGGCATTGCCCTGCAAGGTGCCATCGAGCCACTGGAAACCACCGCCCAATGTCCAGTCGTCATTCAGGAAGTGCTCGAACCGCAACTGGGCCATGTTGTTGTCGTTGTGCAACTTGCCAACGTCTTTTTCACCGAAGAACGTGTCGCGCGACGCGGTGCCAATCTGATTCGGATAGCGCGTCAGGCCACGATCCAGGGGGTGATTGTTGCGCATGAAATCACCTTCGAAGATCACCTTGGTGTCGTCGTTGGCCTGCCACGAAATAACGGGGGTCACGCCATAACGTTCGGTTTCCACGTGATCGCGGAAGGTATCGCCGCCCTCGCCCACCACGTTCAGGCGATAGGCCAGGCGACCCTCTTCGTCGAGCGGGCCCGAGGCGTCCAGGGTGCCACGCTTCATTCCCTGATCATCGAGCTGGCTGCCCAGCGTGACGGTGCGTTCGGCCAGCGGTTGCTTGGAGACCACGTTGAACGTACCGCCGGGATCGCCCCGGCCGTAAAGCGTGGTCGCCGGGCCGCGCAATACTTCAAGCCGCTCGATGGTGTTCGCATCCGGCATGTTCGGGTAACCACGGTTGATCGGGAAGCCGTTGCGATAGAACTCACCGGTGGTAAAGCCACGCACGGTGAAGGTGGTCAGCCCCTGGCCACCGAAATTGTTGGCCCGTCCCACGCCGCCGGCGTAATCGAGCGCGTCCTGCAGCCTTGTGGCGCTGATGTCCTCGACGACATCCCTGGGTACTACGCTGATGGACTGCGGGGTTTCGTGGATCGCCGTGTCGGTACGGGTTGCGCTGGCAGAACGGGTGGCGCGATAGCCTTCCACTGGCCCCGTGGCGGTTTCAAGGTCCGCTGTGCCAACGATGTCCGTCGCTTGCAACTCCAGACCGGTTGCAGCGGTTGTCGCTGGCTCAGCCCAGGAGGAAGTGGAGAATGCCTGAAGCACACAGATAGACAGCAGGGTACGACGCATCTAGGAAGCCTTGAGAGAATAGCCAAATGGGACGGCATACATGCCAATAATTTCGCGGCGCATGGTATACCGTATCAATAGCTTTTGATAGGCGTTCTCATTCGTATTTTTGCGGGTAGTGGTCTGAAAACCGTGGGTACGGGGAATCGAACGCAGTAACAATGGTCGAATCCGTGGCAGGACAGCATGCTCCTGCCCAAATAACTGCCTGCGGGAGTCCCCATTGTCAGCCGTCTTTCTACGTCAAGCCTTGCGCCTGGCGATTCCACTCTTGTGCGTTGGCACTTCGTCTTCTGCTTTCGCCTGCCCCCAAGGTCAGTACCAGGTGTGTGTGGTCACCTGTTTTTGTGCCCCAGGCTCCAGGGAGGACACCGGGGAACTCTTCGAAAACATGAACCAGATAGCGGCCGCAGGATTACAGAGCTGGATCGTTCAATCGCGCAACACCGCGGCAGCCGGCGATGTTCAAACCATCCCGCTGAATATTCGCGCCCAGCTTGAACCCTACTACGACCTCCAGGTGCTCGATTCGGCCCGCTACAAGATCGGCGATGATGAAGAGTTCAACGCCGCGAACACCATGCTGCAGAACCCCGATGTCAATGCCGTCACCCTTGTCGACATCATCGTCTTTCGCAGTCAGGACGATGCGCTGAACAACGTCGCGCTATGGGCGCACGAGTTGAAGCACGTGCAGCAATACCAGCAATGGGGCGTCGGCGAGTTTGCCACTCGCTACACCCGTGACTACTCCGCCGTGGAGGCACCTGCCTACGAGATTCAAACCCAGGTAGCGAAGGCGCTGAGAGCCAGCGTAGCCTCGCCAGAGCTTCCTCGAAATCCGTGAGTTAAAGGGGCCGCTACCAAAGGCTGGCAGTGGATGGAGCGATGGAAAATGACAGCTAAGCTTCTTCTAACTGTGGGGCGGTCCATTCAGGTCCGCCCCTTCACAACAGCCTCGGAGAGGAGCCAATGAAACGCATCGTCATGCTCATCGCGATCGCTTTGCTTACCACCGCTTGCCAGAGCGATAACGGCGTCACCCGACTCGACAACTGCGTTTGCTATAAAACGGTCGAGGGACAGAAAACCCAATCATCCCCCATGGCCTGGCAAGACCCCGAGAAGGTGCGCGAACAATTTTCCCATTGCATTTGCCGAGCCTGGGTTGACCTGGAGAAAGCCGATGATCCCAATCAGTTTTTCGGGCCTGAGACGCAAATAAGAACGGAAATGAAGTCGCAGGAGAAATAGCTGTTGTGCCGGATACGCTCTGCGTCCGACAGCTTCGCATCCGCCATCATTGGATCCCTTAATAAAAGCCAATGAAGACGGCCGATAATCGAACACTTTATAAATCAAACTAACTCATTGATTTTTATGTGATTTATTAAAAAAATAAAAACATATCGATAAAAATCCAGTCAAACCCACTTTTCAATGGATCCATATCTTGATTGACTGACACTGCACGGTGTCAGGTACAGCGCCTGCCCGCTCATAAAAATAACAAGGGTGTCGGGATGAATGACTTCTCAATCGGGCTCAAGCTTCGGCTTGCACCCACCAACGCGAGCCTTACTCGCCTTGCCTTTACCCAGCCTCTCCTCGAGGGGCAGCCATGAGTATCGATCTCAAGCGCGTGGTGGATGAGCGCCCCATGGCGCACTTCCAATGGTTGGCCGTGGGCATCTGTATTGTCCTGAACATGATCGATGGGTTCGACGTGCTGGTGATGGCCTTCACGGCCTCTTCCGTGTCCGCCGAATGGGCGTTGAACGGCGCGCAGATCGGGCTGTTGTTGAGTGCCGGACTGTTTGGCATGGCAGCAGGTTCTCTGTTCATCGCGCCATGGGCTGATCGCTATGGTCGCCGGCCACTGATTCTGCTGTGCCTGCTGCTCTCGGGGGCTGGCATGCTGCTGTCGGCCCTGAGCCAGACGCCGCTGCAACTGGCGCTGTTGCGTGGGCTGACCGGCCTGGGTATCGGCGGGATCCTGGCCAGCAGCAACGTGATTGCCAGTGAATACGCCAACAAGCGCTGGCGCGGGCTGGCGGTGAGCCTGCAATCGACCGGGTATGCCTTGGGTGCGACCTTGGGCGGGCTGTTGTCGGTGTGGTTGCTGACGCACTTTGGCTGGCGTTCGGTGTTCCTGTTCGGGGGCGCCGTGACCCTGGCGGTGATTCCCCTGGTGCTGCTGTACTTGCCAGAATCGCTGGACTTCCTGATTGCCCGCCGCCCGGCAAACGCGTTGGTGCGCATCAACCGACTGGCCGCTCGCCTCGGCCAGCCAGCACTGAACGAACTACCTGACGCCCTCTCTGCGCCGATTTCAGGCAGAGGGCGCCTCGCGCAGTTGCTCTCGCCTGATTCACGGCGCACCACCCTGCTGATCTGGCTGCTGTTCTTCCTGGTGATGTTCGGCTTCTACTTCGTGATGAGCTGGACGCCGAAGCTGCTGGTCTCGGCAGGTCTATCGGCACAACAAGGCATCAGCGGCGGCGTGCTGTTGAGCGTCGGCGGCATCTTCGGCGCCGCGCTGATTGGCGGCCTGGCCTCGCGCTGGCGGCTAACCCGGGTGCTGTCGCTGTTCATGCTGATCACCGCAGGGCTTTTGGTGCTGTTCGTCGGCTCCGCTTCATCGGTATCGATGGCACTCGGCCTGGGTCTGTTGATCGGGCTGTTCGCCAACGGTTGCGTGGCAGGTTTGTACGCACTGTCACCGATTGTCTACGACGCTTCGGTGCGAACCACAGGGGTCGGTTGGGGCATCGGTATCGGCCGCATCGGCGCCATCCTTTCGCCGACTGTGGCCGGCCTGTTGCTCGACAGCGGTTGGCAGCCACTGCACCTGTATGGGGTGTTTGCCGTGGTGTTCGTGATGAAATACCCGGCAGGAGTTCATACTCAATGTTTGCTGTTGTTCTTACCTATTCATGAGCCTAGCTGCGAAATTGCACTCCACTGAACACCTGATTGCATCGGCGCTGACCACTCGTTTGCATTGCACTTGACCAGGAGTTTGCATTCGATCTGACCACCGATTGCATCAGATTTGACCAGCACACTTAGTAACTATGATCGGCAGAGAGCTCTCGCTTGCTGCCGGTGGCGACGGGCAACAACCGGCCAAAAGCAGACGTTCAAATCGCCAAGCGAGTCGGCTAAGACAGGCCCGAGGCTTGCATCTGATTTAGCGCTACTAGTAGGGACTAACGGAACCTCTACGGGTAACAATACGGACGATCAGCGCGAATGGCAGCCAATTTGCGATGGCCGCCAATGGCCGCAAAGATCACATACGTTCGACGCCGGTCTTGCCAGATGCGACCAGGCGCTCCAGCAAATGTGCTGGCTCGAACCACATGGCTCCATAGGCACCCAGTACCTCTCGGTAATGACCGATACGCTCCAGCACATGTGCAAGTCCCAACCCTTCGGCGTAGTGCATTGGGCCACCGCGCCAGGCCGGGAAGCCGTAGCCATTAATCCAGACCAGATCAATGTCGCTGCTGCGCTGGGCGATGCCTTCATCAAGAAGCTGGATACCTTCGTTAACCAGCATCAACACACAACGGTCATGGATTTCCTGATCGCTGATAGTGCGACGCTGGATGCCCAGTTCGCCTGCGATGCGCTCGGCCAAAGCGATCACTTCAGGGTCATCCCTGCGCTCGCGGCCTTCGTAGATGTAATAGCCGCGGTGGGTCTTCTGACCAAAACGGCCCAGTGCGTAAAGCGCATCGGCGAGTTTGCAGTAGTCAGGGTCGTGGGCAATGACCTCGCGGCGCGACTCGCGCACCAGGAAGCTGACATCGATACCCGCCAGATCGTGCATGGCAAAGACGCCCATCGCCATGCCAAGACGGGTGAGCACATTGTCAACCTGCGCAGGCGTGGCACCCTCCAGAAGCAGACGGTGCGCCTCGCGTGAGTAAGGTTCGAGCATGCGGTTGCCGATGAAGCCGAAGCACACTCCGGAAACCACCGGGATCTTGCCAATGCGCTTGGCCACTTTCAGCGTCGTGGCCAGGACATCGGCGGCCGTGGCTGCGCCGCGCACTACTTCAAGCAGGCGCATGACATTGGCCGGACTGAAGAAATGCAGACCGACGACGTCCTGTGGACGGCGCGTAACAGCGGCAATTGCGTCGACATCCAGGGTCGAGGTATTGCTGGCGAGAATCGCGCCGACCTTGCACACCTCGTCCAGGGTACGAAACACCTGCTGCTTGGTTGCCAGGTCCTCGAACACAGCCTCGATGACCAGATCAGCGTCGGCGATATTGGCATAATCCAGAGTGCCGTGGATCAGCGCCAGTCGCTGCTCCATCTGCTCGGAGTTGAGCTTGCCGCGCTCGACACTTGTTTCGTAGTTCTTGCGGATCAGCGCCAGACCGCGCTCCAGGGCATCGGCCCTGAGTTCCAATAGTGTCACCGCCATGCCCGCGTTGGCGAAGTTCATGGCAATCCCGCCGCCCATGGTGCCAGCACCAATGACCGCGACCCGGTTGACCGGACGGATCGACGTGCCGGTGTCCAACCCCGGCAATTTGCCGACTTCACGCTCGGCGAAGAACACATGGCGCAGGGCCTCGGACTCGGTGGAAGCCTCGGCCTCTTTGAACAGCTCGCCCTCGCGGGCCAGGCCCTCGGCCAGCGGCAGATTGCAGGCTGCTTCAATCGCCGCCACCACCCGTTGCGGCGCGCTCTGGCCTTTCCAGCGCGACTGATTCGCCGCGCGATAGTCGGCGAAATAACCCGGCAGCAAGGCTGTACCCGGGGTTGGGTGCGGCCAGTTCGGGCGGCACGGGCGGCCCGGCGCCTGTCTGTGAATCAGTGCCAATGCCAGTGTCTTGGCCGTTTCGAGCAAACTATCCGCGGTCGGTGCCACCCAATCCAGCAGCCCCAGCAGCAGTGCTCGATGGGTGCCGATCGGCTCGCCGGACAAAATATATTTCAGCGCTGCCGCAGCGCCAATCAGACGCGGCAAACGTTGCGTACCACCAGCACCGGGAAGCAAGCCAAGCTTGATTTCCGGCAGGCCCATACGCGCGCCGGCTTCAGCCACCCGGTAGCCGCAGGCCATGGCGAGCTCAAGCCCCCCGCCCAATGCCAGCCCACCGATAGCGGCGATTAACGGTTTGTCTAACTCGGTCAGACGGGTCAGCAAACTTGGCAGGTCCGGCTTTGCGAAGGACGCCGGGCTACCAAACTCGGAAATGTCAGCGCCGGCGCTAAACACAGAACCTTCGCCGTGGAGAATAATCGCTTTCACGCTGGCGTCCGCGGCGGCGCGTTCACAGGCCTCCAGCAATTGTTCGCGCAACGCCTGGCCGAGAGCGTTAACGGGAGCACTGGCAAGGCCGATCAAGGCCAGCGGTCCTTCGCAGCGATAATTGATTAAGCTATTCATAGGTGATCTCTCTGGCGGATGAAGCAAACAAGCTGTCTTCACCCAGTTGGTTCTTCCTGAAACTGATCATGTTCAGAACTGTGCGGCATCCAGCAAATAGAGGCTGTCACTGCCGGCCTTGACCGAGGCGCTGAGCGAGTGGATACGGGGTAGCACGCGAGCGAAATAGAAGCGTGCCGTACCCATCTTGCTGGCGTAGAAATCATCCTCGGCCTGTTTGCCCATGGCCGCCTTGGCCATGCGCGCCCACATATAGGCGTACGCGGTGTAGCCGAACACGTGCAGATACTCGACCGAAGCGGCGCCGATTTCATTCGGGGTGTTTTGCGCCCGATCCAGCAACCAGGCAGTCAGCTCATCGAGGGTATCGACAGCTGCGTTCAGCGGCTGAGTAAACTCGCCGAGATCGGCACAGGCATTGGCGGTGAAGTGACGGATTTCCGAAGCGAACAAGCGGTAAAGCGCCCCGCCGCTGCCGACGATCTTGCGTCCGGCCAGGTCCAGCGACTGGATGCCGTTGGTGCCTTCGTAGATCTGGGTGATGCGCACGTCGCGCACCAGTTGTTCCTGGCCCCATTCGCGGATGTAGCCGTGGCCGCCAAAGATCATCTGACCGTGCAACGTGGTTTCCAGGCCCATGTCGGTGAGAAACGCCTTGGCCACCGGTGTCAACAACGCGACCAGTTCCTGTGCGCGTGCGCGGGCGGTTTCGTCTTCGCTGTACTTGGCCGTGTCGAGTTGCAGGGCCACGTAGCTGGAGAACGCACGGCCGCCTTCATTCAAGGCCTTCATGGTCAGCAACATACGGCGCACGTCCGGGTGCACGATGATCGGATCAGCGGCTTTTTCACTCTCCTGCGGACCCGTCGGGGCACGGCTCTGAATACGCTCGCGGGCATACTCGACGGCGTTCTGATAGGAGCGCTCGCCTTGTGCCAGACCCTGAATACCGACGCCCAGACGCTCGTAGTTCATCATGGTGAACATCGCCGCCAGCCCCTTGTTCGGCGCGTCGACGATCCAGCCGGTGGCGCCGTCAAAGTTCATCACGCAAGTGGCCGAGGCCTTGATGCCCATCTTGTGCTCGATGGAGCCGCAGGACAGCGCGTTACGATCGCCCAGCGAGCCGTCACCATTGACCAGCACCTTCGGCACCAAAAACAGCGAAATGCCTTTTGCCCCGGCGGGAGCACCCGGCAGTTTGGCCAGTACCAGGTGGATGATATTTTCGCTCAGATCGTGTTCGCCACCGCTGATGAAAATCTTGCTGCCGCGGATTGTGTAGCTGCCATCAGCCTGGGGCTCGGCCTTGGTGCGGATCAACCCCAGATCGGTGCCGGCGTGGGCCTCGGTCAGGCACATCGAACCGGTCCATGTGCCGGCGTACATGTTTGGCAGATAGCGTTCCTTGAGTTCTTGGCTGGCGTGGGCCTTGAGTGCCAGGCAGGCACCCGCCGTCAGCATTGGGTACAGACCGAACGACAGATTGGCCGAGTTGACCATTTCCTCAATCTGGGCGGAGATCGCCTTGGGCATGCCCATGCCGCCAAACTCAGGATCGCCACCGACACCGCCCCAGCCACCTTCGGCAAAGGCACGATAGGCTGCCGGGAAACCGTCCGGCGTGGACACTTCACCGTCGTTCCAGGTGCAGCCTTGCTCGTCGCCACTGCGCAACAGCGGAGCGATGATATCTGTGCAGATGTTGCCGGCCTCTTCAAGGATCGCGGCTGCCGTCTCTTCGTCGATCACCTCGGCCAACCCGGGCAATTGAGCCCAAAGTCTGGACACCTCGAAAACTTCATTGAGAACGAAGCGCATGTCGCGCAGGGGGGCTTTGTAAACAGACATGATTGGCTTACTCGGACATTGTGAGGGCATGTGGCACGCCCGGTTTGTTGGAATTGTCGCTATCACTGCTTTGTCTCCCCGATTCAGCCGACGCAATACGACGGTTCAGCGAGGGCCCACGCAACAGGAAGTAGGACAGGGCCGGAATCAGGATCAGCGCGCCGAGCATGTTCCACAGGAACATGAAGGTCAGCAGGATGCCCATGTCGGCCTGAAACTTGATCGGTGACCAGGCCCAGCTCACCACACCGGCAGCCAGCGTGATGCCGACCAGGCCGACCACCCGACCGGTGAAGGCCACGGCGTTGCGGTAGGCTTCGGACAGCGGCATACCGCTGCGTTGGTAATGCAACTGCACGCTGAGCAGGTACAGCGCGTAATCCACACCGATACCCACACCCAGGGCAATAACCGGCAAGGTGGCGACTTTCACGCCGATGCCCATGGCGACCATCAAGGCCTCGCAGAGGATCGAGGTCAGTACCAGCGGCAAAAGCGCCACCAGCGTGGCGCGCCAGCTGCGGAAGGTGATCAGGCAGAACAGCGTCACCGCCAGGTACACGTACAGCAGCATGGTGTGATTGGCTTCACGCACCACGATATTGGTTGCCGCCTCGATACCCGCAGTTCCGGCGGCCAGCAGGAACTGGCGATCCGGGGTGCTGTTTTCCCTGGCGAACTTGTCGGCGATGGCGACCACCGCATCCAGGGTTTCGGCCTTGTGGTCCTTGAGGTAGGCAATGACCGGCATGACCGAACAGTTGTTGTTGAACAGCTCCGGCGCATTGACCGAGGCCTGTTGCGCGCCGTAGTTCAACACGTCCTGATTGCGCTGGATGTTATTGAGCTTGGGGTTGCCCTCGAAAGATCCGGCAGTGATCTGGCGCACCGCATTGACCAGCGATGAGGTCGCTTGCACTCCCGGATATTGCTGCAGTTCCCAGGCCAGGCGGTCGGCCAGGACCAGCGTCTGATAATTCAGGCAGCCCTCTGGCGGAGTCTTGATCATCACTGCGAACAGGTCGCTGGACAGCGCGTAATGGCCAGTGATGTAGGCGTTATCGCGGTTGTAGCGCGAGTCGGCACGCAGCTCCGGAGCACCACTGTCGAGGTCGCCGATCTTCAGATGCGTACTGACGGCGAAACCGGCAATACCCAACACCAAGGCACCTAGTACAGTGCCGATAGCCCAGTTGCGAGTGGTGAAGCGGTCGAGCAAGTCCCACAATTTTCCGAAGCCACGATGCGCTGCAGCGCGGCTGTCGATCTTCAAGGCGCGCTCGGCGGCCTTCTTGCCAACGCCGACGTACGACAGCGCGACCGGCATCAGCAATAGAGAGGTGAAGATCAGGACCGCGACACCAATACTGGCGGTAATGGCCAGGTCCTGGATCACCGGGATGTCGATCAGCATCAGCACCGCAAAACCCACGGCATCGGCCAACAGCGCAGTGACCCCGGCGATGAACAGGCGGCGGAAGGTGTAGCGCGCGGCGATCAGTTTATGGGTGCCGCGGGCGATGTCCTGCATGATGCCGTTCATTTTCTGCGCGGCGTGGGACACGCCGATGGCGAAGATCAAAAACGGCACCAGCACCGAGTACGGGTCTATCGCATAACCCAGCCAGGCGACGATGCCCAGCTGCCAGACCACTGCGATCAGCGAGCAGCCAACTACCAGCAGGGTGCTGCGCACGCAGCGGGTGTAGGCGTAGATGATCACCAGCGAGGTGACCACGGCCAGGCCGAAAAACATCATTACCTGGATCAGTCCGTCAATCAGGTCGCCGACCAACTTGGCGAAGCCGATCACGTGGACCTTGTATTTGCCGGAGCCCTCCTTGTCATGCATTTGCCTTTCAAGTTTCTTGGCGAATGTGTGGTAGTCGACGCTGTGTCCGGTTGCCGAAGCAGTGTCGAGCAACGGCACGATCAACATGGTGGACTTGAAGTCGCTGGCTACCAGATTACCGACAATGCCGGAGCGGTTGATGTTCTCGCGCAGTTGTTCGATATCTGCAGGCGTACCCTGATAGGTGTCGGGCATCACCGGTCCACCCTGGAAACCTTCCTCGGTGACTTCGGTCCAGCGTACCGACGGGCTCCACAGCGACTTCATCCATGCGCGGTCGACGCCTTCGGTGAGGAACAGCTCGTCGTTAACCTGTTTGAGCACGTTCAGGTAATCGGGGTCGAAGACGTCTCCTTCGGTGTTTTCAACCACCACCCGCACCGAGCTGCCCAAGCCGCGCAAAGACTTGCGGTTCTCCAGGAAATTTTTAATGTACGGCTGGCTCTGCGGAATCATCTTCTCGAAGCTGGGACGCAGCTCGAGACGGGTCGCCATCATGTAACCCAGTACCAGGGTGATCACTGCCATGAGCAACATGAACAGGGGGCGGTGATTGAAGACCCACCTTTCCAGCCGGTTTCCGGAACTTCGATCGAAGTCTTGCAAGTTGCAAATCACCGGCATCGTGTCTTGTTGGATATTGCCCATGTCTGGGTACCTCGAATTGATACAGTTCTTATTCTTGTGAAAGCACGCGCGCACCACGGTTGCCGACCAACACCAATGTACCGTCGGCTGCCTGAACGGCGCCGGCAACCGGTGACGGGTTTTGCTGAGCCATCAATTTCAAGCCTTGCCCGCCATCCTGGCTGACCAACCGTTGCCCGGCCTGGGTAAACAGCTCGTAATGGCCGTCGGTGTCCAGGGTGGCGGCGGTGATGTTCACTTGCAGCCCCGTATTGAGTGGGGTCCAGTTGGCGCCGCCATCGGTGCTGCGAAACACATGCCCGCGCAGCCCGTAGACCAGGACTTCGCCAGGCTTGCCGACCACACCGAAAAAGCTGCCTTGATAAGGTGTTGGCAGAGCCAGGAAACGCTGCTGCGTGTCATCGAATTTGAGCAGTAAGCCCTGTTCGCCGGCGATGAACAGCGCATCGCCGGCAGCGGCGATGGCATTGAGGTGCAGACCCTGCGGGTTATCGATACGGTCCTGGAACGGGGTCCAGTGCTTGCCACCGTCTTCAGTGCGCAGGATCAGATTGAATACACCCACCACGTAACCGAGTTGGTCATTGGCGAACCAGACGTCGAGCAGCGGCTTGTCGGCGCCCTCTTTCGTCAACCGCTGGCCGTCTTCGACGAGCTGCGGCCATTGTTCATTGCCAGGTTCTGCCTGGGCCAGCGCGCTGTAGTGCTTGACCAGCAAGTCGCCGATCTGGCGGCCATCGAGTTGTTTGCTCCAGGTTGCGCCGGCATCGCTGCTGTGCAGCACGACACCATCGCTACCCACGGACCAACCTTGTTGTGGCGTAGGAAACGAGACGGCATTGAGGTCAGCACTGACCGGCACACTGGCCTGAAGCCAGTTCTTGCCGGAGTCGTCGGAGTAGAGAATGTGACCACGCTGCCCAACAGCGACCAGCCGATCACCCGCGCGGGCCGTGGCCAGCAAAGGGCTGCGCACGGCCAGGGTACTGAGCCTGGCTGGCTGGTCCAGCACGTCAATGAAGTTGGTGGCCTGGGCGATTCCCTGTGACAGAACCAGTGAGGCGCCCAGTGCCAGCAACAGGCACTTTTTGTAAGAACCCATACTGCATCCTCTTGAGAAAACTGCGCTGGGGCGCGCAAGGCGCACCCGGCGCTGGAGTCAGGCGCCCAGTTAGGGTGTGAATCATCTGGGCGCTTTATCGCGGGATGCTTAGCGGATGCCTGCACCGGCCAGGGACTCAGCTGACCACTGCGCCTTGGAGAGCGGCTCGATGTACTTGATGCCGCCGTAGGGACCTACCACACCATTGATGTTGTAGGACCCGCCGACCAGGTCGTAGATCATGAACGGCGTAGAGTCCGGCACCTGTTTGTCATAGCTCTGGCTGAGGAAAGCGAAGGAACCACGGTAGAGCTGACCATGTGCGTCGTACTGGTCGGAAGCCAAAGCTGTCCAGCTGTCTTCATCCAAGTAGAAGCGACGCTTCTGGTAGATGTGACGAGCACCTGGCTTGAGATTGCCTTCAACGACCCACACACGGTGTTTCTCCCAACGCACGAAGTCGGGTGACAGGTGGTTAGGGGTGGTCAGCGACTTGGGGTCTGCAACGTAGGTCAGCTTGTAGGTGTTGTAAGGCAGGATCATTTCCTGCTTGCCCACCAGCGTCCAGTCGTAGCGGTCCAGCGCGCCGTTGAACACAAACCCGTCATCGAAGGTCCCGGCACCGGAGGTACCTGGGTTAGGCGTGTCATAGGCCAGGCTGGGAGCCAACTTGACTCGCCGCTGGCCCGGCAGGTACTGCCAGGCGCGGCGTGGTTGTTGCAACGGGTCGGCGGCGTCCTTGATCATCAGCGCCTCGCCGGCACGACGTGCGGGACCTGTGTAGGCCACCTTGATCTGGTAGTACACGTCGGCACTGCTGATCGGCTGCGACATGTTCTCGTAGATTGGGTAGTTGATGAACGTCTGTCCGGTAGTGGCCAGGCTTGGCACCCCCGCCGAGTCAACGTTCCAGGAATCATACTTGGTGGTGATGTTGACGCCCTGGTAACGCAGCAGGAAGTTCCACATCGCTTCGGCACCATTGTGCGGGACCGGGAACGGCACACCAGGCAGAACGTTATCGATGGCCAGGCCGCCTTGCAGGGACTTGGCGCCGCTGGCGTTTTTCACGCTGTTGTCCAGCACATTCTGAGGCAACGCAACGGTGCGGTGAGTCGGGTAGACATCAACACGAAACGTGGGAAAACGCTTGGCCAGCTCAGCCGTGGTGGCAGTGAGCATGCCCTTGTATTTGTCGACGTTCTTGCCATCGATCACCAGCAGCGGCTTCTCGCTGGCAAAGGGGTCCGGACGCATGGTGTCGCCCGATTTGAAGCTGGCCGGCGCGGTGGTCAGGCCACCGGCGTAGGCCGGAATCGATCCATCGGCGTTGGCGGCTTTTTCAGCGCCGACCATCGTCAGGCTGGTGCCGAGCTTGGCAGCTTCCTCGGCGGTCACGGCCGCCTGCGCATGTGCGCCCAACGTCATGGCCAGGGAAGCGGCCAGTAAAGTTTTGACGAATTTCATGTTGTTCTCCTGCTTAGTATCTAAGCAATGGGTGTATCAGAAGGTGGTTTTCAGCGTCAGGTACACAGCGCCACGGTCTTCTGTGGTTGCGCCGCCTCCCGAGAAGGCCGAATAGCCACCGGCGTAGCAGGCATAGTTTTCGTTGCCACTGAAGGCGTTCGGGGTCGATCCATCGCCACCTCCGGCGTTGGCTGCACCGGTGCTGTTGCCGCTGACGTTGCACTTGTCAGTCTTGCCAAAGGAATCCACATACTTGAGGTCGACAAAGTATTTGTTGTAAACGATTGCGCCGATGCCAGCGGCGTAGGTGCCAGTGTCCTTGGCGCCACCGCCGACCACAGGGGAAACACCATCGAGGCCAACGTTCACGGACATCGGCGTGTTCAAGTCCACGCCCGGGAACACCTGGTACCAGGTCGGTGTGAAGTTGACGGCGATACCCCAGTTGTCGCGGGTCGGCGCATCGATACCGCGGTAAGTGCTCTTGCCTTTGTAGAGTGCCGAGTTCTTGTCATCGAGCTTGAGCAGGTTGCTGTAATACAGTTCGGCGAGCAGCACGGCCTGGTCGTACACCGGCGTCTTGGGCAGGGTCATCAAACCGTTGAGCGTCCAGTGCAGCGTTTCGCCAGTGGCGCTCATGCTGTCGCCGTTGTGCGGGACGTCGTAGATGACGCCAGTGGCCGCGGTACGTGCTGGCAACAGGCCAAGACCTTGCCCGAAGCCCAGCGGGCTGGTGGAACTGACGATGGCCGGGATACTGGCCAGCGGCATGTTTTCGCGAATGTTCAGGTCGCTGCCAACACTGATGCCGCCGAAATCCTTGGACAGGCTCAAACCGTAGATATCGATATCGTCGGAGTACGCCAGTTGATAAGTGGCGGTGCTCAACGAGTTCAGCGTGTTGACAACAGCCGGCACCTGGCCCGCTGGACGCGTGCCATTGGGGTTGGCCGAGGTGACCCCGCGAGTGTCGAGCCAGGCCTGCGGCAGGATGTCCGAGGTCTTGCGGTAGTAGACGCCGAGGGTGCCGTCCAGCCACTCCGGTGACCACTTGGCCATTACGCCCCAGTCGCCTTGATTGCCAGGGTTCAGGTCATGACCACGAACCACGTTGGTCAATGCGTTGCAGGGGGCGACGCCGCAACCGAGCGGGCTGCCCGGCGTGATGGAGTTGGTGTTGCCCAGCAGGAACGACTGCGCGCCGAAGCCCACCAGGTCGGAACCGCCATAGTAGGTGCCCGCTTCCGGCAGACGCGCAGCATCCCATTTCAGGAAATACTGGGCCCCCACGGTCAACTCGGGATTGACAGTGAACGACATCGACAGCTGGTTACGCGGAACGAACAGCTCCTTGGCTTCAGTACCCGGCGATGCGGCGAGCTTGGCGAGATCGAGGCCGGACTGGCCGTAGCTGACCGAATGCACCGGGTTGAGAATGGTCTCACCCCAGAACACGTTGTGCTGGCCGGCCTTGACACTCAGCATCGACTCCTCGCCCACTTCGGTGCTGTAGAACACGAAGGCATCGAGGATTTCCCCGGACGGACCGGTGTAGTAACGCTGGGCGTAGTTGCTCAGGTGCGGACTGCCATTGCCGACGTTGTCGTTGGTGACACCGGCCAGGCGCGGGTCGTTGGCGACCAGGCCAGAGCGTGCATCATTGCCGTTGACGAACGGGTTGGAGTTGGAACCGGTGTTCTCATAGGCTTTGTCGTACCAACTGGCGGCGCTGACACGAAAGCCCATGTTCTGTTTATAAACAACATCCATCTCGGTCAACAGGTCGACACGGTTGGTGATGTTGGTCCCGGACTTGCGGAAGTTGTAATCACCATCATTGTTGTTCGGCGAGCCGAGCATGCGCTTGTCGGCGCTTTCCGTGCGTACGCCGTAGTTGTACTTGACGGTGTTGTCCAGGCGCACAGACCAATCCGGGCTACCGGTATCGAACTCGAACGCGTGGCCGGCGACCGGCATGATTGCAACGACAACAGCAATGGCCAGCGGACTGCGACGCAAGGTGAAGGGCTGACTGTGTTTCATATGGCTAGCTCCACTTTTTATTATTGTTAGGGATGCTTGGATCAACGAAATCCCGCCCACGGCCTGACAAACAGGAGCTGACGGGTCGACACCAGAGATCGCTGTCGTTGAACCTGTCACCTGTTACCGGCAAGCAGCAGAAAGGACGTAGTAACCTGACACCCGAACAGTTAGTTGAACTGCTCGGTTATGGCGGGCGGCCCCAACACCAGCTTCGTGGATAGCTATCGGTGTCGAGGGCCCTTTAGTCTTAGTGGAAGGCGGTAAGATCCTGTGGTTCGATCCCGTTCGCCTCGCAGTAATTCATGTAGCGCTGAAGCGAGGTTTTCCAGTTCTCGATGGCCAGGACCTTGTCGTTTTCATCGACGAAGATGAGGTCGCCGCTCACGATCACCAGCGTCACCATGTAGTCACCGTCTTCAGTGCTGACCACTTCCGGCTGGTGAGTGGATGCGGCGGTCTCGTAGACAACGCTGCCCGGACCCGCAATCCAGTCGTGCTCTTTGTACTTCCAGTGGCCTTCGATGGTGTAGACGATGACGGTGCCAGAGTGATGGTGCTTGGGCAGGACCATGTCGATGGGCGCCTTCATCATCACAATGATCTCGCCGCGAATTGGGTCGAGCTTGAAGTACTTCAGCAGGACGTTGTCTGCAAAAGGGGTGAAGGGAACCCAAGGCAGCGACTCGCCGTGCATGACGGCTGTTTCAACTTGTTGAAAAAGCATAACTATCTCCGTTTCTATTGTTTTTTCCAGAAGCTGACCGCGCGGTTTGACCGACGGCGATGCACGCGCTCGACTGATCCAGCACGAGGCGAAGACCTCTGGGAATTGGGTGAATCAGTTAAGAGGGGTACCGGTCAATGTCGCGCGCAGCATCTTGCGCGGTGCATTGCCGTAATCGGCTACTGCGTAGTGCTGGCACAGCAGGTTGTCCCACATCGCGACCGTGTTGGGTCGCCACTTCAGACGCACCTGGTATTCCGGAATCGCGGCCTGGGAAATCAGGTAATTCAACAGAGTATTGGCTTCTGGCTTGAAGTCCTGGCCGCAACGGACGTCCTTGAAGGTGTAAAAGTTCGAGAAATGGGTGGTGAACGCCGAGTTGACGAACAACACCTTTTCGCCCGTCTCAGGATGGATAAGCACAACCGGGTGCTCAGCGACGGGGTTCTTCGCGGCCATCGCGTGACGATCAGCGATCGGCATCTGGGCGAAAAAGGCGTGCTCGGCATCGTGCTTGGCGTACATGCCATCGATTCGTTGTTTGATGGCCTCAGGCAGGCTTTCATAGGCCATCACCATGTTGGACCAAATGGTGTCGCCGCCGGACTCCGGACCCAGTTCACAGCGCAACACCGCGCCGCGGGGCGGCGCCTTCTTGAAAGTGACATCGGCATGCCATAGGTTTTCGCGGCTGATCTTTTCGACCATATTCTGCTTGTTGGGGTCGAGATTGCGGTACAGCATCAGCAACTTGTCCGCCTCAGGATGGCTGGGCGCAACGGGATGAGCTTCCAGTTCGGCGAATTGCGCCGCGAAATTCTGTTGCTCCATCGGAGTGATGTCCTGATCGCGAAAGAACAGCACTTTGTGTTTGAGCCACAGCGCCCGGATCTCTGCGATCATTTCAGGGTCTTGGGCAGCGTCGGCCAGGCTGATGTTGCTGATCTCGGCGCCGATGTTCGGCGTGCACAGTTCAACCTTGATCGAATGTCGAAGAGCCGAAGGACGGACAATCGCCGGGGATGGCGATGAACTGTTTTGGAAAGCTGTTTTTTTTATCATTGAAATCTCCAGTCTCTGGCGTACGCCGGCATGCAATCGCATGCCCGGCAAATCAGACAGGATCAAAGCGAGCCAGTGGCACCGTTTCGGTTCCTTGGAGAGATGCTAGGGATTGCCGTCGCCCCGGCTTTTGCAAGACGGGACAACTTGTTGGCATTTTCGGACAACGAGGGCAGCTGGGTATCCGGCTTCGTCAAGGCTTTCCGGGAGGGCTCGGTGCGATTTGGGTGGTCCCGGTTGCCGCCCGCGCACGATGCTGTGTGGCCCACTCCGACGGGGACATGCTGAACTGGTGACGGAACCAGCGAGAGAAATCCGCACCGGATGAAAAACCCACCAGCCCCGCGATTTCGTAGAGCTTGCGCTTGCTGGTCAACAGATACTCTTCGGCGAGTTCGACGCGCACCGCATTGACCACGGAAAGCCCCGTCTCGCCAACTTCCGCCAGGCGCCGATTGAGTGTGCGGCGATGCAACCCCAAGTGCTCGGCGACACGATCGATCGAACAGGTTCCGGTGGGCAGCAACACCCTTATGACCTGGCGCGCCTGATCCAGAGGCTCATCGCCCTGGTCCGTCAACTGCATGTCCAGCCAGCGCTTCACTTCTCGATTGAGCTTGGGTGTGGCAGCGGCAATGGGCAGGTCCACGTCGCGAGCCCGACAGACAATGCCGTTGAACTCCTGCCCAAAGTCGATTGCCGTTCCGAGCACCCGGCGATGAACGTCCATCTTGGCTGGACGTTCGTGGCTGAAACAGATGTTCACCGGTTTGAAAGCATCGTGCGCGAGCGCCCGATAGGATCGAAAAATAATACCTGTTGAGATTTCGACCACCTGACGCAAAAGCCCCGGGTATTTCTGCTGGATATCCACATGTAGAAGCACCAGATCTCCGGCGTCTTCAAGGCGCAACTGCACACCGGCGTTATGAAGCCGCATATAGCGCGCAGACGACTCCATCGCCGCGCGCAGAGTGGGCTCCTCACGCATCATCAGGGCCAGCATGCCAAAGTCGGCCAAGTCTCGGCGCTCCGCCATCAACAGGCCGAAGGCTTCCTGGCCGGAAAGCCGTGCCGACTCTTCCAGCAGCCAGCAAACCGAATAGCCGTTGATCAGAAGATTCGGATCGTCAAGCACGCGGGGGGGCAATTTGGCCAGCCGCAACATCCGGAACGGGTCCAGCCCAACTGCGTGGGCGATGGACGCATAGCCGGTCAAACAGGCACTGCGAATCAGGCTGGACATGCGATCACCCGTCCCGTTTTGATAAGTTGGTGTCCTGAATAGCCAAACTCAACCACCCCTATCTCGTCAAGCTCTTCTCGTACAACAACAAGATGACGAGTACTGCGATGAATTTGGAAAATTTCCAGGACCAGCCCCTGCGGGACGTTGACGCTCCAGACGCGTTCGCTCACCACTTCGTTGAGATCAACGGCATCCGGATGCACTACGTCGAGGAAGGCCAGGGCCCCCTGATCATCCTCCTACATGGATTCCCCTACCTCTGGTACATGTGGCGGCGACAGATCCCGGCCTTGGCAGCTGCTGGTTATCGGGTGGTCGCGCCTGACCTGCGAGGTTTCGGCATGTCCGATAGCCCAGCGGCGGTAGAGGCCTATGACATGAGCCAAGCGGTGGGTGACATCGTCTGCCTGATGGAGGCCCTGGGCGAAACCTCGGCGATCGTCGTCGGCCACGACCTCGGTGCCTGGGTAGCCCAAGCCTGCGCCATGCTGCGCCCCGAGCTGTTTCGTGCACTGGTCATGCTGAACACGCCAGTGCCTCCGCGCGGCCGGATCAGGCCCACGGATGGGCTGCGGGCGATGGCCAAGGGCAAGGGCTACCACCACCTGTACTTCCAGCAGCTGGAAAAGCCGGACCGTGAACTGGCCGCCGACACGCGCAAGACCTTGCGCAGCATCTTCTACTCGGTCTCGGGCGATGCGGTCGGTGCCGAGCGCTGGCGCCTGTTCATCGAGCCGGACGAGCCCATCCTCAATGCTTTCACCGACCCTGTTGCGTTCCCCGCCTGGTTGAGCCCGCAAGCGATTGACTACTACGTGGAGGAGTACACCCGTGCCGGTTTCACCGGACCCCTGAACTACTACCGCTGCCGCGACCGCAACTGGGAGATCTCCGCTTTTCTCGATGGCGCAGTGATAAAGCAGCCCAGCATGTTCATCGGCGGTGCCAACGACCCCTCCATCGAGCCGCCACAGATTCGCGGGCTATATGACCAGCTCGAAACCTACCTGGTCGGGCTGCGCAGGAAGGCACTGCTAGCCGGTGTGGGCCACGCCGCGGCGGAAGAAGCGCCAGAGCAGATCAACGCGTTGCTTCTCGAGTTCCTCGAACAACTGGACGACAACTGAGTCGGTCCCTCGTTGGCTATACGCCAAGGTATTTCACATGAACAACAATAAGACGGTGTCCAACATGAATGGACTGATGCAGCAACAGGAGCTGCTTATTTCGACGCTCCTCACCCATGCCGAGCGCCACCACGGCGACCAGGAAGTCGTCTCTCGCCGCGTAGAAGGCGATATCCATCGGCAAACCTATCGCGACCTCGGGCAGCGCGCACGCTGCCTGGCCAATGCGCTCGCCACGCTCGGCGTCAGCTTTGGTGACCGCGTCGGAACGCTCGCCTGGAACGGTTACCGCCACATGGAGCTGTACTACGCTGTATCCGGCTCGGGTGCCGTGCTGCACACGTTGAACCCACGCCTGCATGCCGACCAGGTGCAGTGGATTGCCGACCACGCCGAAGACCGCGTGCTCTTCTTCGATCTGACCTTCCTGCCGCTGGTCGAATCCATCGCCGACAAAGTCTCGACTATCACCCGCTTCGTGCTCATGACCGATCGAGCGCATATGCCGGCGGTTACCTCGATCCCCGATCTGCTGTGCTACGAAGATTTGATCGCAACCCACACCGATGACTTCGTGTGGCCAATCTTCGACGAAAACAGCGCATCGTCGCTGTGCTATACCTCAGGTACTACTGGCAATCCCAAAGGCGTGCTCTACAGCCACCGCTCGACGCTTCTGCACACCCATGCCGCCGCCCTCCCCGATGCCTTGAACTGCTCGGCGCGCGACACCGTCCTGCCGGTGGTGCCGATGTTCCATGTCAACGCCTGGGGTTTGCCATACATGGCCTGCATGGTCGGCGCCAAACTTGTTTTACCCGGACCGTTGCTCGACGGCGCATCGCTCTACGAGTTGTTCGAGGCGGAGAAAGTCACCCTGTCCGCCGGCGTGCCCACCGTCTGGCAAGGTCTGCTCGCCCATGTCGAGGCAACGGGCAAGACATTCTCGACCATGCGCCGGACGATAATCGGTGGCTCGGCCTGCCCTTCGGCCATGATGGCGGCCTTCGAGGACCGCTATGACGTACAGGTGCTGCACGTCTGGGGCATGACCGAGCTAAGTCCGCTCGGGACCGTTTGCACCCCCAAGGCCAGGCACCTCGCCATGGACAGCGCCGACCGCCGCGTCCTGCAGGCCAAACAAGGCCGGGTCGTGTACGGCGTCGACATGAAGATCGTCGGCGATGATGGCAAAGAACTCCCCCGCGACGGCAAAACCTCGGGCGAACTGATGGTACGCGGTCCCTGGATCATCTCCTCCTACTACAAGAGCGACGCCGGGGATTCGCTGGTGGATGGCTGGTTCCCGACAGGCGATGTCTCGACCATCGATGCCGAGGGCTTCATGCAGATCACCGACCGCAGCAAAGATGTCATCAAGTCCGGAGGTGAGTGGATCGGTTCCATTGATCTGGAAAACATCGCCATGGCCCACCCTGCGGTTGCGATGGCTGCGTGTATTGCGGCCTACCACCCGAAATGGGATGAACGCCCGCTCCTGGTCGTGACCCGCAAACCCGGCAGCGAACTTTCGCGCGACGAATTGCTTGGATTCTATGAAGGCAAGATCGCCAGATGGTGGACCCCGGATGATGTGGTATTCGTCGACAGCATCCCACTCGGCGCGACCGGCAAGATGTTGAAGAACAAGCTTCGCGAGACGTTCCAGGACTACCGACTGCCCACCGCCTGAGGGCCTGCCTCCCTCAACGCGCTCGGGCGGGTAGTAACACGTTCCCATGCTTGCCCGAGCCGGGCGCTACTCAAGGCCCGGTTCACGAGTCCGATCAAGACAATCCAATAACAACAAGAAGCGCAGATACAAGGAATCGCCATGAATGTTCACCACGCCCTTGCTGACACTATCGAAACTTCAACCGCCAGCACGCCCCGACTGTATGCCTGGTGCGTATTTGCACTCAGTTTCGGTCTGCTGATTTCAGACTACATGTCACGACAAGTGCTCAACGCAATCTTTCCGCTGCTCAAATCCGAGTGGGCACTGAGCGACTCCCAGCTCGGCCTGCTGAGCGGCATCGTCGGTCTGATGGTGGGCCTGTTGACCGTACCCATGTCATTAATGGCCGACCGCTGGGGCAGGGTCCGCAGCCTGGTGCTGATGGCCGCGATTTGGAGCTTGGCTACACTGGGCTCCGGCTTTGCACAAAATTACCAACACATGCTTCTCGCCAGGTCGTTGGTCGGCATCGGCGAGGCAGCCTATGCCAGCGTCGGCGTAGCTGTAGTGCTTTCCGTCTTTCCCAAGCAGATGCGTGCGACCCTCATCAGCACCTTCATGGCTGGCGCCATGTTTGGCTCCGTACTGGGCATGGCGCTTGGTGGCATCATCGCCGCGCACCTGGGCTGGCGCTCTGCTTTCATCGTCATGGCGATATTCGGTCTGACGCTCGCCATCATCTATCCAGTGGTCGTAAAAGAGCGGCGCCTGGACAACTGCACTCAGACCGCAAACCAACACGCCGAAGCAAACGGCAAGAGTCCACTACGTTCGCTGTTTGCCAGTCGTTCGGTCATCAGTGCCTATATCGGCAGCGGCCTGCAGATGTTCATCGGCGCCTCGTTGATAGCCTGGTTGCCCAGCTACCTGAACCGTTACTACCACATGGGCACCGATCGGGCTGGCATGATCTCCGCCGCCCTGATCCTGGCGGGTGGCGCCGGCATGATCCTCTGCGGCATCCTCAGCGACCGCCTGTGCCGCAAAGCTCCCGAGCGCAAGATTTCCCTGGCCGTCGCCTACTGCCTGATCACTAGCCTATTGCTGTCAGCGGCCATGCTGTTGCCCCCCGGAGTGGCCCAACTGGTAGTCATCGCTCTGGCCATGCTGGTGGTCACTGGCACGTTTGGCCCCGCCGGCGCCGCCATCGCCAACTTGACCCACCCTTCGGTGCACGGCACGGCCTTTGCCATTCTGGCCTTGTCCAATAACCTGCTTGGCCAAGGGCCCGGCCCCTATGTCACGGGCCTGCTGGCTGACGCCTTTGGCCTTGATCGTGCTTTCCAGATGATCCCACTGATCAGCATCGCAGCAGCCCTCGTGTTCTGCTACGGCAAGCGCCACTACCAACGCGATATCCAGAAACTGATGCCGACAGTCGCAGGTGCGACGCCGGCCGGAAGAATGTCATGAACGCCCCCATCAAACTGCCCGTGACACAACCACTGCCCTGGCCCCAGGAGAGTCTTGCATGAGCTCCGCAACCATTGCCTCGCTGGGGGTACGCAGCCAATTGCTGATGCCCGGCTTTATCGTCAGCGCCATGGTCGCCGCTGCGGCCACATTCCTCTCCGAGCACTACGGCGCGCCGGTGATGCTCTTCGCACTTCTACTGGGCATGGCGATGAATTTCCTTTCCGGTGACGGGGTGTGCAAGCCGGGCATCGAGTTCACAGCCCGCGAGATCCTCCGGGTCGGTGTTGCGTTGCTGGGCATTCGCATCACCCTGGAGCAGATCGTTGCCCTTGGCTGGCAGCCGGTTGTGATGGTGGTGACGCTGGTGGTGGTGACGATCCTGGTGTCCATCGTCGCGGCTCGCGCCATGGGCTTCAGCACCTTGTTCGGCCTGCTTACCGGCGGCGCCACCGCAATTTGTGGCGCGTCGGCGGCCCTTGCCCTGGCGGCAGCGCTGCCCAGTCATGAGAAGAAAGAGCGAGCGACGCTGTTCACGGTCATTGGCGTTTCGGCGCTGTCCACCATGGCAATGATCGTTTACCCAATGATCGCCCAATTCTTCAACCTGAGCCCACTCCACGCAGGCTTTTTCCTCGGCGGGACCATTCACGATGTCGCCCAGGTAGTTGGCGCCGGCTACGGCATGTCACACGAGACCGGCGACAGCGCCACGGTGGTGAAGCTAATGCGCGTGGCGATGCTGCTACCGGTAATTCTGTGTGCGGCCATGATCACCCGCGCCCGCGGCGTCGAACCTGGCAGCAAGCGACCACCGCTGCTGCCGTGGTTCGCGGTGGGATTTGTAATCTTTGCCGCAGTCAACAGCACCGGGGTCATTCCACAGATGGTTCAGGACGCCGGCAACAGCCTGTCACGCTGGTGCCTGGTGATCGCCATCAGCGCACTGGGCATGAAGACGCAGCTCAAGGAGCTGGCCTCGGTGGGGATCAAACCCATTCTATTGATGGTGGGAGAAACCGTATTCCTTGGCGCACTGGTGTTGGCAATGCTGCACTGGGCCATGTAAACCGAACCCCTGCGGGGTCATCGCCGCTCTGGTCTAACAGAGCTTTTTGCCGCGTCGGAGCTGTGTACCAGCTGCTCCGTTACGCGGCATTTTTTATATCGAAATTTGCTTGGTCCAGCTTTCCTGCCGTGAGGAAGAGTTATGGAGGCTTGAGTAGTTGCCTCGGTTACCACCTACATACAAACATGACGCCATCAGGCGGTGTCAGCAGTGTTTTTTCGTGACACAGCATAGCCGTCTCGCCCTCTTACGAATGTCCGCTATGGGTCGTTAGCGGCCTATCAAACTCGCACCATGCTTCCTCTCACTAGAAGCTTCCCAAGCTGATAACGAGGGTTTGATTCCCTTCACCGCTCCACTAATTTCAAGGCATCCACCGGTCTATGTACGTGACTGCAATCAGTTGGAAACACTACTGTGGGCGTGACAGAGCATTACATTCGTATGCGCAAAGGCATGAAAGTGACGCCTACGAAATGACCAGCGGAGAACGAGCTACAAATCTCCGACGAGGAGAAGACCTAGGGGCCGTTTCGGAATCAAATGCCGCGGGTGCAGCGTACAAGGCCATGTGGGATACTTTATGCCTCACCTGAGGATCAGCGATGGCTCTACCGACCGACACACTAGGACCGTTTGACGTCAGGACTGATGACCTGATCCAGATCGAGGCTGGCCAAGCCGTCGAACTGTTCCGACAACTTCTTGTAATCGAGGCCAACAAGGCCGGCATTCCTATCACCGGCGTCGATGTACCGGCAGCAATCAACATTGCCGATGGCGGAATCGACGCCGAAGTCGCCGTCGCTGGCCTGTCCGGAGCTTTGCTACCAGCAGGCCTAATTTCCGAAGGTCTGACCCGCTACCAAATCAAGACTGGAAGCTTCTCTGCATCGACGCCCTCTGATATTCGATCGCTGCTCGTCCAGCCTAAGTTCGCCAAAGGCGACCACCAGCGTACAAAGGAGGAACTCCAGCCACGAGTGCTTAGCTGTTTCGAGAACGGCGGGACCTTTATCGTGGTGCTTTTCGGCTCCGATCTGGTCGGCGCCGCAGATGATCACGGGGCGACTCAAGTCAGCGAGTTCATGACGGCAATTGATCCGTCGTTCGCGCATGTCGCAGTGCGGATTATCCGGGCGAACCAGCTATGCTCGGCGATCAAAGTACTGGCACCCGGTATTGCAATGCGACTGAACAGCGTTCAGGGCTTCGACGACGCCGTCTTCCATGACCTGTCGTTCATGGCTGACTCCTGCGACCTCGAGATCAACGTTTACCAGCCGACGGAGGAACTTGACAGAGCGGCTGAGCAAATAAAGCGAGCTGCCGACAGTGTTAATGGATTCGAGCACGTGCGTGTGCTGGGAGACGCAGGAGCCGGAAAGACACACCTTATGTATCGTGCGCTCAGTGCTTCGCAACTCAGTGGCTGTGTCCTGTACTGCCGGGATCCAGAGGGGGCCCTGGATAGCGGGCCGATGATGGCATTACGGCAGATGGCACGGAATACCACCATCATCTTGGTCGCAGATGAATGCGACCTAGAAACTGCAGAAGGGTTGACGGCGTTATTCAAGAAGCTGGCGATCAAGATGCTACTCGTAACAGCAGACAATGTGGCTGAGCCTGCCAGTGCTCATGTGAACACGCAGGTCATCGATGTGCCGCGACTCGAACAACCTGTGGTCGCAGATATTTTCCTGGGCTATGGAATTCCTCTGGACAGCGCAAGCTGGTTAGCAAGCTTGTGCGAGGGTTCGCCTCGGGCGGCTCACCGGCTTGGCCAATATATTCAGAACAACCCTGACCAGCATCCAGCTCAGCAACTGGCTCACCTGGATCGACTCTGGGACCGTATTGTGTGTGCGCCCCACAACATCGATTCATCTGAGGGCCAAGACAAGCTGGCAGTGATCCGGACGCTGGCGCTGTTCCGGCAGGTTGCATGGGATACTGCAGAAGGGCCGGCGGTACAGACTGCGGTGTTGGCCTCGTTGAAGTATATAGACCCGAGTTTTTCTCAGCACAGGCTGTCACTCTCTGTCTTCGCGCTGCGAAAACGACGGGTGCTACAGGGGCCACGAACGCTGCTGATATCTCCGAAACTCCTCCACGTTGCCATGTGGAAGAGTTGGTTTGAGCAGTACGCCCACATGGTAGATGTCCTGCAACTTCGAGAGGGACTCGAGGTCCGTATGCAGCAGCATTTCGATGCAATGCTTGAGTTCGCCAGGGAGTCAAAGGCAGCGACAGCATGGGCGGATCGTCTGATGGGAGAGGACGGAGTATTTAAGTCTCTTTCGGGCTACAAAACCGCCAGTGGCGCCAGTCTTTTTTTCGCGATAGCGCAGGCTAAACCCAAGGTAGCCCTGCGCCGTTTTGCTGCTGCCTTGGGTTCTGAAACAGTTGAGAGTCGCCGTAAGTTCATCGGAGATGCGCGACGCACCGCCGTCCACCGGCTCGAGCAACTTACAATCCCCGCTGAAACGTTCTTTGAAGCCGCGGAATGCTTGCTGCTGCTGGCCGAGTCCGAAAACGAGAGTTGGTCTAACAACTCGACCGGCGTGTTCATCTCACTGTTTAGCCTTGGACATGGCACTGTTGCCGCTTCTGAACTGTCGCCCGTCGACAAGATCGACTACTTGCGCAAGTTGCTGCACAGCGAGGTGCCGTTCCGAAGGGATATTGCCGTTCAGGCCTTGGGCAAAAGCCTTGACCCATTCATGAGTCGGATTTGCATCGAGGAAGTGATCGGATTGAGGCGTCTGCCCGACCGCTGGACGCCGGAGACCTACGGCGAGCTATACGACGCGTATGCTGCCCATGTGAGGCTACTGGAAGAAGCTGTCGACTACCTGCCAGCTGCAGAAGCAACTGGGGCAGCGACGGCGATCTTGAACCACGTCAGAAGCCTTATCTTGATCGTCCCGCTGACCGAAACGATCCTCGTCTTTCTGCGCCGAGCCGCAGTGATACCAGGCTTGCGCGAGCATTGCATCGAGACCATCGTGGCCACCCTTCACTACGAAGGCAAAGCTTTGTCTGAAGCGGTTAGATCTGAACTCCACGCTATCCGGGCTGACCTTACTGAGTCTTCTTTCTCGAACAAACTTCACCGCCATGCAGGTATGAAGCTGATCGAAGACAACTTCGACTCTGAGGGCGAGTACTCTGATGCAGCGGGGGCGGAGCTGATGCAGCTTGCCGCCGACGTTGTAGCAAACCCGGAGTTGTTGGTTCCCGAGCTGGCATGGCTTATCACGGACAAGGCAAAGAACGGATTCCAATTTGGGCAGCTTCTCGGTCAAACCGATGACCTTCAATTATGGCCCTCCATTGTTTCGGCATGGATCAAAGCTGGCGAACAGCGATCCGACTTCTTCATTGGTGGCTATCTCTCCGCATGTCACGTCAAGAACATTGACTGGTGGGAACACACCGTCGAAAAGCTGTTTGAGAACGCTGAGCTTCGCAGTTCCGCGCTTGGTCTCATCTGGCGCTCGGGGATGAGCGACCGCATAGCTAGGTTCCTCCTGGCAATGGGGCAACAAGGCGATATCGACCCGACGGCTTTTCGCTTATTCGTCTATGGCGGTATCGTCAACCAACTGCCACGAGATGTATTTGAAAGCATTGTCGATCTGCTACTGGAGAGCGATGACCCGAATGCGCTCGATGCAGCGCTGGATTTTCTTGATTCACGGCTGCGAGGTCACGCCAACGAATTCAGCGCCCTTTCGACCCGCATCGAGCGAGTGTTGAGTTCGGCAGTGTTCGTTGAAGGGGCGCCGAGGGAGCATTCGAACACCATGCTGCAGTTCCGCTGGAAGGAGCTCGCGAACCGACTGCTTGACTTCAATCCCGATGCTGGGGCGAGGCTAGCGGTGAGCTGCATTGCTAATTTCGCTAATGTCAACAGCATTACCGATGGCTACCGCCCAGATTCGTGGAAGTTCCTGTCTAGGGCAGCGCAGGCAAAGCCCTCCATCATCTGGAGAGCAATTGCGCTGCGGCTAGAAATGCAACGAAAAGATGTAGGGACTTGGCATCTGTTGAGCTGGCTTCGAGGTGGCCTATCGATAAGTGAGGCCGACGGGTCAGCCCTTGAGGCCATACCGGAGTCCTTAGTCTTTGAATGGGTGGATGTCGACGCCATACATCGCGCAGGGCTTCTTGCCGAGCGTTGCCCACCGATCATCGCTAGACCGGATGAGCCGGCCAACTTCGCGCGAAAAATTCTTGAGCGTTACGGTGCAATTGAGCAGGTTCGGCGTGGCTTACACGCCAACAATTTCACTGGGGCCTGGAGCGGGCCAGCTAGCGATCATTACCGCCAAAAGCTCGCAGCTCTGGACGCCCACTTCGACATCGAAACCAACGACAACGTCCGCATGTGGCTAAAGGAACATCGTGAACAGCTTGAACACTTCATTGAACAGGAGGTAGAGCGGGAACTCCGGGAAAGCGAGTATTGAGGCCGATGTGTCGCTTCAGGAGGTCAAGGCTTGGTCGGTTCTCGCGGCTAAGACACGCCTCGTGTGAGCGTTGCCTGCTGCTTCTGGCCGAACTCTTCCGTTGCTCTCCGGCTGCTATGGGTCGACATCTGCCCTCCACGACGGGCAGAGATCCGCAGTTCTCTGCCCGTCGTCAGTACGGTGTGTGCTGATCAAGTCGAATGCAAACGGTTGGTCAGCACGGATGCAATTGGCTTGTCAGTGGCAATGCAAATGAGTGGTCAAGTCAGTGCAATTACGCACCTAGTTTTGCAG
The DNA here is from genome assembly GCF_014596605.1 of Pseudomonas sp. PSB11. Lineage (NCBI taxonomy): Bacteria > Pseudomonadati > Pseudomonadota > Gammaproteobacteria > Pseudomonadales > Pseudomonadaceae > Pseudomonas > Pseudomonas sp. PSB11. The sequence goes on from NZ_NOIO01000021.1 coordinate 35,858, forward strand.
AATTGTTTGAATGGCAAGCACAAAGGCAGGCGGGAACACCTTGTCTCCATGTTCATTTTGAATACCACCATCATCCGTGATGCTGAGGCCTTGTTGCGCCAAGCGGGAAGGGTCAATACCTTTGCTAAGCGCATTTCGCAGGCGGGGCGACAATTCGGGAGATGCCGCGACCGGAGCGGGTAAGGCAGCGGGGGCCTCGGGCGATGTCGGCGTAATAGAAGCTCCGACCTGAAGCCCCTTAAAGGCCGCGTGAAGGTTGTCGTTGGTCACCTTGAGCCGCTTGGCCTCGTCCAGTGCGACCCGGAGGGTTGCTCGGATGCTGGGGTCGGTTATCAGCTCCAGGGCCTGTTCGACGTTTGACTTGCTCTTGGCCACATATCGGGTGGAGCCGCTGACGGCACTGGCGAAGGCCGTGATGATTTCCCGATAGTACGCGCCTTGGGTATTGCGCAGGCTTTGCGTCTTGGGCCCGCCGATGGACTCCAGGCGCCGACCCACTTCGGCCAGCGAATAGTCGCGGTCGCCATCGTCCCGTATCGCGTTCAGCGCCTCCCAGACTTTATCAAGGTTCTCAACCTTCGAGGACTTGCTGGCGGCAGCCCGGTGGGCCTGATATAGCTGTCGCGCGTCCTTCAGAATATCCGGGGCAGTGAGGGGGAGGCCGTTGCTCATCATACTTGCTCCAACAAATTTGCCGATTGCGCAAAGCCGAAGGTCTTGGGCTTCATGAAGTCCAATTGGGTAGCGAAAGCCTTGTCCAGCCCCACGGCGCTCAAAGTCGTTCGCCCATCTACCAAGGCATGCACTGTGTTGGCCTCCAGCCGAGCATAGAGGAATTGCCCCATGGCATTGGCCACGTGCAAGGCGTCTTCGTCATCCAGCAAGGAAAACCGGGGCTCATGGCCAGAATTTCGCAGCATTCGGTCAAACAGGCGAGCGCGCTCCAGGTTGGGTTGCCGCCAATTGATGTTCAGCCCGTCGTAAAGGGTGGCATTAACGCAGATTCGATTCAGCTGCTCGAACTCATGGCCTTCCGACAAGACCGCTTCAAGCTGACCAGTGCCACCCGCCACGACCAGGGCCAAACCATCACCCTTGTCTTGGGCTGCAATGCGGATGCACTGCTCGGTAAGCGCATACGCGGCTTGTAGGCTTAAGGCGATTTCGTCCACCTCAGCCGTAGAGGACTCAAAGGCGGTCTCTGCAATCTCCAGCTCGCGTTGTTTATGGAAGGGGGCGCCTCCACTCAAGGCGTCAGCGTGAGCATCCGACAAGGAATCAAACCGTTCCTGGGCTTTTTCGAAGGTGAGCGATGCCTTCTTCAGCCGATACGACAAGTCATTGACGTGGGCCTCCAGTCCAAATAGGAAGGCCGGGCCTGTCATGAAAAACCGGCACCGTGCACAATTAGATGCACCGCCGGGCACCGCCTGAAAGCGGGTGACATTACTGGTGAGGTCTTGGACCACCAAGCCTTCGTGGCAGCGCTTGGCCGCGACAGGGCAAATGCCATGGTCCATCACCAATAGGCCTACCCCTGTGCCGCCGCTTGCCGCATCGAGGGCGGAGGGATGCCGGTAGGCCACCGCCTGCTCCAGTTCCTGACGGCTTGCACACTTGATGAATCCCGCCATTTCAGCTTGGGATTTGCGTTGCCGCTCCAGGAGCGCCTCGTCCATGCGAAGCGTCAAAGTTTCCACGTGGAGCTTGGTGTAGTAGAGGGTCATGAGCACCGTCGCATGTCCCACAATCTTCATCAGGTACTCGGGCGGCACGCCCTCCTCGTACATGGCCGTAATAAGGGAGACCCGAAGGCTATGGAGGTCAAAGGTGGCTGTGGAGGGTTGGCCCGTTTTCTTATCCCGGGTCAGCACCAAGCGAATGGGGTCCCCGTTGCTCAAAGTATCCCCGGCATCGGCCAGCCGGCGTTCCATCTCGTCCATCAGCTTGAGCCACAGATTTCGGATACGCACGTCGGTCACGGGCATGTCGGGCCGGGTTTGGTTCGCAGGGTCGCGGAACAGGAAGTAATTCGCGCCCATCTTCTCCAAGTCCTCCACGTGCTTGACCTTTTTGAGCTCGAGGATGTCGGTCCAAGGGGTGGGGCCCTTCACGGGATTGTATTTTTCCTGCCAGTCCCGAAACTCAGACAAAAGGGTCAGCGCATCATGCTTCTCCCAGGGCATCACGTAGCCCTTGACCTCCTTGTCGGCATCACCGGTCTTGTTCGTGTTGAAGTAAAAGACGGAGCCATCGGTTCCATCTTTTCGCTTGTATTTTCTGAATACCCCGCGTTCTACGGGCTCGCCACCGGCTTTGGGATGGTGAAGCCCTAGGTTCGTGTCCCAAAGGCCATCCTTGCCGTAGCGATAGGTATCGCCCTCTCCACTGTCCAGCATGCGCACCTGATAAGTCCGTGCCGGCAGCAGAAGCTTGATAAGAAGCGTGTACGCGCGCACCGGGCTCCATACGGTCTCGTATTGCCCCGTTACCGGGTTAAGCCACCGGAAGGTATCCTTGATTCGTCCAGCCTCCTTCGCCCAGGCAAAGTCGTTTTCGGTCAGGATATGCTTGGCAAGACTAATGAGCCGCGTAGGCATGGCTTCCCGATGAGTCTCCCCTTGATTCACGTTCTTATAGGTGCCTTTGGGCAAGGGGTTCGCAAAGCCCGGCCTCAGAATAGGGACCTCATTATCATCGGGCTGGGCACAGACCTTAAACAGCACCTCATTGTGAAATTCATGAAGGACCGTCATGGTTTGCCGGCCCTTCTTGCCAGGCACCACATAAAGCTCAGTGGGCCTCCGGCGGATGTCAAAATAAGCGGCGGGGTTTCGAGGCAACTCCGGATGTTCGTGGTAATGCTTCAAGAAGTTGTTGACCGACGACTTGCGCTTCTTGAAGTTGGCCGGGTTCGCTTCTAGGTGCTCAATGGCCAGCCGGACCCAATCGGCCATTTCAGGCTCTTTGGCAAGCAGCCAGTTGAAGTTGTCGTCCCGAGCCAAATGGCCCATCTTGTTCTTGAAGAAGCCAAAATCGTCGGGAGTCCAGTTGATGGCCACATCAGGATATTGCTCACGCAGCATGCCCAGGACAGGCTGTATCGCTACGGAGTGCAGCTTACCCAATCGACTGCGCTCAACCGTAAGCTGAAAGGTTTCGGGAGTAATGTCGCCAATATCTTCGATTCCACACCGGCTAAGCAGGTTGTCCAACAGGAACCGAAACTTTGCAGTGTCCCCAAAATTGGCGTCTTTGCTTTCAAGGTCGCGGCTTAAATATGAATGAATTGTTGTCAGATACGCCGGGGGTGCGTTGCCGAATCCAGCATTTGATATATGGATGATAGGCATGTTGAACGGCTCTTGATTGCGGCCAGGCCACGCAATGAGCCCCGCATGCCATAGCTGCACCAGCAATTCGACCAAGATGTGCTGGGAATATTTCGCGGGCTTAATTTCGGCATGACGTTTATGCTCGCTCACCAGCAGGTTATCGAGGGCTTCCGCAAAGGATTCACGCGTAACGCAATGTGAAAGTGCCCGAGCTGCATTCTGCAAAGATTCTGGCGGACGGCGCCCAACCCTCGCTACGATAGACAATCGGACAAACCAAGATTCGATAATGCCAGGCAGCGGAGCCGGGGCCCAGTGCGGATTCACTAGGTATCGATTCAAATCATTGTTCACATAGACGGTGCGCCCGGTTAGCGAACTGACCGTCGTGGTGTAGTCGTCGAGATGGCAAATCGAGATCATTCCGTGTCCTTAAACGAAGGGAGTGCTGTCACTGTGAGTTTTCCGATGGCAGCCACCACCTTGGCCAGGCCCACCTGCCGATAGACTTCCTGGCTCTTGGCGTTCAGATGGTGCATCGCCACTTGCCCCTCTTTGTCGCCGAGCCCCAGGTCATTGAGCCATTGGCCGTAGCGATGCCGAAGGCCGTGGCTCGTGGTGCCGGCCCATTTGGCAGGGAGCAAGCCGATTCGGCGTACTGCGGCTTTAAAAGAGTCGTCGAAGCCCTCGACGCCGAGAGGTTGGCCATCTCGGGTCAGAAATGCCCAGGGCACCTGCGGCGTCACCGGGCGCACATACTGGATATACATGCGCCAGAGGGTCAGGAACAAGCGGCCCGCGTTCTTATCAATCCAGAACACCTGGTAGGCCTTGCGCTCCCGATGGGTCAGCAAGCACCCTTTCCACCCGGAATGGCGGCGGCCTGTTTCCTGCGTGAGGGGCTTTCTGCCGCCACAAAAACGCTGAAGAAAATCGGCTCGATTGGTCTTGCGCTTACTGCCGGTTATCGGGTTGATATAATCCACTAGCCCATCCGTGGGCTCATGGACCAGCACAAGCGCAATCGAGGGGTCATCCGGGTCGGTGTATACGTCATCAACCCATAGGTGCAGAGGCTCCGAAGGCCGACAACCTCCATACGTACAGAGAAGCGTAATCAGTATGTCGCGTAGGTTGTACTTCACCCAGGGGCGCGTATCCGCTTTCCGGCCTGGGTTGATAAACCCTTGCCATATCAAGTCATCGAGACGCTCCGCCGGGAAGGCCTTGGCTTCTGCCAAAAAGCCATTGCGGTCTCGGGGCAATCGCGCTTGTCGCCCCCGGTGAGAAGATTCCTCCGCCCGAGTACGACGCTTCGTATGCGCGAGGAGCGAGGCCGCCTTCTGCTTGTTCCACTTGCGCCAGAAGATAAGCTGGTCCGCCGGAGAGGCTTGGTGATGAATCGGATTCAGCATCGTGGCCCCATGGCGCTGATTCAGCCAATCACTGAACTCCAACAAGGCTCGGGTAAGGCGCTTGGCATTTTGCTGTGAAGTCGCTGTCCAGTTAAGCCCGTAGGCATCGACGCCCGCTTGGTACGTGCCGAACCGCAGGTCATGGAGAAACGCCGTGTACAGCAGGCTGCGCTTGGGGGTGTCCGTGAACTCATGGGCGCGCACGGACAGCCATTCAATGAACCGCCCCGTCGCTTGGGCGTAGGTGCGTTCCATGGACAGGGAAACTAGCTTCTCCCGGAAGAACTCAAGCAGCTGCTCAAGCGGAGAAACGCCCACGATAAGAAGCACCGTGGGCGCGAAAGCACGAATCTTGTCCTGAACCAGGACCCTTTCCGTATAAATCATCAGGGAGACAGCATCCTCTTTGACCTGCTATGAAATTGAGCCGGTAACGCGTTGGCCCTCAAGTAGCCGCATGCCAGTCATCTTAACGAAGGTGGCGTAATCCATGGGGCGAGTCAGGGGGGATTCTGCGTTAGGCAACACGAAAGCCCAGGCGCGCCCCGTCGCTTCGTCATAAACTAGCTTGAAGAGGCGTGTGGGCTTCCAGACGTTGTTCTTCCCTACGGTCTCGTGACCTTCATCAAAAATGGGACCGGAGAACACGAACACATTGCCCGAAGCGCGGAGCGCGTACTTGCGGGTGTCCTGCTCTGCCTTATTCCACGTTTTTCTGTTGGAAGAAGGGTCCTGCGGCACCATATTGGAGAGCGCGAAAGACTGTGCCATGGCATGCTGGTCGGCGGAATCGGCTGCCGGGCTAAGGTGCCCTCTATCCACGGCGGGTTGCTGGCTACGGTAGTCACTCAACTCGGCGCGACCACTGGTGGGGATGCGGGGGTCAACAAAGAACTCGTTGGTGCGCTCCTCGCCCTTGGCGTCCCGCAGCCGTGCAGCTGAGAGTCGTTCCACCACCACCACCGGGGTCTTACTGGTCTGGGAATAGAGGACCGCAAAACCGTTCGAGCACAAGGCCATCGGCTTCATGCCCACTGGCACGCTGGCAAGGTTAAGGGGCTTATTGCCAGGAAACTGGTCAGCACATGCCTCGAAGGAGTTCTGACGCTGCTTTGCCGTATAAAGTGCAAGCGCTTCGTCGGCCCCCAGGCTACTCGAGTGGTATTCCTTTTTCTCGGCATGGTGCGGCAGCGCAAAGTCCAGCAGACCCCGCGCATCAGCAACCCCCACTGAGAGGGAAAATACGGCAACGAGAGCGGCGAGGTACTTAGTCATTTTCATTAAAATCCTCGAATTGTGATGCGTATATCGCATTGAGTACAGATACTCAAGCGTAAGCCGCATGGTTAGGTGTTGAGTATGGTTTTGACCGGGTATTGTTGATGGCCGCCGTCGTGTTGCTGCAACTGCGGCCCAAGGTCCGGGCGCAACCGGGCAGCGCACTCAGCCAGGCCTGAGCCGATACAAAAAAGAGGTAGCGAGGCCCTGCCCTCGCTGCCGACTACACCTCCAGGAAAATAACAATAATGACTTACCTTTCTCTCCCTCCCCGGGCTTTGCTCGGCGGTGCAATGGCGCTTGCCCTTTTACCTCCGGCACAAGCCGAGAGCGGCGGCTTTTTCGAAGATTCCAAGACCAGCCTGACGCTGCGAAATTACTACTTCAATCGTGACTTCAACGATCCCGGCGCCAGCAAGAGCAAGATCGAAGAATGGGCCCAGGGCGCGATCCTCAAGTTCAGTTCCGGCTACACCCCTGGCGTTATCGGCTTTGGCCTGGACGGTATCGCGATGCTTGGCGTCAAGCTCGACAGCGGCCCTCAGCGCAGCGGTTCGGAGCTGCTGCCGGTGCACGACGATGGTCACTCCGCCGACAACTACGGCCGCGCCGGGGTGGCTGCAAAGATGCGTTTGTCCGAGACGGAGCTGATGCTGGGCGAACTGATGCCCGACGTTCCGCTGCTGCGCTACGATGACGGTCGCCTGCTGCCACAGACCTTCCAGGGCAGCATGCTGGTGTCCCGCGAGCTTTCTGGCCTGAACCTGCAGGCAGGTCGATACACCGCCGTGAGCCTGCGCAATTCGTCGAACATGCAGGACCTTTCAGCCTGGGCGGCACCTACCGTCATGTCGGACGGTTTCAACTATGCCGGCGCCGAATACCGCTTCAACGAACAACAGACCCTGATCGGCGCCTGGCATTCGCAACTCGAAGACATCTACCAGCAAAGCTACCTGAACCTGCTGCATAAACAGAAATTCGGTGACTGGACCCTCGGCGCGAACCTGGGCTATTTCGTCGACAAGGATGACGGCAGCGCCCTGATCGGTAACGTGCAAAGCCATACCGCCTACGGGCTGTTCTCGGCCAACCTGGGTGGTCATACCCTGTATCTTGGGCTGCAAAAGGTCAGCGGCGATACCGCCTGGATGTCCGTGTATGGCAGCAGTGGCCGCACCCTGGGCAATGACATGTTCAATGGCAACTTCAGTAACGCCGATGAGCGTTCCTGGCAGGCGCGCTATGACTACAACTTCGTCGCCGTCGGCATTCCCGGCCTATTGCTCATGACCCGCTACGGCCACGGCGAGAACGCCACCACCAAGGCCGGCAGCAACGGCAAGGAATGGGAACGCGACACCGAGGTCAGCTACACCCTGCAAAGTGGCCCACTGAAAAACCTCAGCGTGCGGGTCAACAACGCCACCAACCGTCGCAGTTTCAACAGTGATTTCGATCAGACCCGCGTGATCGTCAGCTACCCACTGTCCCTCTGACCCCTCCCCCCAGGGGCGCTTGTCGCCCCTGCATCCGCCCCCTCCTTGCGTTACTATGGCGAACCAACCTCTGGAAGTCGCCTGCATGAGCAAACCGGGTCAAATGGTGCTGGTCGCACTGCGCAAAATGATCGCTTCGGGCGAACTGGCGGCCGGCGAACGGCTGATGGAGATTCCGACGGCGGAACGTTTCGGCGTCTCGCGGATGCCGGTGCGCATGGCCTTCGTGACCCTTGAACAGGAAGGCTTGCTGGTGCGCCATGGCGGACGGGGCTATCAGGTACGCTCGGTCAGTGCCGACGATATCGCCGGTGCCGTGGAGGTGCGCGGGGTGCTGGAGGGCCTGGCGGCGCGCCAGAGCGCCGAACGCGGCTTGAGCGAACAGGCGCAGGCGGCGCTGCGCGAATGCCTGGTGCAAGGCGATGCACTGTTCGACAAAGGCTACGTGACAGAAGAAGACCTTGAGGCGTTCCATGACCTCAACATGCGTTTTCACCAGGTCATCGTCGAAAGCAGCGCCAACCCGGCCATTGCCGAAGCCCTGGCGCGCAACGACCATCGCCCCTTCGCTTCAGTGTCGGCGCTGGCGATCGATCGTCAAGACATGGCCCGCGAATACCGGCGCTTCAACTTTGCGCACATGCAACACCACTCGGTGTTCGACGCACTGGTCAGTCGCCAGGGCGCACGCGCCGAAGCCATCATGCGTGAACACGCCAATGCGACGCTGCGTTACGCCGAGGTCTTCGGCGCAATCAGCCATGGCGAGCGGGTGAAAGTGATCTCGCGAGGCGAATGATCGGCTCGCTTAGAGATCCAGCACCAACAGCGCCGACCGAGACCTCGAACAGCAAGGCGTGAACTGGTCATTGGCCGCCTGCTCTTCCTCGGTCAGGAACAGGTCGCGGTGATCGGGCACCCCTTCGAGCACACGGGTCAGGCAGGTTCCGCAGATGCCCTGCTCACAGGAAAGCGCAATCTCGACACCGTGGCTCTCCAGCACCTGGACCACCGTCTTGTCCGCCGGAATGTCGAATACCTGCCCGCTACTGCCCAGCTTGACCTGGAATGCCCCATCGGCAGCGGTGTTCACCGGCGCTGCGGCGAAGTATTCACGGTGCAATTGCCCCTCGCTCCAGCCCTGGCCCCTGGCGCTGTCGAGCACATGTTGCATGAAACCTGAAGGGCCGCACACATACAGGTGCACGTCAGGCCCCGGATTGGCCAGGACCCTGGCGGCGTCCAGGCGCGAATCGGCCTGTTCATCGAAATGCAGATGCACGCGATCGGCAAAGGAAGCGCCTTTGAGTCGCTCGACAAAAGCCGCACGTTCACTGGAGCGGGCACAGTAATGCAGCTCGAAATCGGCGCCGCTGTGGGCCAGTTCCTCGGCCATGCACAGAATCGGGGTGATGCCGATGCCCCCCGCGAACAACAGGCTGCGCCGCCCCTCGACCACCAGCGCAAACAGGTTGCGCGGTTCACTGATGAACAGCCGATCGCCACGGTTGATTTGCTCATGCAGGCTCCGGGAACCACCGCGCGAGCCGACATCCTTGAGCACGCCGATCAGGTAGCGATGGCGCTCTTGCGGGTGATTGCACAGCGAATACTGACGAATCAATCCGCCGGGCAGGTGCACGTCGATATGGGCCCCGGCACTGAAGCCGGGCAATGCCCCGCCTTGCGCGCAGACCAACTCGTAGCTGCAGATATCCAGGGCTTCGTTGTTGCGGGATGTCACGACGACTTCAATCATGGCGCACCTTCAAGACCGGCCACCGCAGTGGCCGCGAACAGGATCTATGGGGGTGGACTGGCGTAGCGCCCAGGGGCGCTGCCCTTGGCTATTTGACCGCGGCAATCAGCTCGGCAGCCGGCGCTCGCTCACGAGCAATGAGGCGTTCCAGCACGCGCCTGGATTGCACGCCACCGGCATCGATATTGAGCTTGAGCAAGTTGCGCTCGGGATTGGCCAGCAGGTTTTTCTGCTGCTGTTCGAGCATGTCGAGGTCTTCGCTGAAAATCTTGCCCTGGCCCTCGCGGATGGTGGCGGTCAAGGCTTCGTCGTGGGGATTGAAATTGCGCGCCATGCCCCAGAAGTACCAGATCGACGTCTCGGTTTCCGGCGTAATGAAGTCGACCACGATGCTCGCGGCCTTGTGTTGCGGCTCGGCGTCGTACCCCCCCTTGCCGGCGTGGGCCACGCCGACCTCGATCAAGACGTGACTGGGCGGAGTGAAGCGGCAGATCTGCCAACGGTCTACCGGCACGTCGTCGGCCAGGTTATTGCCACGCAGGGCCATGCGCCAGAACGGCGGCGCCATGATGTTTTCCATGTGCCGCGCAGTGACCACCTCGTCACCCTGGACGGTGGTGACCGGTGCCGCTTCATCGATCTCTTTCTGGCCGATGCTCGAGGCGTGCACGTAGGTTTCGTGGGTGAGGTCCATCAGGTTATCGATCATCAGTCGATAGTCGCAATTGATGTGGAACAGCCCGCCGCCGTAGGCCCACTCATCGCTGACCGCCCACTCCAGATGATGGATCAACGCAGGATCAGCCTTGTCCTGCTCCCCGGGCCAGACCCAGATGAAACCGTAGCGCTCTTGCACCGCGTAAGTCTTGTTGCACGGAAAGCCCCGTACGCGCTGGCCTGGCATTTCGACAGTCTTGCCGTCACAGCCCATCACCAGGCCGTGGTAGCCACAGACCAGGTTGCCATTCTCGACGTAGCCCAGCGAAAGAGGGGCGCCACGATGGGGGCAAAAATCCTCGACGGCAGCAACGCGCCCTTCATGACCGCGATAGAAGACGATTTTCTCACCGCATATTTGCCGCCCCAGGGGCTTGGAAGCAATCTCGTCGGGGGTGCAGGCGACGTACCAGGTGTTTTTGGGATACATGGGATCTCCGGGACAGGCTTGTTGTTATGGATCCATTGAAGCGAATAAAACTGACTACAGTCAAGCTTTTTACGGATTAATGCACATTAATGGATCCATTTATCTCAAGCAGCGATGCCCAACCTTTCGAACATTTGATCCGGGCGAAGTCGGTACTGACTACGTGGATGACACTTTTGAAGTGAACAGCTTCAGCGCCTGCCTCGATAATCGATAGCTTACTGACGAACTGTCGAGGTCAAGCATGACGAGCACAACAACGGAACAAGTCAGCCCGAAAACACTGAGAAGAGTGATCGTGGCTGCCGGCATCGGCAATTTCGTGGAGTGGTTCGACTTCGCCGTCTACGGCTTCCTGGCCACGACCATCGCCCAGCAGTTTTTCCCCAGCGGCGATGCCAGTGCCGCGCTGCTCAAGACCTTTGCGGTATTCGCCGTGGCGTTTGCGTTCCGGCCCCTTGGGGGGATTTTCTTCGGCATGCTGGGTGACCGGATCGGCCGCAAGCGCACCCTGGCGATGACGATTCTGCTGATGGCCGGTGCGACGACCTTGATCGGTGTGTTGCCCACTTATGCCGCCATCGGGGTCACGGCGCCGATCCTTCTTTCGCTGATCCGTTGCGCCCAGGGTTTCTCCGCCGGCGGGGAATACGCAGGTGCCTGTGCTTACCTGATGGAGCATGCGCCGAGTGATAAACGCGCTTGGTACGGCAGCTTCATTCCAGTGTCGACATTTTCCGCCTTCGCCGCCGCCGCCGTGGTGGCCTACGCGCTCGAGGCATCGTTATCGGCTGAAGCGATGGGCAGTTGGGGCTGGCGCCTGCCGTTCCTGATTGCCGCACCGCTGGGCCTGGTGGGTCTTTACCTGCGCTGGAAGCTCGATGAGACACCGGCATTCCAGGCGGTGACCCAGGAACATGCGGTCGCCCATTCCCCACTCAAGGAAACCTTGCGCAACCATGGCGCGGCCATCTGCTGCCTGGGCGCCTTCGTGTCGCTCACGGCGCTGTCGTTCTATATGTTCACCACCTACTTCGCGACCTACCTGCAAGTCGCCGGTGGCTTGAGTCGCGCCACAGCATTGCTGGTGTCACTGATTGCCTTGCTGTTCGCGGCGGCAATCTGCCCGTTGGCCGGACTGTATTCGGACCGGGTCGGGCGCCGGATGACGGTGATGACGGCGTGCGCCTTATTGATCGTGGCCGTGTATCCATCGTTCCTGATGGCCAGCTCCGGCTCGTTCGCAGCGTCGGTCGCAGGCGTCATGCTCCTGGCCGTTGGCGCGGTGTTGTGTGGCGTGGTCACCGCGGCCTTGCTCTCGGAAACCTTCCCCACCCGAACTCGCTACACCGCCTCGGCCATCACGTACAACATGGCGTATACGATTTTCGGCGGAACGGCCCCGTTGGTGGCGACGTGGCTGATCAGCACCACTGGCAGCAATTTGTCGCCGGCGTTCTACCTGATTGCGATTGCATTGCTGGCGCTGGCGGGCGGGCTCGCGTTGCCGGAGACGTCACGGATTTCCCTGCATGATGTGCCGGCGGAGGGGAAAGGTGCAGGTGTGCGGGCTGTGGCCTGATCGCAGATTTGCCCCGATCCAATTGTAGGAGCGAGCCTGTTCGCGATGAACGTCCTGACAACGTGCTCATCCAGACAGGCGCGCTATCGTTGACGTCCATCGCGAGCATGCTCGCTCCTACAAGTGACTCGCCGTAAGGGCGAAACCATAAGCCGCCGTTACCGCAGCAATGGATATGCCCCCCAAAAAATGGCCGGGACAACCACACAACCACTGCAAATCCAACAATAATAGAGGCCAAACCCTAAAAGCAGAGCCCCCCCGCTTGAACATCGATAACCGAATCAAATTCCGGCATCTGCTGTGTTTTCTCGAGGTGGCGCGCCAGGGCAGCCTGGCACGTGCCTGCGACAAATTGGCGATCAGCCAGCCAGCGCTTTCCAAAACCTTGAAGGAACTGGAAACCCTGCTCGATGCCAGGCTGTTTGAACGGGGTAAAAAGGGCTCGACGCTGACCGAGGCCGGCGTGGCCTTCCTGCGATACGCAGGGCCGAGCGTGCAAGCGCTGCGCGACGGGGTCAACAGTTTACGCTCGGGCGCGCATGAGCCCATTACCGTACAGCTCGGCGTGCTCTCCACGGTCGAAAGCCTGTTGGTACCGGAAGTAGTCTGCCGCCTGCACGACCGTCACCCGGCGCTGGTGGTCAGTGTCGTGACTGGCCCAAGTGCCTATTTGCTGTCCCGACTGCGGGTCGGTGAGCTGGACCTGGTGGTGGGCCGGATGACCGATAGCCCACTGATACAAGGGCTCGCGTTCGAGCACTTGTACAGCGAATCCATGACCCTGGTGGTCCGCAGCGGCCATCCAGTGCTTACCGATCCGTCGGGACAGAAAAACCTCGAAGACTATCCGCTGGTATTGCCGTCGGCGGGGACGACGATCCGCAAGTTCGCCGACAGCCTGTTCGTCCAGCACGGGATCACACCATCGCGCCAACGCCTGGAAACCTTGTCGGTGGCCCTGAGTCGGCGCTACGTGTTGTGCAGCCAGGCCATCTGGGTCGCCCCTCTGGACGCTGTCAGGCAGGATTTGCGACAGGGCGAGTTGGTCGAGCTGGACCTGGGAATGCGTGAGCCGGGTGGCTCCGTGGGGCTGTGCACCAATCCCGCGTTACCGGTATCGCCAGCGGCGCAGTGGTGCGTGGAGGCACTGCGCGAGGTCGGCCAGGAGTATCGCGAAGGCCAGTATCCATAACCATCTGGATATGCATAAGGTCGATTTTTTCAATGTTGCGCTGGGCCGAACAAGACGACACTGGGCCACCAGTCGCTGCCACGCAGTGCCTCCGTCCCACCATAACAATAGGAAAAACGACATGTCTGATGCGCACGACAGCCGCTTCGTCATTCGTGACCGTAATTGGCATCCCAAGGCCCTGACGCCTGACTACAAGACCTCGATCCTGCGCTCCCCTCGCCAGGCACTGGTGAGCATTCCCCAGTCTGTATCCGAAACCAGCGGCCCGGATTTTTCCCATCTGCAGATGGGGCGCCACGATAACGACCTGCTGTTGAATTTCAATCACGGCGGCCTGCCCATCGGCGAACGCATCATCGTCGCGGGCCGGGTTTGCGATCAGTACGGCAAGCCGATTCCCCACACCCTGGTGGAAATGTGGCAAGCCAATGCCGGTGGTCGTTACCGGCACAAGAAAGACAGTTACCTGGCCCCCCTCGACCCCAATTTCGGCGGCGTTGGCCGTGCGTTGACCGACCGCGATGGCAACTACAGTTTCCGCACCGTCAAGCCCGGCCCCTACCCATGGCGCAACGGCCCCAATGATTGGCGTCCTGCGCATATCCATGTCTCCATCAGTGGCCCCTCGATTGCCACGCGCCTGATTACCCAGCTGTATTTCGAAGGTGATCCGCTCATCCCGATGTGCCCGATCGTCAAGTCGATCGCCAACCCGGACGCGGTGCAGAGCTTGATCGCCCGCCTGGACATGGGCATGGCCAATCCCATGGATTGCCTGGCTTATCGTTTTGATATCGTCCTGCGCGGCCAGCGCAAGACCCACTTCGAAAACTGCTGAGGAGGCCTGCGAATGCCCGTTCAACTTCTGCCTGAAACCCCGTCGCAAACCGCCGGCCCTTATGTACACATCGGCCTGGCGCTGGAGGCCGCCGGCAACGCGCCGCGCGAGCAGGAAATCTGGAACGAGATGGCCAGGCCTGGCGCGCCAGGCGAGCATATTCTAGTGGTGGGCCACGTGTATGACGGTAATGGCCACTTGATTCGCGACGCCTTCCTCGAGTGCTGGCAGGCCAATCACGACGGCGTCTACGACAGCGCTTTCGACCTGGAAAAACCCTTCAATTGTTTTGGCCGTACCGCGACCACCGATGCCGGTGAATGGACGATCAAGACCGTCAAGCCCGGCAGGCTGAAAAACGCCTCGGGCGTTACCATGGCTGCGCATATCAACGTGGCGTTGTTTGCCCGGGGCATCAACATTCACCTGCAGACCCGCCTGTATTTCGACGACGAGCCCGAGGCGAATGCCGTGGATCCGGTGTTGAACCTGATCGAACAGCCCCATCGGCGCGAATCCCTGGTCGCCAGGCGCTGCACCGTGGATGGCAAGCTGGCGTACCGCTTCGATATTCATCTTCAAGGCGAAGCGGAAACGGTGTTCTTCGACTTCTGACGCGGCGTGGGCAGACACCAGGCTGCCCACAACCCTGAAATCAGTACCGGCGCGCTTCAAGCGCGCTGGGTAAAACCCACTTCCAGTTCCGCTATGCGTACCTGCAGGCGCTCACCGTTCAACTCATCGGCCTGCGCTCCCCGTGTCATGAAATGAAAATTCGCTGTCGTGCAATGCGAGGTGGCCGCCCCCTGCTACACCCTAGAGTCGGAGCAAAATAACAACCGGGTCAGCACCCGGATACAAGAGAGCCGACATGAGCAGATCCACCCGAACGAGCGATTCCGCCACCCCCACCCAGCATCTCCCGGCAACCGGCCGTAAACGTCGCATCCGCAAGGAAGGCGATTTACCGGGCGACACCCAGCAACAGGAGCTGATCGGAACGGCTTCCAACCAGACCCTGGCAGCCAATCCACTGGTCAGCGTGCGCACGGCGGACCTGGCCAGCTCGGCCGGTTACCTGCTCAAGGCCGTGGGCTTGTCGCCGCTCAAGGCTGGCGCTCATCTGGGTGGCTACCTGAAGGAGCTGCGCGGCATCGTCGGCGGCAATTCCAGCATCGCGCCGAATCCCAAGGACAAGCGCTTTGCCGATCCAGCCTGGCAATCCAACGCCTTCCTGCGCGCGCTGCTGCAAAGCTACCTGGCCGGCCAAAGCGAGCTGACCCGCTTCATCGAATCCACCGACCTTGCCCCACTTGAAAAGAGCCGCGCCCGATTCGTCGCGGAACTGCTGGCCGATGCAGTGGCACCGAGTAATTCGCCGCTGACCAATCCGGCGGCACTGCGCAAGCTGGTGGACACCGGGGGCATGAGCCTGGCCAGGGGCCTCCGCCAGTTCGGCGATGACATGCTGAACAACCGTGGGCTCCCAAGACAGGTCGACAGCACGCCGTTCACGGTTGGCGAAAACATCGCCACGGCCAAGGGCCAAGTGGTGTTTCGCAACGAGATGTTCGAGCTTCTGCAGTTCGCCCCCACCACCGAAAATGTCCATGCCCGACCCTTGGTGATGTCGCCGCCGCAGATCAACAAGTACTACGCCATCGACCTGTCGCCGGAGAAAAGCCTGATCAAGTGGATCCAGGACAGCGGCGTGACACTCTTCGTCATCAGCTGGCGCAACCCCACCCGCGAGCACCGCGACTGGGGCTTGGCCGAGTACGCGCTGTGTCTCGACCAGGCCGTGGACGTGGCACGCCAGATCACCGGCAGCCCGGACGTGAACATGTGGGGCTCCTGTTCGGGCGGCATCACCCTGGCGGCGTATCTGGGCTGGCTGGCGGCCCGTGGCGAAGGCCACAAGGTGGCCAACACCAGCTGGGCCGTGTGCGTACTGGACATGCCTTCGGCACTGGACGACACCACCCTGGGACTGTTCACCACTGCGTCCGCCCTGCGCGCGGCCAAGGCCAGTTCCCGGCGCAAGGGCGTGCTGAGCGGCCAGGGCATGGCCCGCATGTTCGCCTGGATGCGGCCCAACGACCTGATCTGGAACTACTGGGTCAACAACTACCTGCTGGGCAACAAGCCGCCGGCCTTCGACATCCTGGCCTGGAACAACGACACCACGCGACTACCCGCCCAACTGCACGCGGACTACCTCGACCTGGTCCAGCTGAACCCCTACAGCAACCCGGGCACCCTGGAGATTGCCGGCGAGTCGATCGACATGACCCAGGTGAAGGTCGGCGCCTATGTGATCGGCGGCACCACCGACCACATCACGCCCTGGCAGGGCTGCTACGGCACCGCCCGGCTGTTTGGCGAGGACGCCACCTACGTACTGTCCAACGCCGGTCACCTGCAAAGCCTGGTGAACCCGCCGGGCAACCCGAAGTCGTTCTACTACGCCGCACCGGCCGCCGCCGAGACCCCGGAAACCTGGCTGCAGAACGCCGGTGAGCGCCAGCAAGGCAGCTGGTGGCCACATTGGCGCGAATGGATCGGCCAGCGCTCGGGCGAAAGCCGGCCGGCGCCGAAGAAGCCCGGCTCGCGCAAATACCCGCCCCTCTGCCCCGCACCTGGCACCTATGTCATGGAGCGTTGAGGCTGCCTTTTTGGCCTTGAGCTGAGCCCACGACACCGTGGGTTTCAGCCTGCCCCTTGTGGGAGCGAGCCTGCTCGCGATGGGCGTCAACGGTTATACGGGCCGTCTGAATGAGAAATGAGTCGCACAACTTCTTATATCTTTATTTTGGCGTTGTTATTTTGCTTTAATCATCGCGATAAAACCACTATCAGATCTGATAGTGTATTTTTCTTCTGGCATGTGCGTGAATACCCGTGCATTTCAAGTGAACGAAATAACTGCGATCACTTTATCTTTTTAATTATTCAGGAGTGGAAGATGAACAGCTGCACGAATGATTTAAAAAGTGATGAGACAGCACTTACTCTTCACGAAAGCTGGGCAGAGCCTTATGCCATACATGTTGCCTGGCCAGGCGCTGACGAATTCAAACGATATCAGTTTCATGGAGCCCCAGGCTGGCCTTTTAAAACATCTGCACGCGAGACAACCATAACTGGATTGCAACCTGATACGACGTATAGATTTTATATTGCAGGGATGAGGCACAATGATCAATGGAGCGAAAACGGGCCCACGCTTACGATCAAAACAAGAAGTACTACATTTCCGATCTGGGAGACCGAGGTCACCAAAACATCATTCAAGTTGAATTGGGATGCTGATGGGAAGAGAGTTCTAGTAGACGTTGACGGGATACAAACGACTCATAGTTTACCCGCTTACAAAGTCATTCAGTCACTCGAACCGGGCCAAATGGTCAAGTGCAAGCTCAGGCTCGAGACCCAATCGGAATGGAACGATTTTACTTTTACTATTCCCAGGGACCTGCCGACCCCCCCTACCTTTCTTGAAGCCTATGATCAGTCGTCTGATCGGGTATCCTTGTATTGGAATAGCGGAGGTGTCGATGGGGGGACCCCCCGCTATCGAATAGAAAGAGACGGAAAGCTACTTGGCATAAAAGATCGGCCTCCCTATATCGACACAACGCCTCAACAGGGCTGCTCGCATGTCTACTCCGTTCAAACCATGGATGATCAGTCTAATCTTTCTGAAAAGATTACTCACACCGTGGATTTTGATGACTTTACCGCACCCACTGACCCGACTAATCTGTCAACTTCGCACCTTACCTTGACTCTGAAGTGGGATGAGTCTTACGACAGTGCTGGACAAGTTTTTTATGATGTCGATCAAGATGGCGATTATCTGGGCACCACGAAAGAGGTAGAATTTGCTATTACCGGCCTGGACTCAGGTCAACGGTATACCTTCGGTGTGACGGCTAAAGACCCTAGCGACAACAAATCCAATCGAGCAACGGTAACTTACCCCGCAATCGGTGTTCCGCTCAAACACCAACGGTAACCCTCTTACGCAGTTGGCTTATAACATCAATGGGTTGGGCAGCGCTCGGGCAACCCCCTGCCCCTCTGCCCTGTCCCTGGCACCTGTGCCATGGCGCGGTAAGGCTGCCCTCGGGGGAGCGAGCCTGCTCCTACAACGGTAAATACGTCTTTCAGTCAGTAACCGGCCAGGCGCGGTCGACACCGCGCCGATTTGCATCTCATCGAAGGTGCAGGGCAAATCACGACCTACAGCTCCTGCGACTCCGTACTTCGTCAGTTTTGCAGCCAATGCGGCTCGTCGTTGTTCTGGTCAAAAAGCCAATACGCTGACTGGATCTCCATTGCGCTGGGTACCCTGGACACGTGCTTCACGTCTGAAAAACAGCGGCATCTCGAAGTGGCGTCCAAGGCGTCCTGGTTTGAAATTCAGGATCGGTGGCCCCAGTCTTGAGCGAGGTTTACGCTTCACCCTTAAATCAGCCCGCCCCTTCCTGACGCTGATACTGCCGCGGACATACTCCAAACCTCGCACGAAACTCACGGGAGAAATGAGCACCGTCGGAGAAGCCACAATCCATGGCGATCTGCGTGATGCTGCTCTGGCTGTTGAGCAACAGCCAGGCACCGTACTCGACCCGCAGCGAGCGTTGGAATTCCATGGGTGAAAGCCCCAGCGCCTGCTGGAACGCACGCGTCAGCTGGCGCCGCCCGAGCCCGACATAACGCGCAATGGCATCCAGGGTGGGCAGGCTGTCCATGCGTTGCTCGATATAGTGCGCAGCCTGGCGCACGCGCTCATCCTTGATGTCCGCCAGGTTGGCATAGAAATGCGCCTGGGGTTGCCGCCCCTGGCGTATTCCCTGCAGCATCATGTGCCGCACCGCCTGCTGGGCTTTCTCCCGTCCGCAATGCCGGGCCACCAGGTACAAACCCAGGTCGATGGCTGCCGTCGAACCGGCGCAGGTGATCAGGTCGCCCTCATCGATGAACAGGTGATCCACCGCCGCCGGGGTCTTGGGAAATCGTGCACGAAAGGCATCCAGCACATTCCAGTGCACGCACACCGAGCGATTGCCGACCACGCCCGCCTGCGCCAGGGCGAACGTGCCGGTGCAGATGCCCAGCAACCGCGTACGACTCTTCGCTACGCGCTGCAGCCAGTCGCGAAAATGGGCCGGCAGATGGGTGTTGAGATAATCGTTGCCACCGCAGATAGCCACGTAGTCGAACGCGTCCAAGTCTTGCGCCAGTCCCGAGGACACTTCCAGGGCGATCCCGGCACTGGAGGTGCGCGGCAAGCCGTCGACACTCATCACACGCCACGCCGTATGGATCTGCCGGCTGCCACCCCCCAGGTCGGCGGACAAGCGCAACACATCGATAAACCCTGAAAACGCCGCCAGTGTGAATTGATCCAGAAGGACCAGCCCCACCGACAGCTGCGGACGGTTTCCCGCCCCGGGGTCGAGGGCGTCAGGCAGATGGCAATCTCGATTTAGCTGAGTCATTTTTGGCATGACCTAACTATTCAACTTTAAGACCCCGAAGTGCAAGCGCTCGCCTCAACGATACGAGCAAGATGCAGGCAAGGGGAACAAGTCCAACAACGCCCCAGAGGACACACGATGAAACTGAAGACAGGTAAGAAGATCACCGTCGCTCTTTTAGTTACCGGCTGCATATCCTCACAGGCCGCCCTGGCTGAACAGCAAAAGCTGACCGTTGCGTTGTATGGCGGTAATTGGGGTGAAGCCTTCCTCAAATGTGTTGCAGAACCTTTCACGCAAGCGACCGGGATCGCCGTTGCACCCGAGGTCGGCACCTCGACCACCACCCTGGCCAAACTCCAGCAACAGAAGTCCAGCCCGACCATCGATGTAGCCTGGATGGACGGCGGCATCAGTGAAATGGCCTATGCCGCCGGGGTTGTCGCCGATCTTGATCCTGCGGCCATTACGAACCTCAAGAACGTGCAGGAAAAAGCCGTATACACCCAAGATGGCCATACCTTTGCTGTCAGCAGCGGCTTCTATTCCCTGGGCCTGACCTACAACACCAAGGAAATCAAAGAGGTGCCCGCCAGCTGGAAAGACCTGTGGAAGCCTGACTACGCCGGCGCCATCGCCCTGCCCTCGCCCGCCAACTCTTCCGGTGTGCCGTTCGTGTTTTTCATGGCGGATGTCTGGGGCATCGACCGCGCCAACCTGGAGCAGGTCTACGCCAAGCTGGGCGCACTGGACACCGCGCTGTTCTTCGACAGCTCGGGCGCCGCCACCAACGCCTTCCAGAGCGGCGAAGCCATCATCGGCGCGCATTTCAATGTGGGTGCCTGGGACCTGATCGACAAAGGCGCGCCCATCGGTTTCACCATTCCCAAGGAAGGTGCCTGGGCCACCGATGCGCGCCTGCACCTGATCAAGGGGGCGAAAAACAGCAAGGCCGGCGAACAGTTCATCAACACCGCGCTGACCCAGGAAGCCGCGTCCTGCCTCGCCGCCAAGCTGTACCTGGGTCCGGCGGTCAAAGGTGTCGAGGTTGCTGAAGAGGTGGCCCGCAAACTGCCATGGGGCGCGGGTGGTTCGATCGATAGCCTGCGCCTGTTCGACTGGAGCCAGATCAACGCGCAACGCGCCAGTGTCACCAACGACTGGAACCGAAAAGTCACCGCCAACTAGCTCAAGAGGTCTGCAATGTCAGTTTTGTTGAGCATCGACAGCGTCTGTAAACACTTCGGGTCGTTCCAGGCGCTGGACAACATTCACCTGAACATCGAGCAAGGCGAGTTCATCGTCCTGCTCGGGCCCAGCGGTTGTGGCAAGACCACCTTGCTGCGCTCGATCGCCGGTTTCATGCAGCCCGATTCCGGCACCATCGCCATCGACGGCCAGGATGTGAGTCGTTTGCCGCCTTACCGTCGCCCGCTCAATACCGTGTTCCAGAACTATGCGCTGTTTCCCCACATGACCGTACTGGAAAACGTTGCCTACGGACCGCGACGCCAGGGTGTCAATCGCAGCGAGTCACGGCTCAAGGCCCGGGAAGCCTTGGCGATGGTCGGCCTCGAAGCCCTGGAAGACCGCTATCCCCGTGGCATGTCAGGTGGACAGCAGCAGCGCGTGGCCCTGGCCCGCGCCATCGTCAACCAACCGAAACTGCTGTTGCTCGACGAGCCCCTTTCGGCGCTGGACATGAAACTGCGCAAACGCATGCAGCTTGAACTCAAGCACCTTCAGGCCAAGCTGGGTATCGCGTTCATCTTTGTCACCCACGACCAGGAAGAAGCGATGACCATCGCCGATCGCATCGTGGTGATGAATGCCGGACGCATCGAACAGGTCGGAAACAGCAGCGAGATCTACAGCAAGCCCGCGTCGCGCTTTGTCGCGGACTTCATCGGCGAGGCCAACCTGATCGGCTATCAGGCCAGCGATAGCGGCGAGATTCGCCTGGCGATCCGGCAGGAACCGATCTCACGCACGGAAAAAAACCTGCTGCCACGGGGAGTGGCCGTGCTGCGCCCCGAGCATGTGCTGGTGCTTGATGCATCGACCCCGGCAACGGCCGGTTGCCATGAAATCCACGGCACAGTGACCGATGTCGTCAGCGTCGGCAGCCACACCCTGGTCCACTCCTTGATCGACGGGCAGCCCATCGTGGCCCGCACCATGGGCTTGCCTCGGGCCGACCTGATTGCCGGAAAATCCGTGCGCCTGGGCTTCAATCCCGAGCACCTGCACCTGATCGGAGAGCCGGTATGAAACGCACGGCGCTCGCTCCGTGGTTGATGCTCTTCGCCGCCCTGGCGTTTTTCACGGCATTCTTTCTCGCACCTTTCGCGGTGGTGATCGTCGCCAGCCTGACCCAGGGCGCGGATCAGACGTTCACCCTGGATCACTACATTCGGGTGCTGGGCGACCAGTATCACTGGGATGTGATTCTGGTGACGTTTCGCATTGCCGCACTGACCACTCTGATCTCGCTGCTGCTGGGTTATCCGTTGGCCTGGTATCTGGTGCGCGTGGTGAAGTGGCGTGCCTGGCGCCGAGCCTGCGTCATCCTGTTGGTGGTGCCGATGTTCACCAGCAACATCGTCCGCTCGTTCGGCTGGATGGTCCTGCTGGGGCGCAAGGGCCTGGTCAACCAGAGCCTGCTGGAAACCGGACTGATCGATACGCCGATACGTTTCCTGGGCACGGAACTCGGGATCCTGATCGGCATGGTGTACATCCTGCTGCCCTTCATCGTGCTCGCGGCCGGCAATGCCCTGGCCCAAGTGGACCCGGCCTTTGAGCAGGCGTCCGGGGACCTGGGGGCCAGCCCCCGCGCGACGTTTTTCCATGTGGTGCTGCCGCTGACCATGCCCGGCATCATTTCCGGCTCGATCATGGTGTTCACCTTGGCGGCAAGCGCCTACGTCACGCCGGCGCTGCTCTCCGGGGGAAGGATCTCTGTGCTCTCGATGCTGATCTTCCAGCAATACAGTTCGGTCTTCGACTTCAACTATGGCGGGGCGCTGAGCGTGGTACTGCTGATCTTTACCCTGGTAATGGTCGGGCTGGCCGGGCGTGTCGGGAATATCCGGGGGAACAACCCATGATCACTCAACTCCTGGTCAGGCTGGTGGCCTGGGCCGTGCTGGGATACCTGCTGCTGCCACTGGTCGTCATTCTCGGCGTCTCCGTGACCGCCACATCATTCCTGGCATTCCCGCCCCAGGGCTGGACGCTGGACTGGTACGCCAAGATGCTCAGCGACCCAAGCTATGTGGCGTCCTTTGCCACCAGCACCGTGCTGGCCCTGGCGGCGACCTTCGCCGCGGTGCTGCTCAGCGTTCCGGCGGCCCTGGCGATGGCTCGCTACGACTTTCCCGGCAAAGGCACGATCCTCGCCGCCCTGACTTCCCCGCTGGTGTTCCCGCACATCGTGCTTGGCGCGGCGCTCTTGCAGTTCGGCGGCTACTTCGGATTGACCCGCAGCTTCCTCGCGTTGCTGATCGGCCACACCATTATCGTCTCGCCCTTCGTCCTGCGTTCGGTGCTGTCGATGTTGACGCCCGAGCAGCGCGCCTTGGAGGAAGCCTCGAGCGATCTGGGCGGCACCCCCTGGGCCACCTTCTTCCTAGTGGTGCTGCCACAGATCCGGCCGGGGCTGGTAACGGGATCGATCTTTGCCTTCATCTCGTCATGGATCAACGTGGAACTGTCGATCTTCAACACCACGCCGGACCTCAACACCATCCCGGTCAAGCTTTTCAACTACGTGCAGTACACCGTCGACCCGACCATTGCCGCCGCCTCCGGGGCCACCATCCTCGTCGTCGTTGTCGCCGTGATCATTCTGGACCTGTGCATCGGTCTCGACCTTTTGTCTGAACGCAAATAACCCTCCCCCATACATCCCGTAAGCCAGGAGTTTCGTCATGCGCATGCAAGACACGTTCGATGTCATCTACACCCATACCGAAGGCGAACCACTGTGCATCGTCCACAGCGGCATTCCCTACCCCGCCGGCTCCAGCATCCTGGCCAAGCGCAAGTTCCTCGAGCAGAACTATGACTGGCTGCGCAAGGCATTGATGCAGGAACCGCGCGGCCACAAGGACATGTTCGGAGTGTTCCTCACCCCGCCTTCGAGCAGCGAGTACGACGCCGGATTGATCTACATGGACGGCAGCGTGTACTCGCACATGTGCGGCCACGGCACCATTGCCGTGAGCATGGCGATGGTCGCCCTGGGCCTGGTGCCACGGGGTGAAAACGGCATCACCAAAATCCGCTTTGAAACCACCGCCGGCCTGGTGGTGGCCGAGGTGGCGTCGCAAGGCGACACCGTGCTCTGGACCCGCTTCGAAAACGTACCGGCCTACGTCGCCGCCCAGGACATCCCGATCCATCTGCCCGGCTATGGCGACCTCAAGGCGGATTTGGTCTGGGGCGGCAACTACTTCGGCATCGTCGACCTGAGCCACTGCGACTTGCGCATCAGTCCCGACAACGGCAGCGAACTGTCGCGCCTTGGCCTGCTGGCCCGCGACCAGATCAACAAGCAGCTGAAGATCCAGCACCCCACCGAGGCCCACATCAACGACCTCAACTTCATCACGTTCTGGCACCCGGCAACCATCGAAGGCGCCTTCTACAAAAACGTCCACGTCTTCAGCGCCGGTCAACTCGACCGCTCCCCCGGGGGCACGGGCACCAGTGCGATGATGGCGATGTTTGAAGCCCGTGGAAAACTCGGCCTGAACCAACCCATTCTGTCCGAAGGACTGTTGGGCAGCGGCACGTTCGAAGGTTGCCTGCTGGGCGAAGTCGACCTCAACGGCACGCGCGCGGTACGCCCGACCGTCAAGGGCACGGCCAGTATCCTGGGCACCTCGCGCTGGGTGATCGAGCGCAACGATCCGGTAGGGGCAGGCTTCGTGGTCAACTGACACGCAAGCAGACTCTGGAGAATAAAACGCCCGGGCATTCCCCGGGCGTTTGTCATGAGCGGGGCGTCAAGATGGCCAAGGCAAGCGCCACGATGAAGAGCGCCGGCACGTCACCTGCCAAGTGCCCCATTTGTCCTGGCTGGGTGACCGCCTGGACGGCCATGATTGCTCCATGTACGGCGCTGGACCATACGGTGAACCAGATCAGGCTCAGATTGGCTAATGGGTCACGCGCGGCCAGGATCAAGAACACGCCAAGTGTGGCGTAGATGCCAACGACCATCATCGGGTAGTCCGAGTGACCGACGTGCCAGGCCCAGCCGGATGGCCAGAACAACATAAGTGGGTAGAGAGCAAGGCACGCGAGGCCGGACAAAACCAGCACCACGCGCAAATACCTGAGGCGATTGACTACGGTCATGGCGGTCTCCTCTTTGGGCCTGGCTGTAATAGACCTAACGCTCTCACGGGCTTGGTGGATTACACGCCTTGTGCTGTCGTCTATCCCTGACCAGGCCAGGCTCACCCAGGGAAAGCGCCAGTCAATGGGTCTGGTTCGACGGATAGAGACCGGCAAGCCGCGCTATCACCACGCCAACGTAGAAGACCCCTGAAAATTCTTCGACCATCACCAGTGAGCGGGCGTGGTTGGTCAACGGGAGCACATCTCCGAAACCTGTGGTCGTGAGCGTCGTGAGGCTGAAATAGATCAGTTTGAAAAAAGTGCCGGGCTGTTCGAAGTCGAGGTGCGCAGGGCCGAATGAGCCAGCGCTGGAGATCTCGACCAGGGCATAGACGAAGGACCAGACGAAGGCCAGCATGATGTAACCCGCCAGCGCGCCATGCAGCTTGTCGGCTGTAATGGGTCCGCGCTTGAGGATATAGCGAAGCACTCCGGTGAACGAGACGGCAAGAGACGCCGCAAACACTATCCCGGCAACGAAAAGAATCGCGACACTTCCAGCCCACAACGCCGACCATTGAAGACCAACCCCAAGCAACGCCAGGCCCAGTTTGAGGATGAACCCCCGCCGCGTCTGCCTGGTGGCGAAAGCGCCCACGAGCAGCACGATTGAAAACAGAGTGCCGAGCATCGTACGAGCAACTATACCGTCCTCAAGAAACGGAAACAGGAGGATCAATCCTAGTAGGAGCAGCAACAGATAGGTACAGGGCCCTCGCCCTATCACCATCTGACCTAGATCCTCGTCGGATTCGGCTTTATCTTGCGGGTTTGTCATAGATGTTTCCCATAGTCCGAAGCAACGCTCGAGACCTGTCGCTGCACGGTGGAAATCTGACCTGGCTTTAGAAGCGTCGAAAGTGAAATTCTAGTCGCGAATGCCTGTGAGTGGTGTCAGCCTGACAGCTATGGGTTGATGCCTGCCGATCGACAGAACTCGCCATTCAATCCCCGGCAATCTTGTCATTTGCCAAGGCTTAGGGCAGGGTCGATACCAATGACATCTCTGCCAAAGGAGTCACTCCATGTCAAAGCTATATCCCAGTATCGATCCTGAGGGGCTGGTCGAGTACTCAGTGGTCTACACCGACCGCTCGCTCAACCACATGTCGCAGTCGTTTCAAGGCGTGATGAAGAACATTTCCAAGACCCTGAAACAGGTCTACAACGCCCAGGCTGTTGCGGTGGTCCCGGGCAGCGGCACATTCGGCATGGAGGCGGTGGCGCGACAGTTTGCCACCGACCAGCAGTGCCTGGTGATACGCAATGGCTGGTTCAGTTATCGCTGGAGCCAGATCCTCGAGATGGGCAACATCCCGGCAGCCACCACGGTGCTCAAAGCCCGACCGGTCGAGACGGGTCGCCAGGCTGCCTACGCCCCACCCCCTCTGGACGAAGTGCTGGCAGCCATTGCGGCGCAAAAGCCGCAAATTGTCTTCGCCCCACACGTTGAAACCTCATCCGGGATTATCCTGCCCGACGACTACCTGCGGGCCATCGGCGACGCCGTGCACGCGGTGGGTGGCCTGTTCGTGCTGGACTGCATCGCCTCTGGCACGCTTTGGGTCGATATGCACAAATGCGCCGTCGACCTGCTGATCAGCGCACCGCAAAAAGGCTGGAGCGCCTCCCCTTGCTGCGCCCTGGTGATGTTCAGTTCCCTGGCCCTCGAGCGGATCGAGCAAACGCAAAGCAGCAGCTTCGCCTGCGACCTGAAAAAGTGGCTGCAGATCATGCAGGCCTACGAACAGGGCGGACATGCCTACCATGCAACCATGCCCTGCGACTCCCTGGCGCGATTCAACGAAGTGATGAAAGAGACGCAAGCCTACGGTTTCGACAAGGTCCGCGACGAACAACAGGCGCTGGGCGATCGGGTGCGCGCCATGCTGACCGGCAAAGGCATCAAGAGCGTGGCCGCAGCCGGCTTCCAGGCTCCTGGCGTCGTGGTGAGCTACACCGATGATGCCGACATCAAGAGCGGCAGGAAATTTGCCAACCACGGCCTGCAGATCGCCGCCGGAGTGCCGTTGCAATGCGACGAGCCGGCCGACTTCCAGACCTTCCGCATCGGTCTGTTCGGGCTCGAAAAGCTGAACAATATCGAGCGCACGGTCAATATCCTCGAGCAAGCACTGGACGAAGTGATCGTTAACTAAGCCCTCGACTTGCCTGCAGCATTGACCGGTTTTGTGAATGCCAGGCAGTCATCCTGCCCTGGGCCCTGCCGGCCCAGGGCGCTGGTTTTCGCCCCATATGACGCTGTGATCCTGGGCAGAAATCGGCCGGGAGCAGATTAATCTCGAGAAGCGTTACTTGCCGCTGGCGTCGAGATAAAGGTGGCCGAGAGCAGGAGCTTTGGTCACGAACTTCATCTTAAAAACAAGTGTTTTAATGGATCACCCTGACATCCATCTGATACGGTTTATTTTCGACCCTCTGAGCCGTTTTTCGTTAAGCAACAGTCTATAAAGTGCAAGCCCGATATACTTTAAAACAACAACAAGCAGCCAAATGACTTTGGCGCTTGGGCACACTGACGCGCTCAAGAACTTAATTATCCAGGACCGGCAATAGAACCCTGTTTCATCAGAAACAAATGGGAAAACTTACTATTCACCTGATGTGGAGAGAGTGCCGTGCGAAAGCTTGGCTTGGGCTTCCTGGTAACTGGCGTTTTTGGACAACTATCAGTACTCCTATGGACCTACCCGTCCACAGGACCCACTTGTCAAAATAACGTCGACAATTCATACATCCAGCAAAAAGTGACAAAACTCGAACAGCTACTCGATGAAACCAGTCATAAAGTGGCGGAAGAGCTCAGTACAAAACAGTTCGATGAACTCGCCCCCATTGCGAAAAACGGATTCGATATACCCGATTCAACGGAGGCTGACGCCTTACAGCCGTTGTTCGAAAAACCAGCCGAATCACCCGTACTCACGCTGCCTTCATTGCCCACACCGTCTCACAAATGGACGATTGTGCTCAGCGGCCTGATTACGTTTACCGGCCTGCTCCTGGCACTCTTCGCCCGCAAAAAAACCTTTGACCCGCAATGGCATGTCTTTCGCACCGTGCCAGGATCGCTGATCACGCTGGAACGCCCGTGTTTGACGTGCGGCGGCTATATTTCCCACGCTGGAAAACCTGCTTTGGCCACGACTTCATCCGGCCTGTGGGTGATTGAAATTGCGTTGAACACACCCAGCCGACATCGCGCCAAGGAAGCCATTCAACAGCTGGAGTTGCCGGTAGCGCGTAAAGAAAACAACTTTGTAGTCATCGGCCCGTATAAACAGAAGCAGGACGCGGCCCGAGTCATGAAAGAGCTGAGTGAACATCATGGTGTGAGAGGATGGATGATGGCGGGAAATTGACAGCATTCTATTTAGCGCCTCATCGACCTCGAACAATCGGCTACTTATTTCAGGACACAAGAGCGCATCACAAAGGAAAGGAGAGCCGAACTTGCCCGCGAAGAATTTCCTGGCGACCCATTACAAATTCAATTTGAACTCAGCGAACTGAAAGCTGAGAACTCTCAGAATAAAATTTGAGTTGAAGCGTGAAGTACACATAAATGAGATTGATGACTTCCCGAATGAGTGGCAGACCCAATAACGCCTGCAACTATCCAAGCTACTAACCCTCAATATTCAAACCCAACTTCAACACCGGGAATTATTACCCAAAATACCCACCACCCTCCTCCCGGTTCAAACCGGCGCGTAACAATCCACTACACGCCGATACTGGCTGGGAGAAGCACCAATATGCTGACGGAAAAACCGTGTGAAATGACCTTGCTCGGAGAACCCGAGGTTCTCCGACAACAGGCCCAATGTTCCACTGCGCTCACGCTCAAGCCAGGCAAAAGCCCGGCGCATGCGCGCGTCGTTAAGCAAAAGGGTCGGCGTCATGCCAGTATCTTTCTTGAACAGCGCAAAGAAGTGCGCCCGCGACAGACCACACGCCCGTGCGGCGTTGTCGATCGGGTTCGGATCATCGAGGTGCTCAAGCAGCCAGGCGATGCCACGGCGCACGCGCGCGTCCCGGAATTCACCTGAGCTCGGCGCCCCCAGTTGCGACAAATGCCGCCAGCTGGAAAAGTCCTCGATCAGTTCGATCAGGAAATCGAACAGCATGAATTCCATGCGCTCTTTCGGCACGATCCCGCAACCATGCGCTTCGGCGACCAGGATGTCGGCCAGGGTGCGATTACGGCTCGACAGCTCAATGCACGGCTGGGCAAAAAAGTCCGGCCGACCGCTCAGCGCCAGCGACTGCTGGGCAGTGGCCAGCCAGGCGGGCTCGATGTAGAGCGCCAGGATGACGGTAGCACCGGCACCCGGCTGCGGATCATAGAAATGCGGCTCCCATGCGTTGACCAGCACCGCCGTGCGATCACTGAGCGGAACCCGCCGACCGTTAACGTTGAAGTAAGTGTCCTCGCCAGACACTTTGACCAGCACATGGCATTCGGAATGGGTATGGGTGACCAGCGAATGATCCATATTCAGCAAGGCGACCCGGCCAAACCTGCCGTGGAAAACCCGTTGGGCTATCGACATCAGATTCCTCCGCTCGCTTGAAGCGATATTGTTATCGGCCTCAATGCATTTCATCAGGGCGTCTATCTATTTCTCAAGCCCGTCGATCGGTCCATGGTTCAGCAACACTTGGCTGGCCACTATCGCGCGCGAATGACCAAGCGTCTACCTCGACTTTCGCAGCCCCCTCGTTCGTCGGAAAAACCGCCCTACAAGGCATGGCGTTCTTTGCCGTGATAAACGCGCAGGATATCGGCCACCACCGCCAGGGCAATTTCCGCCGGGGCCTTGCTGCCCAGATCGAGCCCGATGGGCATGTGCAAACGGGCGATCTGTTCATCCGTCAGACCACCGATGCGCTTGAGCCGCTCGGCGCGCTTGGCGGAGGTTGCCTGGGACCCCATGGCGCCAATGTAGAACGCCGGGGTGTGGACCGCTTCCATCAGCGCCAGATCATCGATTCGCGGATCGTGGGTCAGCGCCACCACCGCGGTCGCCGCGTGGCAACCTCCCGCCGCAATGAACATCGAGGGCAGCACGCGCTGCATCTCCACGCCTTCGAGCTGGACATGCAGCATCTCTTCGCGGGGGTCGCAGGCGATGACTTCGCAGCCGATGGCGCGGGCAAAACTGGCGCAAACTTCAGCGACCGGCGAGAGCCCTGCCAGAATCAGTCGTAATGCAGGGCCAACGCTGATGCGCACCCTCTCGTCGACGACTTGCACCCGTTCGCTGCCGTGTCCGGTGTCCGGGTCCAGGCGCAAGGCACCACTGCTCAACTCGACGTGACGCAGCAGGCGGCGCTGCCCCAGTAACGCCGCTTGCAGACTCTCCAGGTGTGCGATCCATTCGAGACTGGCAGCACGGTGCTCGACCAGCACGATCAGCACACCCCCACAGGGCAATCGTAGACGGTGGCGTTGCTCGACGCTGTCGCCATAACTGACGATCTGCGCCGGTTCGCGTAATTCACCACGCGTCAGGCTTTCGAGAAACTCCTCTTCGACACAGCCACCCGACAGCGAGCCGACGTGTTCACCTGCACCATTGGTCACCAGCATCGCACCCGGCGCACGCGGCGCCGAGCCATAGGTGGAGAGCACCGTGCACAGCCACTGGGACTGTCCGGACCGTGCCCATTGCAGTGCCTGGTCGATCACCTGAACATCGAGATGGCGCATGTTTTCAGTACCTCAAGTAATGCGTGGTGCTGCATGCAGGGTTACGTTTACGGTAACCTGCGAGCAATCCTGTTCAATTGTTGGTTCAACATGTCGCCACAACAATTTTTGCAACTTGGGCCGGTGCAGCTGGAATATCGCCAACTGCCTGGGGCTGACCCATCGCGACCGACGCTGGTGCTGTTGCACGAAGGCCTGGGCAGCGCCAGCCAATGGAAAGACTTTCCCCTGCGCCTGGCCCAGGCGAGCGGTTGCGGTGTGGTCACTTACAGCCGTCAGGGTTATGGGCAATCGAGCCCGGTGACCCTGCCGCGTCCGCTGGACTACCTGAGCAGCGATGGCCCTCGTGAACTGCGGCAATTGCTCGATGCCTTGCAACTGCCGCAAGTGGTCTTGCTCGGTCACAGTGACGGTGCATCCATTGTCCTCGCCTATGCCGCCGCCAACGATCCGCGCGTGTTGGGCAGCATCGCACTGGCGCCTCACGTGATTGTCGAGGCGCAGAGCCTCGATGGTATTCGCCACACCACTGAGGTCTGGCACCAGGGCGAATTGCGCGAACGCCTGGCACGCCACCACGGGACCAATGTCGACGGCGCTTTTCACGGTTGGAGCGACAGTTGGTTGCACCCGGACTTTTCCCTGGTCGATCTCGAAGCGCAGTTGGCTTGTATCGAAAAGCCGCTGCTGGTCATTCAGGGTCGCGAAGACCACTACGCCACACCCGAGCAACTGCTGGTCATCGAGCGACAGGTGCCTGGGCCGTGCCGTTGTGTGTTGCTGGATAACTGCCGGCACTTTCCCCAGACCGAAGCAACCGAGCGGACCTTGCAGCTGATCTGCGAATTCCTGGAGCGCCTCCCCGCCTGAATGCACCGAGCGTGACTCAATCATGGGCCACCTCATCCAGCGTTGCTACGCGCTCCGGCAGTTCGCGCCAGCGACGCACGACCCCCAGTTCGATATCGAACATGTCCAGCACCCTTCCTACAGTGTGATCGACCATGTCTTCCAGGCTGGTCGGCCTGGCATAGAACGCTGGCACTGGCGGAGCGATCACTGCGCCGAGTTCAGATAACTCGGTCATGCTGCGCAGGTGATTGCGGTGCAATGGCGTCTCGCGAACCATCAACACCAGGCGCCGGCGCTCCTTGAGCACCACGTCGGCGGCGCGGGTCAGCAGTGTCGAGGTCACGCCGCTGGCGATCTCCGACAAGCTGCGTATCGAACATGGCGCGATGATCATGCCCATGGTCTTGAACGAGCCGCTGGCAATGGCCGCGCCGATGTCCTGATTGACGTAGCTGACGTCAGCAAGGGTTTTGAGCCGAGACCAGGACATCTCGGTCTCATGGGCCAAAGTAATCAGCGCTGACTTGCTGACCACCAGATGGGTTTCAATCGGCGTGTCGCGCAACAGCTCCAGCAGACGCACGCCATAAACGGCGCCAGAGGCACCGGAAATTCCTACGATCAGCCGCTGCGGCCGGCTACTTCCCGGAGCGCCCATGGTCGCCCTCCTCTATCGGACCTTCTTTGAAGAAATGGATGGTGTCGAGCGCGGTGGTCATGGTTTTGCCGATCATCTCGATGAACAGCATTGCCGCCGGGGTCAGTGGTCGACGCGCGTCGTGCACACACACCATGCGCCGGCTGATCCCGGGTGCGGCCAGCGGATAGGCGCGCAACGCGCCTTCGTGCAATCCGCGATGCAGGACGGTTGCCGGCAGCACGCTGACCCAGTCGCTGCGACGCAAGAAGTCCTCGATGACCGCCAGATCATCCACCTCCAACTGCGGGGTGACTTCAACGCCTTGGGCGGCAAGGTGTTGGTCGATCACCCTGCGCAACCCGTGACGACGCGAGGGCAGCACCAGTTTGAACCCCGCCAGACTGGTCAACGGCAATGGCAGCGCTCCGCTGAGGCGAATGGCTGCACCGGTGGCGACCAGTAATTCCTCATCGAAGATGTCGTGGCCGATCAGGTGCTCATACTGGAAGCTTTGGTTGATGACCGCGAAATCCAGCATGCCGTTCAGGACCTTCGCGATCAGTTCCTGGCTATAGCCCGAGGTGACGCAAAGTTCGACCTGCTGGTGATGCTCGACAAAATGCGCCAGGGTACTGGCCAACGCATTGTTGGCGGCAGACGCGATCAGCCCGGCGCTGATGCGACCGCCAATCTGGCCACTACGGTCGATCAGAGTCTGACGCGCCGCCAGCAGCTGGCCAAGGATCGGCATGAACAAGCGATAAGCCTGATCTGCGGCCTCGGTCGGCGCCATGCCTTTGGAGCTGCGCTCGAACAATGTCTGCCCGAGTTCTTCCTCAAGCCTGGCGATCTGCATCGACAACGCCGGTTGCACGATATTCAAGCGCTGCGCCGCCCGGGTGACGGAGCCCTCTTCGTAGAGGCAGGTAAAATACTTCAGATGGCGCAGCTCCATGATCACCCCCGCGTTCGCGCTCAACCAAGCGTGCCGACGTTCTGATAAATGTGTTTGAGCTCGCTGAAATCCAGCAGCGCATCGACGCCATGCAAGCGCCCCAGACCGCTCTTTCGGTAGCCACCGGTTTCCGCCTCGGCGAACAATTTGTTGTGGTCGTTGAGCCACACCGTACCGTTGCGCAGTGCCCGAGCGACACGCCAGGCGCGAGCGCCCTGCTCGGTCCAGACACTCGCGGACAGACCGAACTCGGTATGGTTGGCGCGCGCTACAGCCTCGGTTTCGTCTTCGAAGGACTCCAGTACCAGCAACGGGCCAAAAATTTCTTCCTGGCAAAAGAATGCGCTGCTGTCGCGATGGGCGATCAGCGACGGCGCGAGAAATGCGCCTTTGCTGAGTTCACCCTGCGGGCGACCTCCGGCCAGCAGCACTTCGTCACAGCTGTCCAGCGCCTCGCCAATGCGCCGCTCAACGCTGTCCCGCGATTGCCAGTCGATCAGCGGTCCCATGTTGTTCGCTGGATCGAGGCCATTACCCAGGCGGATCTGCCCCAGTGCGGCGCTCAGCGCGGTTTTCATTTCGGCAAAACGGCTGGCATGCACCAGCACGCGCCGGGCAGCAGTGCATTGCTGGCCAGAGATAATGGTGGCCGCCGCTGCCAGTTTCGGCGCGATGGCGGCAATATCGGCATCTTCAAAGACCAGGCAGCAAGATTTCCCGCCCAGTTCCAGCGAGAGCTTCTTCATAGTCGCCGCGCAGTCGCGCATGATGCGCTGGCCTGTCGCGGTCGAGCCGGTGAAGCTGAGCACATCCACCCGTGGCGAAGCCACCAGATGCGCTGCCCCGGCATGCCCGCTCTCGGCGAATAGATTGACCGCCCCAGCCGGCAGGCCTGGCAATGCGAACAGCGGCTCGAGCATCGCCGCATTGAACAGCGCGGTTTGCGGCGCGGGTTTGATCACTACTGTGCAACCCGCCGCGATCGCTGGCGCCAGAGCACGAACCAGCAGCACCGCCGGGGCATTCCATGGAATGATCAGCCCGGCCACCCCGGCGGGTTCGCGCAGCATGCTGGAGAACTCACCGGGCGCGACTTCGAGCATGTGCCCCGGGTTGTGCCGGGCCAGGCCGGCGTAATAAAGAATCTCGGAAATCGCCCCGCCGATCTCCCCTCGGGACTGCGCCAATGCCTTGCCGTTCTCGCGGGTCAGCAATTGCGCGAGTTGTTCCTGACGCGCCTTCAGGGCGGCAGCCCACTCCAGCAATAGCTGCTGACGCAGGCGTGGATTCTGCGCCCATTGCGGGTCGTTGAAGGCTCGGGCAGCCGCTGCCACCGCGGCTTCAGCTTCGGCCTCGCCGCCGTCGGCAAAGCAGCCGATCAGTTCGCCGTTTGCCGGGTCGAGACTGTCGGTCCAACGATCCGCTGAGGTCCATTGTCCATCGATGAAGTGTTGGCTTTGCATGAATCCTCCTTCAATCAATGGGTCACCGAACCGCCGTCGACCACAAGGGTCTGGCCGCTCATGAAATCACTGTCGGTGCAGGACAGAAACAGCAGCGCGCCGATCAGATCCTGTGGCACTGCTTCGCGTTTGATGCAGCGGCTGGCAATGTTGTTGCGCACGATATCCCCGGCCCAGGCGGCATTGGCCTGGACGTTGGCGCTCATGGTCAGGCCGGGCGCCAGGCAGTTGCAGCGGATGCCGGCGTCGCCGACTTCTCGCGCTATCGAGCGTGTCAGGGCAATCACCGCGCCCTTCGACGCGACATAAGCCGCCATCATCGGCGCGCCTTTGAAGGCCGTCGCCGAGGCAATGTTGACGATCTTGCCGTAGCCCTGACGGCGCATCACCGGCATAACCGCCTTCGCGCACTCGAAGGAACCGCGCACATTGACCGCCATGATCCGATCCCATTCCGCCGAGCTGGTCTGCTCGAACGGTTTGAGCTCCAGGGTGGCGAACAACGCGGCGTTGTTGATCAGCACGTGCACACCGCTGAACTGCGCCACGGCTTCCTCGACCATGGCTTGCACGGCGGCACCGTCGGTCACGTCACAAGCGATCGCCAGGGCCGTACCGCCCTTGTTGCGGATCGCGGCAGCGGTTGCGTCAGGCGCCTTCAAATCGCAAAGCACCACCGTCGCACCCTCGGCCGCCAAGGCCTGGGCATAAGTGGCACCGATACCTTGCGCGGCACCGGTAATGATCGCGACTTTTCCATTCAATCTGCTCATTGCGTTTTCCTTTACTTGAAGTTGCCTTGGGTTTCCGGAATCACCACGCTGCCGATCAGGTAGATCACCGACAGGCCGGCGGCGAAAATCGCCAGCACCATCGGGATCTGCGCAGGACTGCTGCTGAACAGGGACACAAAGGTCGGCATGGTTCCACCGAGGGCGAAACCGATGTTCCAGGACAATCCTGTGCCGCTGGCGCGCAGCTCGGTGCTGAAGCGTTCGTTGAGGAAGATCAGGATCGGCGCGATGATCGCCCCGCCCATGAAGGCGATGCCCACGCAATACAGCGCAGTGCGGGTCAGCGAACCCGGCTCGGCGACACCGAGGAACATCATCGGCAAGCTCACCAGGTTAATCACACCCAGTAGCATGAAGGTCTTCTTGCGACCGATCAGGTCACTCAGGTAACCGAAGGCCAGTGCTCCGACAATGGTTGCCACCGACCCGTACATGAGCATCTGCGAAGTTTGCGTATGGGGCACTTTGGCGACCACGTTGAGCAAGGTCGGCAGATAACCGCAGGCCAGGTAATACGTTGCTCCGCCGCCGAATGTAATCAGCAGATTGACCAGCATCACGCTGCGGTACTCGCGACCAAACAGACGCTTGAGCGGCGAGACGACCACTACCGCCGGCCCCTTGGTCTTGCGCGCTTGTTGCAGTTGCTGCCAGACCGGGGTTTCTTCCAGATAGCGGAACATCACCAGCCCGAAAAACGTGCTGAGCAGGCCGCAGAAGAACATGTAGCGCCAGCCCCAGACGTCAAATTCCGCCCCGGGAAATATCTCCGACAACACCAGATAAGTGACTGACGCCAACAGCGCGCCCATGCCGGCACCGGCGCCACCGATCAACCCGGACATCAGGCCGCGATAGCGCGGCGAGATGGATTCGGTGCCGATGGTGTGAGTGGAGGCCACGATGCCGCCAACGAAAATGCCCTGAATCACCCGCAATAGCAGAAACAGTATCGGGGCCAATATGCCGGCCTGATGAATGGTCGGCAGCGCGCCAAACAGTGCGGTGGAAATACCGACGCCGACCATCGACACCATCAACGCACGCTTGCGGCCGTGCTTGTCGGCATACGCGCCGAAGATTGCCGAACCCAGGGGGCGCACCAGCAGGGCCACGGCGAATGAGGCGTATACCGCGGCTAGCGACAGTGTCGGGGTGTCCGAGGGGAAAAACATGCGGCCGATGATCGGCGCCACGTAGAGCAGAATGAACAAGTCAAACAAATCCAGCGCCCAGCCGAATGTCGAGGCAAATGCCGCGAGCAAAGCCTTGCCCGGTGGAATTTGCGGTGTATCGGTAGCGGCGCTGGTTGGCGGTGCAGTTGTTGTTGTTGTCGTGGTCATGGTTGCCTCACGCAAGACGTGTCTTGAGTTGGTTGGAACTATCGGGAACAGACCGCCGAACTCCAGCGGCCACCGGGTTCAATCGTGCATCTGGAGCACGCGCTGCCAGTCCTGCGGCGCCGCGTGCGCCACCGTGTCGAGTTCGACTTCCTGTTGGCCTGGCACCTGGATTCGTTTGAAGCGCATGGTCGGTGCCGACAGCGGCACCGTGGCGTCGTAGCCCATCTTCGAGCCGACACCGTCACGGGTGGAGGGGTCGAGTTTCGAGCCCTGGGACTCGTGGATCAGCACCAGGTCGCGGTCGGCCTGGAAGCGGGTGGCGATCGCCCACTCGACTTCGGTGGGGTCATGAATGTCCACATCCAGATCCACCACCGTGACATGCTTGATGTCGTAGTGACCGCCCAGCGCGCCGAGGATGACGTTCTTGCCCTCGCCCTCGGAGCGTTTGTCGATCTGCACATAAAGGTGATAACGACACACCCCGCCCTTGCTCAGGTGCACGTCACGCACGCATGGAAAGCTGCGGCGCAAGTAGGCGAGCATGGTCGCTTCGCGCGGGATGCCACCGAGCAGCAAGTGCTCCAGGCCGCCGCCGACGATGGTGTGAAAAATCGGGTTGTGTCGATGGGTCACGGCGTCGACTTCGATCACATGGCGCTCGGCGCGCTCGCCGTAGTACTGCGGAAACTCGCCAAACGGCCCTTCCATTTCCCGCGCCTTGGCCAGCAACCGGCCTTCGATGACGATCTCGGCATCGGCAGGCACGCGAATCTGGTTGGTGACACAGCGCGTCACCGCCAGCGGCCGGCCATGCAACGCACCGGCAATTTCCAGTTCGTCGTGATCGATCGGCACGATGGCCTGGGACGCCAGCAGGGTCAGCGGATCAGCGCCAATGACCACCGCCACGTCCAGATCCTCCCCCAGCGCCTCGACTTCCTGAAAGAAGGCCAGCGCATGGCGTGGCAGCAGCAGTGCACCCAGGCGATTGGGGCTGCTCACTTGCAAGCGGTGAATCGAAACGTTCTGTACCCCGGTGCGCGGGTTTCGGGTAATCAGCAGGCCAGCGGTGATGTAAGGGCCGCTGTCGTGCTCGTTGTGGGTGGGAATTGGCAGCAGTTTGTTCAGGTCGATCTCGCGATGCACCACTTGCTGACAAGCTGCATCGCCGACTTCGCGCCACGGCAGCGGATTGAGGCTGGCGGCTTCGAAACGCGCCAACACTTCAGCGGACTCCACGCCCATGGCCTCGGCCATCCACTGCCGGTCGGACAGCAGGCCGGACACCACCGCAATCGAGTGGCCGCCAGGTTGGGGAAACAGCGAAGCGCTCTTGCCGTCCAGGCGATTGGCAATCGCTGCAACGCCGAAACGCAGGTCCACGCCGGGGCGTATCATTGCCAAGCGCTGCTGGCGCTGCAAATGGTCGAGCCAGCCACGCAGGCTGGCGCCTGCTGGCAGGTCCCCGGCCATGTCGGCTTCGGGGGTGGAAAGAGTCACAGGCTGCATGGCCTTACCTCGTCATTACTGTTTTGGTGGCATGCCCGGTCACCCGACGGCACGCCCGTTGAAATCGCTGGGATTCAGCGCCCGGTTGCGCTCGCACCGATGGGTTTGGCGCTGCCGGCTCGCTCGGGCTTGCCACCCCGCAGCAAGTGGCTCAGGGTCATGATCACGAGTGGCGTGGCCAGTGCGATGTAGGCGTTGTCGATGCCATAAGGGTTGCCCATCAGGAACCAGCCGATGGTGATGATCAGTGACGCGATGATGCTGATGAACGCACCCTGCCGCGTGCCGAATGTCGGCGCGTAAAACACCATCAGCACCAGTACCGCGAGTGAGGCACGCAAGGCCTTGGCGAGGAAGGTCACCACCAGAACGTCGGAGGCGTACAGCGCCAGCGTGATGGGCAGCAGGCCGGCGATGATGGTCGCGGTCCGGGCAAAATTGAGGTTCTTGCGATCATCACGTTGTGGGTTGAAGAACGGCTGATAGAAGTCCTTGAGCAACAACGTGGCGATGCCCATGGTGAGCGCGGCCATGGTGCCGAACAGCGCCCCGGCCAGTCCCGCAACGACGATCCCGGCCATCCATTCGTGCATGTGCCCGAGGATTTGCGGAAAGGCCTGCAACGAGGGAATCTGCGGAAACAGCACCGCACTGCACATCCCCACCATCGCGGCGATCAGGCCGTAGGGAATCAACATCAAGGCACAGTAGAAACTCGCGTGCTGGGCCTTGCGCCCGTCGCTGACGGTATTCACCGCCTGCACCACGTACTGGGTGGCGAACGTCGCGCCGATACCGGCCACCAGCCAGGCGAAAATCTTCGGCCAACCAACGTTACCGACTTCGAACATCGGCGCTGGCAGTCGCGCCACCAACTCGCCCATGCCGCCCACCTTGCTCAAGGCAAAACCCAAGGCGAGGATGATCCCGGTGTACATCATCAATGCGTGCAAGACGTTGGTATAGATCACTGAGCGCATGCCACCGATGCCGACGTACAGCACCGAAACAATACCGACGATGATGATCGCCGACGTCCGCTCGATGCCCAGCAAGGTCGCCAGCACTGCCCCGCCGCTGGCATAAATCGAGACCGCTACGATCGATAGCGCGCAGATCATGATCACTGAGGTGGCAAAGCGTACCGGCTCGCCGTAAGTGCGGGCCAGCGCCCCGGAAATGGTGTTCTCGCCGAGGTCCTTGTACTTCTTCGCCAACAGCATGGAGAAGATCACGAACCCGACGCCCAGGGCCGCGATGTTCCAGGCGGCGGAAATGCCATAGGTGTAGCCCGCCTGGGCTGTACCAATGCTCGCGGTGGTGCCGATGAACTCGGACATCATCAGAAAACCGATCAGCACCGCCGGGAAGTCCTTGCCTCCTGTTGTAAAGTTTTTTGCGCTTTGTGTAGAGCGTCGAACCCACAAACTGATCAACGCCAAGACCACCATGTAGGCGGCCACGATGGTTAATACGAGCCAGCTAGAAGCCATAAGTGGAACTCCGATTTTTATATTTATTGGACGGATTTCGGTGCAGCCGATCTCACCCTAAGAGCCCCGCAACAGGTTTTCCATTAACGAATATTGATGCGCCCTATCAGTTTCACTGAAGGGGCGGCAGGCCCTGCTCCATAGGGGGGGCACACCGTTGCCGACGCACTCCCGGGCCTGCTCGCCGGCACACATTTATTCGCCGGTGAACACGGCCGCACGCTTGCTGTGAAACGCCTCGACGCCTTCCTTGAAGTCCTTGGAGCTACGCAAGCGGCTGTAGCAGTGACCTTCCATTTCGATCGCGACGGTCAGCGGTGCATCTTCGTTGTCGTTGATCAGTTTTTTTGCCGTGCGCTGAGCCAGCGGCGAGAAGCGACGCAGCTCATCGACCAAGGCATCGACGGTGCTTTCCAGTTCGGTGTCCGGCACGACCTCGGTAGCGATACCCCAGGCATAGGCCTGGTCGCCCGTGATGCGTTTGGCGCGCATCACCATGTGCTTGGTACGGGTGATGCCAATGATTTTCTGCAGGCGTGCGGAGCCACCCGAGCCCGGGATCTGCCCCAGGTTCTGCTCAGGCAAGGCATAGCGCGTGGTTTGCGACGCAATGCGGAAATCGCAGGCCAGGGACAGTTCGAAACCGACACCGAAGGTGTAACCGCGGTTGGCAACGATCACCGGTTTTTCGCAACGTGCCGGTGCCGCGACGTTCCAGGCCAGCTTGGAAACGTGCTCTGGCGACGCTTCAAGAAAACCCTTGATGTCGCCGCCGCTGGAGAAGTGTTCACCCACCGAGCGCAGCACGATGACGCGCACGTCCTTGTGTGCATCGAGGGCTTCGAAGACCAGGCGCAGCTGATCGCGCTGCCCCATGGAAATGACGTTCAACGGCGCCCGGTTGAGGATGATGTCGGCGCGCTCGCGGGACACATCGACTTCTACCTGGAAGCCATCGAATTGAGTCTCGAGAAATTGCTGGATCGATTGTTGTTGCATGGGAGTGTCCTCTGGATGATTAGCTGATGGCCTTCAAGGCCTGTTCCTGGAATTGGGCCAGCAGCACGCGCCGCAGCACCTTGCCAACGGGAGATTTTGGAATCTGGTCGATGAACTGGTAACGCCGTGGCCGCTTGAATTTGGCCAGGCCCGAAGCAATGCAATGGGCATCGAGGTCGCACTCCGAGACTTCGGCGCGCAGCTTGATGAACGCGGCAATGATCTTGCCCCACTGCTCGTCGGGCAGGCCGACCACCACCACTTCTTCCACGGCCGGGTGCAGGGAGAGCATGTTTTCGATTTCCGCCGGGCTGACGTTTTCGCCGCCGGTGATGATCAAGTCATCGACCCGACCCGTGACGAACAGATCGCCCTCCAGATCGAAGTAGCCGATGTCACCAGTGAAATACCATCCGTCACGCAACGCCTTGGCGGTCGCTTCGGGGCGGTTGAGGTAGCCTTCGAATGCCTCGTCACTCGCCAGGTCGGCGATGATCTGGCCCTCCTCCAACGGATTGGCCTGCACGTCTGCCGTTTCTGCATCGAGCGGCACAACGCGCACTCGCTGGTTCATTGCACTGCGCCCTGACGAACCGGGTTTGCGGCTGGCTTGCTGGTCGATGGTGAAAGTGTAGATTTCCGAGCTGCCGTAATGATTGACGAACAATTGCGGCTGGAACGCCTCCTCGACGCGACGCATCAAGCCGTCGCTCATCGGCGCACCGGCAAAGCCGATTTTCTCCACACTGGCGACTCGCTCGCGGGCGAAGGCCGGGTGTTCGATGAGCATGTGGTAGAGCGTCGGCACCAGGTACAGGTTGCTGACCTTTTCCCGCTCGATGGCCTGCAGCGTGGCTTCCACATCGAACTTGGGCACACAGACGAAATGTCCGTCGATCAGCGCCATGGACAGCAACGAACGCACGCCCATCGTGTGATAAAGCGGCATGACTCCCAGCGTGCACTCGCTCTGGCGGTAAAGGTTTTGCGCTACGTGGGCAACCGCCGCGGCGCGTTCGCAACGGTGGCGACGCAGCACGCCCTTGGGCTTGCTGGTGGTGCCGGAGGTGTACAGCAGCAGTGAAAAGTCTTCGGCGTTGGCCTGCAGAATGATTGCCGCAGGCGCTTGCGAACACAGTTCCTCGAAACTCAGGTCGGAGTCGGCGGCACGCAGACCGGCGGCGATCCGTGGCAGCCTTGTGGCGGCGCTGCAACCGGCTACGGCGGCCACGGTCGCGTCGTCGTAGGCCAACGCGCGGATTTGCGCATCTTCGATGCAGTAGCCCAGTTCATCGGCAGTCGAACGCCAGTTCAACGGGGTCATGACGACGCCCGCAAACTGACAGGCCCAATGCAGGGTCGCCATTTGCCAGCGGTTCTGCATCGCTACCAGCATTCGGTCGCCGCGTTGCAGCCCCAGGCGTTGCAGGCCCCTGGCTGCGCTCTGGATATCGACGAACCAGTCTTCATAGGTTTTCTTCAATGCACCGTCACTGACCGCCACGGCGTGCGGTCGGCGTTCAACGGCTGCGAGGAAGCTGCGTCCGAGATCGAACATTTTTGTTATACCCCTTTGTTCGTTTGGCGCTGGGCGGCGACTTCGAGCACGGCCTGGACGATGCCGGTGTAGCCCGTGCAGCGACATAGATGCCCCGAAAGCATGTCGCGTACCTGGGTCTCGTCCGGGTTGGGTACCCGTTCGAGGAAATCCACGCAGGACATGAGAATGCCCGCAGTGCAAAAGCCGCACTGCAAGGCGTGATGACGGCGAAAAGCTTGTTGCAGGTCGCTCAGTGTGTCGTCGTCGGCCAAGGACTCGACGGTCTCGATACGCCGCTCGTGCCCCTGAACCGCGAGCATCAGGCAGGAACGCATGGCGACGCCGTCCACCAGCACCGTGCAGGCACCGCAGACACCGTGTTCGCATCCAACATGGACACCCGTGGCACCGAGGTCGTGGCGCAGGAAATCGCAGAGTTGGGTGCGCGGTTCAGCCAACGCTTCGCGGGAGCGGCCGTTGAGTTCCAGGCGAATCGGAAAGGTTTGGTCGGCAGTTACACGCATGTCAGGCTCCTTCGATCAGCTGATGACCCAGCTCGCGAATCAGTTGGCGGCGATAGGCAGCACTGGCCTGCACGTCGTCTTGTGCATCGAGCGACCAGGCGGTTTGATTGAGCGCATCGGGCAGTGCTGCACCACGTGGCAGACTGCGACGTTGCGGACGGTCGGCGACCCCACCGATGCCGAGTTCGACCTGGTCCGCGCCGATGGCCGCGGCCAGGGAAACAATGGCGAAGTCACCGTGGCGCATGGCGATTTCACGGAAGCGATAGGTGATGCCTTCGCGCTTGAGCGGAAAGCGCACCTCGACGACCAGTTCATCCGCACGCTTGTCGGTGGTGAGAATGCCCTGGAAGAAGTCGGCAGCCTTGACGATGCGCTTGCCTTTTTTCGACTCCAGGACGATCTCGCCGCCCAGCGTCACCAGGCACAGTGGCAACTCGGCGCTGGGGTCGGCATGAGCCACCGACCCACAGACGGTGCCGCGATTACGCGTCTGGAAGTGGCCGATCCAGGGCATCGCCAGCGCCAATAAAGGCACCTCTTCCATCAGGCTCGAACGCGCCAGCAACTGCGCCTGTCGCACCCCGGCACCGACAGCCAGGCAATCCTTGCGCAGCTCGATATAAGCCAGCTCATCCACATGATTGATATCGATCAGCAATTTGGGTTGAGCCAGGCGCATGTTCAGCACCGCCATCAGCGATTGGCCACCGGCGATGATGCGAGCTTCCTGGCCGTACTCGGCGAGCAACTCAACCACCTGACGCCGGGTGTCAGCCCGAACGTAATCGAAAGCAGCCGGTTTCATTGCGCACCTCCCTTGCCGAACAGCGCGCCGAGCGAGGCACGCAGCCGCGCCCACCAACCGGTGGAGATGGCTTGGCCGCTGACCCGTTGCGACAGGCGAGTAAATATTTGTCCGATGATCACTTTCGAGGCCCCTTGCAACATGCGGCCGCCGACGGCGGCGACTTTGCCGCTGACCGCCACCTGGTATTGGTATTCCAGACGTGTGTGGCCATTTTCCAGTTCGACGAAACGCACCTGGGCCTGGCCTTGGGCCGATCCCATGGAGCTGCTGCCGGATCCCGACAGACGCAACGAATGCGGCGGGTCCAGATCGCTCAGGGCCACCTTGGCCTCGAAGCGCGCGCGGATCATGCCGACGCCGACGGTGACGTCTGCGCGGTAACGGTTTTCGCCTTCGAGCACGAGGTCGTGGCAACCGGGAATGATCGCTGCCAGCGTCTGCGGGTCGAGCAAGGTATCGAACACCTGTTGCGGCGAGGCAGGAATCACCACCGAGTCGCTGGCCCGCAGTGCCGGTCCACCGGCGGCTGCGTCGAGGTTGTCATCGGCTTCCATACCGGCGGGCCGTGGCGGTTCGTCGATGCCAATGAGCGTGCGTACTTTCGATGGCGTCAGTGGCAGACGGATGTCCGAGCGACCGAGGGCGTCGGCCACCGCGTTGGCGATGCACACCGGCGTGCTCATATTGTTGCCCTCGCCGACACCCTTGGCGCCCAATGGGGTGAAGGGCGATGGCGTTTCCATGTGCAGGATCACCGGTTCAATCACTTCCGGTGCGGTCGGCACCAGATAATCGGCGAAGGTCCCGGAGAGGAAGCTGCCGTCCTCGCCATAGGCGAACTCTTCCATCAGCGCCGCGCCGAGGCCCTGGGTGAAGCCACCATGAATCTGGCCATCGACCAGTGCCGGGTTGAGCAGGCGGCCGGCGTCATGGCAGGTGACGTAGCGATCGATGTGGATCTCGCCGGTCATACGGTCGATTTCCAGGCCACAGATGTCGAAGACAAAGCCGTAGCACAGCGAGCTATTGACCTGGTCCTGGTCGTCCGGTGCCACCAGTTGCGGCGGGCTCCAGAAGGCGGTTTCGCGCAGGCCGCCGCTTTCACCTTCCGGCAGCAGGCCCGGCGACCAGTGGGTCGCACCGGCAATCCGATGGAATGGCGCCACCGCCCCGCCATTGACCACAAAAATCTTGCCACCGGCGAAACGAATATCTTCGGGGCTGGCCTGCAATTGCTCGGCGGCAATCGCGGCGAGGCGATCGCGGATCTTCAGCGCGGCCT
This sequence comes from Pseudomonas sp. PSB11, assembly GCF_014596605.1. Classification (NCBI taxonomy): domain Bacteria; kingdom Pseudomonadati; phylum Pseudomonadota; class Gammaproteobacteria; order Pseudomonadales; family Pseudomonadaceae; genus Pseudomonas; species Pseudomonas sp. PSB11. The sequence continues at coordinate 80,749 of NZ_NOIO01000021.1, forward strand.
TGTAGACGGCACCGGCCACAGCGCCGGCGAAGCGGCTGGAATAGTTGCCCGAGGCAATCGACCAGGCGTCCTTCTGGGTGTCCAGCTCGACGTTGACCACGATGGATTCCAGCGCCACCCCAAGCACTTCGGCGACGACCTGAGCGACAGTGGTTTGATGGCCCTGCCCCTGCGGCGCCGAGGACACGTGCACACTGACGTCACCCAACGGGCCGACGTTGATGGTGGCGGTGGCGACAGCGCCGTTTTTCGGACCGGCCTTGCGCCGCTCTTCGGGTGTCATCGCGGTAGTGATGTAGCCCATGTTGGAAATCGAGGGTTCGATCACGGCGGCATAACCAATGCCATAGATTCGGCCTTCGGCACGGGCCTGATCACGACGCTTGAGCAACTCGTCGAGTCCTCCGTCGGCCGCCGCCAAGGCAATGCCTGCCTGGTAATTGCCGGAGTCGAGCAATGCACCGGCCGCCGCGCGATAAGGGAAGGCATCGGCCGGCACCAGGTTACGGCGGATCACATCCAACGGATCGAGCTTCAACTGCACGGCGATGTGTTGCAACAGCCGCTCCAGGGCGAAATACACCTGCGGGCCACCGAAACCACGGTTCAGGCCGGAAGGGGTTTTGTTGGTCAACACCACTCGGTTGCGCACTTGCAAATTGCGGATCGCGTAAGCCCCCGTGAGGTTGCCGTGCATACGGTAGAAAGTCGCCGGTTCAGGCGCTCTCAGGTAGGCGCCACAATCGTCGATCTGGTCATAACGCAACGCGGTGATGCGGCCATCGGCTTCGACCGCGGCTTCAATTTCGGTCACCCGATTGGTCGCCGAAGAAGCCCCCTGGAGATGTTCCAGACGGTCCTCGACCCACTTCACCGGTGCACCGACCTTGCGTGACGCCAGCCCCATCATCACCACGTAAGGGAACACCCCTTGCTTGATGCCAAAGCTGCCGCCGGAATCTTTCGGCGTGCGCAAACGCAAGCGGTTGCCAGGCACATTCAGTGCCCGGGCCATGACCGTGTGCAACGCATAGGGACCCTGGAAATTGGCCAGCACGTCATAGATGCCAGTGGCGCGCTCGTACTGAGCCAGCACCACATAGCATTCAATGGGTGTGCAGGAACTGCGCGGAAACTTCACTTTGAGCGAGACCTTGTGCGGCGCCTGCTCGAACGCCTGTTCCGGCTCGCCATAGCGAAAGTGCCGTTCGTTGACCACGTTGCTGCCGACCGCTTCGTGCAGGATCGGCGCCTGTTCGGCGGTGGCCAGTTCAGGATCGATGATCGGCGACAGCCGCTCGTATTCAACGCGCACACCTTCGATGGCGTCCTCCGCCAGATAGCGGCTCTCAGCGATCACCACGGCCACCGGCTCTCCGACATAACGCACCTTGTCGACGGCGACGCACCAGTGCTCCATCGGCTGACGTACACCTACCGGGAAAGGCAGCGCCCAGCGTTTGACGTCTTCGCCGACCAGCACGCCGTGCACGCCTTTCATCAGCAGCGCTTTGGAGAAGTCCACCGAGGTGATCCGCGCATGAGCGTGGGGCGAACGGATGATCGCCGCATGCAGCGTACCCGGAGGGATGGCAGCGTCATCGGCATAACAGCCGAGGCCGCGCAACAATGCGGCGTCCTCGACCCGGGCCTGGCGGGCGCCGATGTGGCCGGTCTGGCTTTCGGTAGCAGGTTGGAAACTAGTCATTTTTTCGCGGCTCTTGTTGTTTTGCAGCGCGATAGCGTTAGAGCCGAGTGTGTGAGAAAGGCGCAGGGAGCGCCTTGCCTGGGGAGATGGAGTTCTGCGCCAGGGTCTGAAAATTTGCCTTAGCGTCTGATTTTAAGGATGGGGACCGGCCAGGCTAGCCGGTCAGGGATAGGCAAGCGGGATGACACAGGAACGCTTCGATTTCTGCACAGGGCATCGGTTTGGCAAAGTAATACCCCTGGAAGACATCGCACTGACTGCCCGTCAGGAAATCCACCTGGGACGCCGTTTCCACCCCTTCGGCGACCACCGTCAGGCTCAGGTGGTGTGCCATGGAGATAATGCCCTGAGTGATGGCGGCATCATGACGATCAGTGCTGATTTCCTGAATGAACGAGCGGTCGATCTTGATCTTGTCGATGGGCAAACGCTTGAGGTAACTGAGGCTGGAAAAACCGGTGCCGAAATCATCCAGGGCAATGCGCACCCCCAGCGCCTTGAGCCGATGCAACGTGTCGATCGCCTGTTCAGCGTTATGCAACAGAATCGACTCGGTGATCTCGAGCTCCAGCTGCTCACCCCCCAGGCCGTATTTCTCCAGGGCGGCTTGGACGCACTGGACGAAATTGCCACGCTGAAAATGCATCGGCGAAATATTCACCGCCATCGAAATGCCCGTGATGCCCTGCTCGCCTAGCTGGCGCAGCTGCGCGCAGGCCGTATCGAGCACCCAAAGGCTCAGCGGGATGATCTGGCCACTGTCCTCTGCCACCGGCACAAACACCGCCGGTGAGATAAATCCTTTGTCCGGATGCGCCCAGCGCAGCAACGCTTCGATCCCGACCACCCGTCCCGTGCGCGCGTCTATCTGCGGTTGATAATGCAGCTTGAACGACTGGGTTTCGATAGCCTTTTGCAGGTCATTGCGCAGGCTCGCGTGCTCGCAAACGCGCTGATTGAGATCGCTGGTGTACCACTGAAAGTTGTTGCGCCCTTGCTGCTTGGCCTTGTACATGGCCATGTCAGCCTGCTGGAGCAGCTGCATCGGCTGCTCGATGTGACCATCGCTCAGGGTGATGCCGACACTTGCACTCACGTGCAGGTCAATGCCCTGGATGCAGTAGGGTCTGGCAATGCTGGCCATCAATCGCTCGACCACCGGTACCACGTCCTCATCAAGCAGCAGGTCCGGCAGCAGCACGACAAACTCGTCACCGCCCATGCGCACGATGGTGTCACCGGGCCGAACCTGCCGGGTCATACGCTTCGCCACCTCAATCAGCACCTGATCGCCGAAGTAATGCCCGATCGAATCGTTGATGGATTTGAATCCATCCAGATCAATGCACATGACCGCCAGGCGACGCTTGCGTCGACGACTGATGTGACAATCAAGCATCAGCCGCTCTTCAAGAGATACACGGTTAAGCAATCCGGTCAGCCGGTCATGGCAGGCGTTGAAACTCAACTGGCGCTCGTAATGCTTCTGCTCGCTGATGTCCCGGGCTATGCCAAATACCCCGACGATCTCTCCGTTGACCATGATCGGCAGGTTGGAAATGTCCATGGTCAGCAAGTTATCGCTCTCGTCGAGAAGCCGTGCCTCGAAGCGTTGAGGCTCTCCGGCGCGAGCGGCGTAAAAATGCCGGCTGACCCGTTCCAGGTCTTCTTCGAGCAACAGGCGGGAAAAGTGATGACCGAGGAAATCGGTGGCGGTGTGCGGTTTCAGCTTCAGGCCTGCTGGATTCACACTCTGGATGTTGCCGGCCAGATCGAGGGCGAACACCGGGTTGGGGTTGTAGGTGAACAATGAGCGAAAACGCTGTTCGCTGGCCTCCAGCCGTTGGCCGTCACGCTCATGGCGGATCGCAATGACTGCCAGTTGGGCCGCGCAGGCCAGGCGTTGAATCTGCGCCTCATCCGGCGCGTGGGTCCGGTTCTGGTACATGGCAAATGTACCCAACACGCTACCTTGATGGGAGAGTAACGGCACCGACCAGCAGGAACGCAGGTTATGCCCCAGCGCCAGGCCGCGAAAACGCTCCCACTTCGGGTCCCGGGCGATATCTTCGGTGACCACCAGCTCGCGCCGGAACGCTGCGGTGCCGCAGGTGCCTTCCTGTGGACCAATGGCCATTCCATGAATCGCCTCGCTGTACTCGACCGGCAGGCCGGGCGCCGCGCCGCTCAGCAAGCGTTTGCCCTCGGCATCAGTGAGCAGGATGGAGCAGAAGGTTTCGGGGCTCTGTGCGTCCTGCATCTGGCAGATGGCGCTGAGTATTTCGCCCAGATGATGGTCGGTCGCAATCATACCGAGAATGTCAGTTTGCGACTCGGGGAAGGTCTTGCTGTGAGAACCAGGACGAGTATTCATGGTAGTTCCTGAAGACTCTCGAGGTCGTCCGGTCTTCAGAGAGCCTGAAACAGTGGGCGGCCGAGCACTGTCCACTAGTGCGTCGGACGCGCACTCTATAGAGCAGCGAGTCGCTAAAAAAAGACTCAGATACAACATAAAAAACCGTATCAGATGACCGCCGTCCTGATTACCATCCTGCGATCCTGTGCATTCCTTTGCGACTCAATGAAGTAGCCGTTGCCGCTGTAGTTCCCGCTTCAACCAGATGCTTGCCGGTTCTACACCTTGCGAACATCGAACCTCATAATTGCGTCCACTTATACTGCTTTTAGTGGCTGCAAGATCAATGAAGTCTTCTGCACTGTTCAACATGTTCTTGCCTTCGAGGTAATCCAGCTTCTTCTCCAGGTGCGCCCGAGCGCGGGGACCTGGGTATTCGCTTCCATTGCGCACAAACTGACACTCACTGCGTTCGACAAAATCCAGCAAGGCCTTTATCTCTCGACTGGTTTGAGGTGTGACTTGAGCCTGCACACCCGTGACGATTGCGACGAGGCTGATACCCGCAGCCATCATCAATTGGCTGATAAGCCGCGCCGTACCACCTACCCACATCCGCATGATTCATCCTGGTCACGAAAGTAAAATGAAGGGAGTGACCTCCAGTATTTTCTCGCTATAACATTTTCTCCAGCCCGATATTGCTGCTGAGCCAAGAACTGAAGCGTCGCCACCAACCCCCCGGCTCAGTGGTCAACGTATGTTGTTTGCCGTCATCCTCGGTGACCCAGACCAGCTGTGTCTTTTCCAGCAGGACATGATAACTGAGAGGTGGTGCCATGCCTTCCAGGGCCAGTTCGCGCACCCGTCCGGCGAGTTGCGGGTTATCCACCAACACCCCGACTTCGGTGTTCCACAATAATGAGCGCGAATCGAAGTTGTACGAACCGATGAAAGCTTTCTGCTGGTCGAAAATCATCGCTTTGCTGTGCAGGCTGGAATCGGAACTATTGGAGGATCCGTTGTGAAAAAGGTGTGGTCCGTTGTCGCTGTCGCCATTGTCGCCGGACTGGCGGCGTAATTCGAACAACTGCACACCATGCTTGAGCAAGGTTTTGCGATAAGGGGCATAGCCACCGTGCGCGGCAGGCACATCGGTGGCTTCCAGTGAATTAGTCAGCAAGCTGATCGACACGCCAGCGTCGGCACGACGGGTCAAGTACACCAACCCCGGTTGGCCGGGCACCATGTAGGCAGAAACCAATATCAGCTCCTTGGTGACCCCGTTAAGCTCAGGTGCCAACTGGGTGGTCAACAGCAAGTGCGGGGCGGGTTCGCCCTTCGACAAAACCTTGCTCGGTGCATCCCACATCGCCTGGTTCCAGGCCCAGATCAGCTCGCGGCGCCAGACAGGCAGGCGCGGGTGAGTGGTGTAGGTCATCAACTGCTGGTACAGAGCAGGATTCTGTTTACGCGTTTCCTCAAGGGATTCGTCCAGTCGGGTCCGGGTATTTTTCAGGTCCCTGGTTGTTGGCCGGATCGAGAGAAACTGCTCGATCGGCTTGCTCAGGGCACTGTTCCAGTACTGGTCAAAACTATGACCCAACTGTTCTGCAACTGGGCCGACACTGAGCATGTCGATGTCGGTGAAATTCTTGTTGGGCTCGGCATCGAAATACTCGTCCCCCAAATTGCGCCCTCCGACGATTGCCACGCTGTTGTCCACCACCCACAATTTATTGTGCATGCGCCGGTGTTGCTGCGACAGGTTCAACAGCCGGCCCATTGTTCGCGTCACGACAGTGCTGCGGCCCAAATGCAGTGGATTGAACACGCGGACCTGAATCTGCGGGTGGGCAGCCAGCGTCGCAATAATTCGTTCCAAGTCATCGCTGGTCGTGTCATCGAGCAGAATCCGCACGCGGACTCCCCGGTCGGCGGCGTCGAGCAGCTCGCTCACCAGTATCCGCGTAGTGATACCGTCGTGGACGATGTAATACTGCAAGTCGAGGCTGCTTTGAGCGTTACGGATCAGCTCGGCGCGGGCCGTGAAAGCCTCTGCACTATCGGATAGCAAGCGAAAGCCCGATTGGCCCTGATGAGGGGCTACCTGGGCCTGAATAGAACGACCGAATGCCGAATCCCTCGCAGGCAACGCCTGACTGGGTTCGTGAGGGACATCGAGTGTCGTGCAGCCACCCGATAGCAAGGCGAGTAACAGGAGAGCTGGCAGCGGCTGTTTGATTCTCACGGAGCGTACACCGGGTGCTGGCGATCAGGGATGCCGGATCCCGCAGAATGGACAGTGGGTATCCATCAGCCTTCGGGTCGTATCGACCTTGCACACTGTTTCTTCGATCTGCAGTGTTGTTTTTGGAGCGTAGTTCATCCGCTGGTAATTGAAGTATTTGCCCCAGGCGAAAAAGATCGCACCGACAGCAGTCGGTAAGTAAAAAAACTGATTGCCAAAGATTATGAAAATGACACCGCGACGCATTTTCGTACTCACTCTCTTCATTCAGAAGCTGGCGTCGAAGCCACAGCAGTGGTTAATCCGACGCTTGAGGCAATAGAGGAAAAAGGCAACGCCTTTTTTTGAACAGATTGGCCCATTGCTTCTTCAGATTGCCTTAAGGCTTGGCAGGCAGGGTACTGGCTCTTTCGAAGCATCCATCTGTCGAGGCCACCATGACACGCCACTCAACGCCACAGCACTACGGACAACTGTCGATCACCCTGCACTGGCTAATGCTGCTGTTGTTTGTCGGTGTCTACGCTTGTATCGAAATCAAGGGGCTGATGCCGCGCGGTGGCCATTTGAGGAGTTTGTTTCTGGGGCTGCATGGAGTGTTCGGCCTGAGCATCTTCGCCCTCGTCTGGGTTCGTCTGCTCGCACGCCGTCTTGCGCCGCGCCCGCCTATCGCACCGGCCTTGCCCGCCTGGCAAACCGGCATGTCACACTTGATGCATTCGATGCTGTACATACTGATGATCGCCACCCCCCTATTGGCCTGGCTGCTGCTATCGGCAGAAGGCAAACCGATGCCCTATTTCGGTTTTTTCCTGCCCTCGCCAATAGCGGTTGATCCGTCATTGGCCAAGCAGTTCAAGCACTGGCACGAACTGCTTGGGAGCACCGGTTATTGGTTGATCGGACTGCACGCGGCGACCGGGTTGATTCATCATTACTGGGTGGGTGACAACACGTTGACCCGCATCCTGCCCAGACGTTGATTCAGCGCCAATCCAGATAGCGAAACAGCTCTTCTTCCTGATCAAAATGCATTCGCACAAGCGTATCCAGCCGAATCAACTGGTGCTGAATCTCATCTGCCGATGCCGTTTCGGGGGCGGCACAGAAGTCACGGCTCATGCGCGCCAGCAGATGGATCAGGCGAAAGATCTCCCGGTGAGCATGGCTCATCGCTGACATGGGATCCTCGCCTGGCATGCTTTGCGTCAGTTGCGGATACAGTGTGTTTTCGTCTTCACGTTCATGGCGTGCCAGGGTTGTTTGCAGCTTGTTGACCAGCGCCTGCAAATCCGACTGTGCTTGTGCCAATGGACGCCGGGCAAAATCAATGGCCAGTTGATGCAGGTCGCTCAGTACTGAAGACAATGCCTTGTGCTCGTCCTGCAGGTGATCGATCTGTTGCGCTGCCAGCCTTTGTTGGCGCACCCCGCGCAGCGGCCCCAATGCACGCAAGGCGTTGATGATGATCGCCACATCGATGCCCTCTTGCACAACGGCACCGATAAGCGGCGGCAGATAACCCAGGGCCGCCACCACCATGGCCAGTAACGACATGCCCATGCCGACCAGCACACCCTGGCGGGCGATGTGACGGGTTTGGCGGGCAATGTCCAATGCCTCCACCAGACGATCGAGACGGTCTACCAGCAGCACCACACCCGCGGCTTGTGCAGAAGCCGTGGCACCACTGGCCCCCATGGCCACGCCGACGTTGGCCGCCGCCAACGCGGGGGCATCATTGATGCCATCGCCGACCATCAAGGTACTGGCGCGCAAACACCCTTCCTGCACCGCTCGCACTTTGTCCTCGGGGATCAGCCCTGCTCGCAGCTCGTCAATCCCGGCGGACAGCGCAACCATTTCGGCGGTTTCCAGGCGATCGCCAGTGAGCATGACGATCCTCTCTATGCCCCGGGCGCGCAGGCGGCGCAGGGTTTGTGGTGTTTCTCGACGCACGTTGTCCGAAAACACCAGCAGGCCGGCAAGTTCTCCATCCACGTCAATAAAGCTTCCACTGCACGCCAGGTAATCCATATGGCGCAACATGGCTGCACCCCAATCGGATGCAGGTGCGTCGGCATGAGCAAAAGACAACGTGCCGAAACGCACCCGCCTGCCATCGACCACCCCGCAAAGGCCGGCGCCCGGACTCTCATCCACCTGTCGGGGGATGCTCAGAGGCAATTGACGCTGGTGCGCGGCGTCGACAATGGCCTGGCAGATGGGGTGCGTCGAGGCCTGCGCCAGCGAAGCGGCCAGGCCAAGCAAACGCAAGGGGTCGGCAAGCCCATTGACCTCGATTGATTGCAGACGGGCATGGCCGCTGGTCAGTGTTCCGGTCTTGTCGAGAAACACCTGTTTGACACCGGCCAACGCCTCCAGGGTCGCGCCGTCCTTGATCAATATTCCGCGCCGCGCCGCCCTCGAAATACCTGACATGATCGAAATCGGTACCGCCAGTATCAACGGGCACGGCGTGGCTACCACCAATACCGCCAGCGCTCGCAAGGGATCGCCACTCAGTTGCCAGGCCGCTGCGGCAATCAGCAAGGTCAACGGGATGAAGAACAACGCATAACGGTCGGCCAAGCGCACGAATGGCGCGCGTGAACGTCGCGCCTCCTCGGCCAGCCGAACGATCCCGGCATAGGTGCTCTGTGCGGCCGTTCGCGTGGCGCTCAACAGGAGGGGTGCACCGACATTGGAAACACCACTGTGCAGTTGCTCGCCTGCGCGACGAGTGACGGGCAACGATTCGCCGCTGAGTGCCGATTCATCCAGTTCGGCGGTGGGGCTCAGCAGGCGCCCGTCGACCGGTACCACCTCCCCCAGGCGCACCAGCAATGTTTGATTGGGCTGGATCTGTTCTACGGGGATCTCGCGCAACCCGCCCGCCTCCTGCAACCAGGCAGAACGTGGCGCCCGGTCGATGAGGGCTCGAAGCTCACGTTCGGCGCGTTGGCTGGTAAAAAACTCCAGGGTACGTCCGCTTGCGAGCATCAAGGCAATCACCGCTGCCACCAATGTCTGCGCAAAGGCCAGGGCGGCGGTGATCGACAGCAACGCGATCATGTCTACACCGGCCTCGTGCCGGGCCAGACGCCTGACGATCTCGACCAACAGTACCAAGGCCATCACCACGCTTCCTGCGGCCCAGCACATCGACGCCCAGTCCGGTCTTTGCCAAAGGTGCGCAACACCCCCCGCCAGCAGCGTCAGGGCGCTGAGCAAGAGCAGCGCGGGATCCAGCCATTTACTGAACATGGAGGTGTTTTCCTCGAAGGGCGATTCACGTTATCGAAACAACAACGCCCGTGGCCCATTGAGGTAAAGCTTAGGTCTCGATTGTCTATCGCGTCCGTTCTGGTTGATGGGCAGAGGCCTTGGCCAGTGACGAGATGACAGCGGTATCGGAGCAAACCGTTTTTGCCCTCTTTCTGATTTATATCAAGCGACTTTTGGGCATTCCCATGGACATTAGAGTCAGCGTTCGCACCATCGCATGGGGTGAATGACGCTGGCTTTGGAAGGTCAGCGCCGGGTTGATTTTTTCAGGGCGGACGGGTGTACGGACTGTTTTGAGCCTGCCCTTTAACCAAGAGGAGTCGTGAAAAATGAGCAATTCCGTGAAAAAAATGCCGATCCAGACCGAAGACAAATCAAGCCAGCATCCAGCGACCTCAGACATTTGGCGGCCCCTGGAAAAACTGCGGCAACAGGTCGATCACCTGTTCGACGAGTTCAATCGCGGTTCTGGGCTATCGCCCTTCAGCCGTGGGTTGTTTGATGTCGAACCCTTCTGGCGGCGCGAACTGAGCGGCCATGGCCTGCCTGCCGTGGACATCACCGAGAAAGACAAGAGCTTCGAAATCACTGCCGAACTCCCCGGCATGGATCAAAAGAACATCGAGCTCAAACTGTCCAACGGCAACCTGATCATCAAGGGGGAAAAGAAAGAGGACAAGGAAGAGAAAAGTAAGGGCTATCATCTTAGCGAACGTCACTATGGTTCCTTCGAGCGCACGTTCAGCCTGCCCAAAGGGGTCGATGCCGAGAAGATCGAAGCGAGTTTCAGCAAAGGCGTGCTGAGCATCTCGTTGCCGAAAAAGCCCGAAGCCATGAAGGCCGACAAGGTCGTGCCGATCAAGGCCGATTGACCGCGCACCTGCCCCCTGCCGGGAAACCGGCCGGGGGGTTTGTTCTTCGGTCGCTTGACCACGACCCTTGTACGCCAGTGCATCAGGATTGGCGTAAGCTGAGCGTGAATACACCTTCATCCGGCGGTTGCCTCCGAGGTCACGGTACATGCGCTTTCTTTTCGAAGTTTCAGGTAAGACGCATGTCATATCCTGCCTCCAAGGAGCCACTGCATGCTGACCCTGCCCCCGCTTCTTTTTGCCCTCAAAGGCACTGAAACCTACGCCGGCCGCGTCGCTCAACGGCTTGGTTGCCAACTGGCACGCCACGAAGAGCGTGACTACGAAGACGGCGAACATAAATGCCGCCCGCTGGATCCGGTTGGCGGTCGTGACGTCGTGGTGTTCCATTCCTTGTATGGGGATGGCCAACACAGCGCAAACGATAAGCTGTGTCGCTTGCTGTTCTTCTGCGGTGCGCTCAAGGATGCCGACGCTCGTCATGTGCAAGTGGTGACGCCCTACTTGTGCTACGGGCGCAAGGATCGCCGCAACCAGCCTCAGGACCCGACCATAACGCGTTATGTAGCCGCCCTTATTGAAGCCAGTGGCGTGGATCGCCTGATCGCCCTGGACGTGCACAATCCGGCAGCGTTTGACAACGCTTTTCGCATTCCAACCAGGAACCTGCAGTGCACCGAATTGTTCGCCGGGCATTTCGCCGGGCTGGTCGGCGACGCCGAAGTGGTTGCGGTCTCCCCCGACTCAGGGGGTAGCAAGCGCGCCGAGCAGTTTCGACAAGCCCTGGAACGGCAACTGGGGCGTCCGGTTGGCAGTGCCCTGATGGAAAAGCACCGCGATCACGCCACGCTGACGGGCACTCTCTTGATCGGTGAAGTCTCAGGCAAGACAGCCATTGTTTTCGACGACCTGATCAGCACGGGTGAAACGCTGACGCATGCCGGCCTCGCCTGCCAAACGGCGGGTGCCGCCCGACTGTTCGCAGCCGCTACCCATGGTTTGTTTACCGCAGGCAGTCGGCTGTTCGACCGGCCTCTTTTTGAACACATTGCGATCGCTGACTCCGTGCCGCCGTTTCGCCTGCCGCCTGACTGTGCCACGCGTCACCTGCAGATACTCGACAGCACGGCCCTGACCGCCGCCTTGCTGGCGGAAAATGCTGCCTTTGATCCTGCCTGAGCATTCGCCCGCCCCACCAGGCGAGCGGAACCCCGAGACGACTTCAAACCGCCAGTACGCTGCAGGGCACTTGATACAGGATATGTTCGGTCGTACTGCCCAGAGGGTGCTCCAGGCCTTGGTACTGGGCTCTGCCCATCACAATCACATCCACATGATTCTGGCTGGCAAATTCACTGAGTGCCGTGACGGGGTGACCCAAGACGAAATGCCGGCGGTCGGCGGGCACACCGTATTGCCTGGCGAATGCAAGAAACGACTTTTCCAACGCTTTGCGCACCCCTTTACTCAACGCTGACAGCTTCAAGCTATCGCTCAACTCTTCCAGGTAGTCCTCTGACATTTCATGGGCATAGAGCAGGTGCAATTCGGCATCACACTGGATGGCCAGGCTGGAGGCCTGTTGAATGATGCGGCCATTGAGTTCGCTGTGCCCAGATTCGCCAGCCGACACGTCCACTGCCGCCACCACCTTGCGGGGCAAGGCGTGACCGGTCCCGCCGACCAGATAAACCGGTACAGGACACTGGTGCAGCAGGCGCCAGTCCAGCGAGTTGAAGAGCGCGCGTTTGAGCACGGATTCCTGTTGGATTTCCTTGATCAACAGGTCGGGCTGTAATTCTGCGACGTATTCCAGAATGCCTTGCTTCATTTCATCAGCCCAGGCCACCTCGCAGGTCACGTCGATCCCTTTGCCGCGCAGTAGTTTTTCCTGATCCTTCAGCCAATCGCGATGGTCCTGCAGGTAACGTTCCCGGGCCTTTTCCCGGTCGCTTTCTTCGAGCAGCGACAACAATTTCAACGATGGAACCAGGGCCGCGATATGCAACCTCGCGCCACTGGCCCGGGCCAACGCCGCAGCATGGGTGATGGCCGGAGAATGACCCAAGGCAAGGTGGATGATGAGTAACAACCGTCGATACTGGCTCATGATTCGACTCCGGGGGTGAGGTCGACGCTATCGCGATACTCCGGCACCGACACCGACCACCCAAGTTCCAGGCTGATACGGCGGCGCAGCGCATCCGATGCGTTTGGCTCGCCATGCACCACAAATGTGTGCTTGGGCGGGCGCTTGAAGCCACGCAACCACTGCATGATTTCATCGGCGTCAGCATGCGCCGACAGGGTTTGCATCGGCACCACCTCAGCGTTTATCGGCACCTCCTTGCCATGGATGCGCACCGTTCGAGAGCCCGCTACAATTTGTGCCCCCCGAGTGCCACCGGCCTGAAAGCCCGGCATCAACAGCGTATTAAGGGGATTGGGAGCCAGCGCCTTGAGGTGGTGGACAACGCGCCCTCCGGTCGCCATGCCGCTGGCGGCGATAATGACCGCCGGGGTGCGTTGCTGATCAAGCGCTCTCGAATCCTCGACCGTGCGGACGAATTGCGCCACATGGCACATACCCTCGCAGTCCTCCAGGGATAACCTGTGCTCGCTGCGAAACCGCTGGTACAGGCCCGTGACGTCGGTGGCCATCGGGCTGTTCAGGTAGATGGGAATGTCAGGTATCGCACGTTGGCGTTTCAACTGATAAAGGTGGTACATCAGCAATTGGGCGCGTCCCACCGCGAACGATGGCACCAGCGTGATGCCCCGGCGCAACGCGGTACGGGTGATGACCTCAGCCAACTGCTGTTGCGGCGATTCGTCTGGATGTCTACGGTCGCCGTAAGTCGACTCCACCAGCAGGTAATCCGCCTGTTCGACGGTTTGCGCCGCGAACATCAAAGGATCGTCAGGTCTGCCCAAATCCCCTGAAAACACCAAGGTCTGGCCGTCGGCAATCACTTCCACCGTCGCGGCCCCCAGAATGTGCCCGGCGCCCCGCAGCTCAATGGTCATGTCCGGGACAATCTGGACACTGTGGTTCAGCTCCACTGGCCGTAACAACTTCAGTGCATGCTCAGCATCTTGCTCGGTGTAAAGCGCCAATGCCGGGCTGTGCTTTGAAAAGCCATGCCGGTTGGCGAACTCAGCCTCTTCTTCCTGCAACCGGCCACTGTCCAGCAGCAGGATTTTCACCAGCTCACAGGTCGCTGGCGTGGCATAGACCGGGCCGCGATAACCATTGCGCACCAGCACGGGCAGATAGCCGCTGTGATCAAGATGGGCATGGGTCAGCACGATGGCGTCGAGGTCGTTGACCGGAAGCTGGAACGGGTCACGGTTGTGTAATCGCAGTTGCTTGTAGCCCTGGAACAGACCGCAATCGATCAACACATGTTGGTTACGATGCTCCAGCAGGTACTTGCTGCCCGTGACCGTGCCCGCGGCACCCAGAAATGTGATTCGCATGGCCGTTTCCTTGCGCTTGCAGGGGAGCGCTATTGATCGCGCCTTTTGGTCCACGGCAAGTTGATTTTTATCAACTGTGAGCGACAGTGCCCCTTTCAGTCTGGTGGGGGTGATGGCTTGACGATCATCAAACTGCACGGGGCCCTGTTCAATACACGCTCAGCAGTACTGCCAATGAACGGGTCTTTGCCGTAGTGATAAACGGTGCCCAACACCACCACGTCGAATGCATTCTGCTGCGCGAAAAGCACGATGACCTTGTGGGGGATACCGGTCAGCGAGTGTCGGCACGTTTCTTTTATGCAATAGCGCTCAGCAAGCGCTTCGAAGGCTTCTTGCTGCGCATCTTCGATCGCGTCCCTCAAACTGCCATCAAGACTGTCTATCGGCACGCTCAACGGTGCATCGCTCATCACAGACCAATGGCTGACGTTGAGTACGTGCAGCACTGCACCACTGCTTGCCGCCAACGTAGACGCCACATCGAGTATTCGGTCATTGAGGCCCTGCGTCAGCTCTTCCAGATGGGACAGATCGATCGCTGCGAGGATTTTCAACGGCTTGGGGTGCGCGGCACTGGTCACCAGGTGCAAGTGCGCAGGACATGCGCGCAGCAAGTGCCAGTCCAATGGTCGATGAAAGGCGCGGTCGAGTGCCGGCACGTAATGAGTATCCTTGATCACCAGATCCGGATGAAAGTCATTCACGTACTCAAGCACGTGCGTCAGGCTCGATCTGGCCCAGACTACTTCGGTGGTCACCTGCATGCCGATGCATCGTTTGAAGCGGGCTTGCTGCTCCAGCCACTGCCGATGCACTTGCAGATACCCTTCCCGCGCCTGGGCCATCGCATCATGGTCGAGCAGACCCGCCACCGCCAGTGCCGGGACATAATCGAACGCGACAATATGCAAAAAGGCACCGGTCGCGCAGGCCAGTGCATAGGCACGCTCAAACGCCGGGGTAAGGGTCATTTCGCCGGGGGCTATCAACAGAATGCGTTTGAGTTTGAGCATCACGTGCCTCTCCCTGAAACGTTCACCGCAAATGCAGTGACCCAAGTATCGGGCGGTACACATTGGGAGCACTGATTTTTGTCAAACAAATCGCTGGCCGTACGCCCCTCCCGTGCTCATGGAGAGATTGTTGATTTACCTCAACGATTTTCCTGCGCCCAGGCGTAGAAAAAGGCTGACCGGCCATCATCGTTCGTCCCTGGTCGATGCCACGACGCAGAGCCACGTCCATGAAAAAGAATCACCAATGGAACCTGTCCTACTTCGCGATAGCGTTTGTCGTGCTGACCCTGGTTCAAATTCTGTTTTTCGAACGCAATGTCGTGCAAAGCATTCCGTACAGTCAATTTGTGCAATTGCTCAACGAGCAGAAGGTCAGCGATCTACGGGTCGAGAAAGATCAGATCAGCGGCAAACTGCAAGAGCCTATCAACGGGCACAACCAGTTTTCCACGGTGCGGGTGGATCCGGCGTTAGCAACGGAACTGGGTCGTTCGGGCGTCGGATTCACGGGGGTCAACGAAAACACGTTGCTCAATGGCCTGCTGGGCTTGCTGCTGCCCTTTGTCCTGATCATGGTGATCTGGCATTTCCTGTTTCGCGGGCTGGCGGAAAAGCAAGGTGTCGGAGGATTGATGAGCATCGGCAAGTCCCGGGCCAAGGTATTTGTGCAGCGCGAGACCGGCGTGACCTTTGCCGATGTGGCCGGCATCGATGAGGCCAAGGCCGAACTGGTGGAAATCGTCTCTTTCCTCAAGGACAAAGCCAAATACTCACGCCTGGGGGCGCATATCCCCAAAGGCACTTTGTTGGTCGGCCCTCCGGGAACCGGCAAGACCCTCGTGGCCAAAGCCATCGCCGGTGAAGCCGGCGTGCCTTTTTTCTCGATATCGGGGTCCGAGTTTGTCGAAATGTTCGTGGGCGTAGGCGCCGCCCGAGTGCATGACCTGTTCGAACAGGCGCGCCAGGCGGCACCTTGCATCATTTTCATCGACGAACTGGATGCACTGGGCAAAATGCGCGGCGTCGGTGCGTTTGGCGGCAATGACGAAAAAGAGCAGACCCTTAATCAATTACTGTCAGAACTGGACGGGTTCGATCCCCGTGAGGGCGTCGTGCTGCTGGCCGCGACTAACCGGCCAGAGATTCTCGACCCGGCACTGCTGCGGGCCGGACGGATCGATCGGCAGGTGCTGATCGATCGCCCCGACCGAAAAGGCCGCCAGGCCATCCTCAAGGTCCATCTGCAAAAAATCACTGTGGAACCCGCGATCAATGCCGAACAGATTGCCGACCTCACCACCGGCTTTACCGGTGCTGACCTTGCCAATCTGGTCAACGAGGCCGCCATCGTCGCCACCCGTCGTGGAGCGCAAGCGGTCGGTCTCGACGACTTTACGGCCGCCGTGGAACGCATCGTTGCCGGGATTGAACGCAAGAGCAGTGTGCTGCGTCCCGAGGAACGCCAGGTGGTGGCGTATCATGAGATGGGGCATGCCCTGGCTGCCAGCAGTCTTCCGGCCATGGATCCGGTGCACAAAGTGTCCATTGTGCCTCGCGCGATTGGCTCGCTGGGGTATACCCTGCAGCGTCCAACCGAAGATCACTTCCTGATCAGTTGCCAGATGCTCAAGGACCGGATCGTCGTCCTGATGGCCGGGCGCGCTGCCGAATACCTAGCCTATGGCCAGATTTCCACTGGAGCTGCCGATGACCTGGCCCACGCGACGGATATTGCCCGACAATTGATCACCCGGTTTGGCATGAGCGCCGAGCTCGGTCAGTCCGTGCTGGAGCGACAAAACATCACGTACCTGGGTGAACGCATGCCGGCGCTGGGTGATAAAGACTATTCGGAACAGACTGCCAGGGAAGTCGACCTGGGTATTCGCGCCCTGCTCGATGAAGCCTATGGACGAGCCAAGGCTTTGCTCGAAAGTCGTCGAGCCGATCTGGACGCCGGTGCCCATCTGTTGCTTGAAAAGGAAACCTTGTCACCCGAAGACTTTCCAGCGCTCATACCTGTACAGCGTGGTCCCGATTCTTCTTAAATACCCCGTAAAAACGGAGTCATCCATGCTGGCAGTCACGCTGATCAATACGCTGGTGGTCATCATCGTCGTAGTGATCCATTACGAATGTCTGTTGCGCTTGAACGATTGGCTGCCTCGGCTCAAGCTGTGGAGCCGCTTCAGAATTGTCGTCGGGGTATTTGGCGCCCTGTTGGCCCATGCGGTAGAGGTCTGGTGCTTCGCGCTGGTTTATTACCTGATGGTGCACTCCGGCCAATGGGGCGGCCTGACGGGCAACTTCGACGGTACGCTGATGGACTGCGTTTACTTTTCCTTCACGACCTACACGACGATCGGCTTCGGCGATATTTCACCGGTGGGCAACCTCAAGTATTTGACCGGCTTGCAGGCCCTGACCGGGTTGGTGCTGATCACGTGGACCGCATCCTTTCTGTTCCTTGAAATGCAGAAGTACTGGAAGCGCAAGTAATCGTTTTGTCGCCGACCTCCAGTCAGTTGGTTACTCTCGGTGTCCATTGCCAGTTGAGGATCTCGGGCATGTCCTGTCCATGCTCAATGAGGTAGAGCTTGTGTTTTTCCAGGATCGACCAATAGCGTGAGCGCGCGTCCTGCAACTGATCGTGCAACCGGGGCACCCGCTCGATGACGTCCAGCGCCAGCCGAAAACGATCCAGGTTGTTGAGCACTGCCATGTCGAACGGCGTCGTGGTCGCGCCCTCCTCAATGAAGCCGCGCACATGAAAATTCTCATGATTGGTGCGCTTGTAAATCAACCGGTGAATCAGCGCGGGGTAGCCATGGAAGGCGAAGATGACCGGTTTGTCGACGGTAAACAGTTCGTTGAATGCCGTGTCCGGTAAACCATGGGGATGCTGGAAGGAAGGCTGAAGCACCATCAAGTCGACGACATTGATCACCCTCACCCGCAAATCCGGTACGTACTCGCGCAACAAAGTCACTGCGGCCAGGGTTTCCAGGGTTGGCACGTCGCCGGCGCAGGCCATCACGACGTCCGGGTCGTCGTCCTCGTGGCAGGCCCAGTCCCATCGGCCGATACCCGCCTGGCAATGGCGCAGGGCCGCGTCGATTTCCAGCCACTGCCATTCCGGTTGTTTACCGGCGACGATGACGTTGATGTAGTCACGGCTTTTGAGACAGTGGTCAGCCACCGAGAGCAGGCAATTGGCGTCGGGCGGCAGGTAGATACGCACCACGTCCGACTTTTTATTCGCCACCAGATCGATGAAGCCCGGGTCCTGGTGGGAGAAACCATTATGGTCCTGGCGCCAGACATGGGACGTCAGCAGAAAATTCAGCGAGGCGATCGGTTTACGCCATGGCACCTCGGCGGCGGTTTTCAACCATTTGGCATGCTGGTTGACCATCGAATCGACGATGTGGATAAAGGCCTCGTAACAGGACAGCAACCCATGGCGTCCCGTCAGCAGATACCCTTCGAGCCAACCCTCGCACACTTGTTCACTGAGAATTTCCATCACACGGCCATCGGCCGCCAGATTGAGGTCCTCAAGCTCCAGCGGGTCCATCCACGCCTTGGCACTGACGTCATAGACCGCATCGAGTCGGTTCGAGGCGGTTTCATCCGGGCCAAACAACCGAAAGTTGCTGGCGCCCAGGTTGTTTTTCATGACGTCGCGCAGGTAGGTGCCCATGACCCGTGTCGCTTCGGCCCGCAGGGTGCCGGGGGCGTCAAACTTCACCGCATAGTCGGTAAAACGCGGCAGGTTCAAGGGGCGCAACAACAGGCCGCCATTGGCATGGGGATTGGCGCTCATGCGCCGCTGTCCGGTGGGCGCCAGGGCGGCCAGCTCGGGGAGCAAGGTGCCGTTGGCATCGAAAAGTTCATCAGGTCGGTAACTGTTGAGCCATTCCTCCAGCTGGCGCAGGTGCAGCGCCTGGCGGAAATCGGCCAGAGGGACCTGATGCGCCCGCCAAGTCCCCTCGACCCGATGACCGTCGACAAACTTCGGCCCGGTCCAGCCCTTGGGCGTGCGCAGTACCAGCATCGGCCAGAGTTGGCGCTCCGATGGCTCATCCTGCGGATGCTGGCGCGCAACGCGCTGAATCTCGGCAATCTTGAGGGTTATCGTGTCCAGTGTCCTGGCCAGCGCCTGATGCACCGCCATGGGGTCATCGCCTTCGACAAAATAGGGATCGTAGCCATAGCCATACATCAGCGCCGACAGCTCGTCCTCGCTGATTCTGGAGAGCACCGTGGGGTTGGCGATTTTGTAGCCGTTCAGATGCAGGATTGGCAGCACCGCGCCGTCACGCGCGGGGTTGAGGAACTTGTTGGAGTGCCAACTGGCCGCCAGCGTCCCCGTTTCGGCCTCGCCATCACCGATCACGCAAGCGACGATCAAGTCGGGGTTATCGAACGCCGCACCGTAGGCATGGGCCAGGCTATATCCCAGTTCGCCGCCCTCATGAATCGACCCTGGTATTTGCGCCGATACATGGCTGGAAATGCCGTACGGCCAGGAAAACTGCCGAAACAGACGGACCAAGCCATTACTGTTGCGCTCTACCGAGGGATAGCACTCGGTAAAAGTGCCTTCCAGATAAGTCTGCGCCACCACCGCCGGCCCGCCATGGCCGGGACCGGCGATGAACAAGATGTTCAGGTCGTGCTGCTTGATCAACCGGTTGAGGTGCGTGTAGATCAGGTTCAACCCCGGCGTCGTGCCCCAATGGCCCAATAACCGTGGCTTGATGTGCGCCAGGGCCAGGGGCTCCTTCAGCAACGGGTTGTCCTTGAGATAAATCTGCCCGACCGCCAGGTAATTGGACGCCCGCCAATAGGCATCCAGCCCTTCCAGTTGCTCGGTACTCAGACAGTCGCTCATCGCAATTCTCCAGCCGTATCCCGTACACCGATCAATAGGTTGATTCTGTGGGTCTGCAAGCGTTCAGACTTGATTTACCTCAAGTTTCCACTGCTCTGATACTTTTTTGTAACAAAGCCGGATCAGGGTCCATTCGTCTGATCACTCAGTTCCGGGCGTCCATTCTCAACGCCCAGCGGCAATAGACACTATGCTCAATAGGCTGATATCGAGGGCTTCCACGTGACTGAAACTCGATCGTATCGCGATCAACATCTCAAAACGGCGTGCTCCAGTTGCAGCGTATTGGAACTGTGTCTGCCGTTAGGCTTGACCGGTGCGGAAATCGAGCGCCTGGACACGCTGATCATTCAACGGCTGAAGGTCAAGAAAGGTTCGGCACTCTACCGCGCAGGCGACCCATTGCGTTCGCTGTATGCCGTGCGATTGGGTTCATTCAAGACCAGCGTGCTTTCCATCGACGGTCGCGAGCAGGTCACCGGGTTTCAGATTCCAGGTGAAATGCTCGGCCTGGACGCCATCAGCACAGATCAGCATACCTGCGATGCGGTTGCCCTGGAGGACAGCGAGGTCTGCCCCATCCATTTTGCCCACCTGGAAAAACTTGCCCGAGAGTTGCCTTCATTGCAGCACAACCTGAACAAAATCCTCAGCCGGGAAATCGTGCGTGATCACGACATGATGATGATGCTGGGCAACATGAACTCGGACGAACGGTTGGCCGCTTTTTTGCTGAATATGTCGCAACGCTTGAATTCCCGTGGTTATTCGTCGCGCAATTTCGTGCTGAAAATGCGCCGGGAGGAAATCGGCTCTTATCTGGGCCTGCGCCTTGAAACCGTCTGTCGGGGCATCGCTCACCTGCGTGACCAAGGTTTGGTGGAAATAACCGGCCGCGACGTCAACATTCAGAACATGGATGGACTCAAGCAACTGATAGTGGGCTGTCATCGTCACCTGAGTTGAAACCTGCCGCCTGGAGTGTGTTCATGCGTGCCATGGTCCTGCATCGCCCCGGCCAGTCACTGCAATTGCAAGAGCGCCCCATTCCCACGCCCGACTCACAGCAGCTGCTGATCAAGGTCCTGGCGTGCGGCGTGTGCCGCACCGATCTGCACCTGGTGGATGGCGAATTGCCCCAAGCGAGGCTGCCACGCGTGCCGGGGCATGAAATTGTCGGCGAAGTCACGGCCGTCGGTGCCGACGTCGCTGCCGAGTGGATTGGCCGGCGGGTAGGCGTGCCCTGGCTGGGCTGGACCTGCGGGCACTGCGTATTCTGCCGTTCGGGACGAGAAAACCTCTGCGATAAGGCCCGGTTCACCGGCTGCCATCTGGACGGAGGGTATGCCGAGTACACCGTAGCCGACGCACGCTTTTGCTTCCCGATCCCTGAGGCACTTTCCGACACCCAGGCCGCACCGCTGCTGTGCGCCGGGCTGATTGGCTTTCGGGCCCTGCAAATGGCCCGAGGCGCCCACCATCTGGGCCTCTATGGTTTTGGCGCGGCGGCACACCTGGCCATTCAGATCGCCCGTGGACGTAAACAGAAGGTGTACGCCTTCACCCGTCCAGACGACAGCGAAGGCCAGGCTTATGCCCGGTCGCTGGGTGCCGAATGGGCCGGGCCCTCGGATCAGCCTCCGCCGCATCTGCTCGATGCCAGCCTGATTTTCGCCCCGGTTGGTGCCTTGGTGCCACTGGCACTGGCGGTCACCGTCAAGGGAGGCTGCGTGATTTGCGCCGGCATCCATATGAGTGACATTCCCGCCTTTCCCTATCGGCTGTTGTGGGGCGAGCGCAGCGTTCGATCGGTCGCCAACCTGACCCGTGAAGATGGCACAGCGTTTTTCGAGGCACTGCAGCACACGCCCGTTCACTCTGACGTCACCTGTTTTGCCCTGGACGATGCCAATCAAGCGCTGGAACGGTTGCGGAGCGGGCAGTTCAACGGCGCAATCGTACTCATACCCTGACGCGCTGCCTGACCGCCAGGATGCTCCCTGGCACCGAGTACAGCGCCCGCTCGGTATTGCTGCCGATCAGCCGGTCGATCCCAACCCGATGCACAGTGCCCATCACCACCACGTCAGCCAAATACTCCTCGACGAACTCACTGATCACCGGCACAGGCAACCCCATGACGAAATGGCGTCGTTCCGGCGGCACGCCGTAGCGCTCCGCCAATGTCACGAACGCCTGGTGCAAGGACTGACGCAGCTCCTCGATAACGTCCACGCCCCACCCTCCCCCGGCCAGTGGCGCATCGCTGTTGAAGAGGGGTGACAGGTCATAGGCGTACAGCAGGTGTAACGGCGCGTCGCATTGCAAGGCCAGGGCATTGGCGGTCTGGATGATGGTGTCATTCAAGCCGCTGATTTGAGTCGCTGGATCGAAGGGGTCCACGGCTGCCACGATTCGATGCGGCAAGCTGTAGCGGACATGGTTGACCAAGTGCACGGGGACCGGGCACTCACGCAACAGGTGGCAATCGAGTGGCGTGATGAATACTCGCTTGAGCACCGGTTCAAGGCTGACATCCTTGATCAGCAAATCGGGCTTCAGATCCTCGACCGTTTTCAGTATGTCCAGCAACGGATGGGTGGTGAAGACGGCTTTGACTGTCACATCCAGCCCCATATCGTTGAGCCGATCGAGCTCTTCGGCCTCCCAGCGGCGGTAGCGACGCATATAGCGTTGATGCTCTGTGTCGTCGACTTTCTCGGCCCACAAATGAACCACTGGCACCGGTTCGGCAAACACCCGTACATCCAGGACTGCGCCGGCGGCCTTGGCCAGCGCGACGGCACGCTGTTCGGCGGGAGAGCGTTGCAGGTTTTGATCGACGATCAGCAGCAACCGTTGATATTGACTCATCACACACCTCCATTCGATCCCGGTCATCACTCGCCGGCATGCTTCAACACTGCGCCCTGATCCCTCTCGCGTGCTTGATGTAAATCAACCCGCACGCACTGACGCGCCTGACGCCTGTCTCTGATCCAGATCAAATTCCAACCTGGACAGCAGGGTAAAAAGAACTCGAGCGCGGATTTTTTGCCGCCCGCACGTCCTTGAAACTGCACTGGAGGAATACCCCATGCTCACCGTCAAAGACCACAATGATCGGGCTGCAGCCGCCTATGCCGCCGTCGATGGCCAATACTGGATTGAAGCACTCAGGGACGGCCGCCACGTGTTGATCCGGCCACTGACGGAACAGGACCGCGACCGTGAATATGACTTCATCAAGCGGCTGTCTCCCGAATCCAGGCACATGCGTTTTCTCGCACAGATCAACGAGCCCGGCACGACGATGCTCAACCAATTGATGGACACCGACAACAAACAGCGCGTGGCCTATATCGCCCTGGTCCACGATAACGGGCAACTGATCGAGGTTGGCGTCAGTCGTTATGCGGCCACCGGGGAACATGAATGTGAATGCGCCGTCACGGTCGCCGATCTGTGGACGCACCTGGGCCTGGGCACATTGCTGATGACGCATTTGATCGAGGCCGCCCGCCGCAACGGCTTTCGCCAGATGTATTCCGTGGACGCCGCCAGTAATGCGCCCATGCGCGACCTGGCCAAGGCACTTGGCTTCGAGACGCAGTGTGATCCCGACGACAGCCGCCAGGTCATCCATCGTCTTCACCTGTAGAAAAGTCGCCCCGCGATGTCTCGGCCAACGGCGCATCGCGGGGCGTTCCCCACATCAGGATTGCAGCATTTGTCGCGGCTTGATCGCCAATACACTGCACGGTGCCTGATGCAGCAGGTGCTCGGCCGTGGTGCCCAGCAACTTGCTCAAACCCTTGTGCTGCACCGTGCCCATGACAATGACATCGGTGCGGTGTTCGGCGGCAAACTCACAGATACTGGGCACGGGCGCGCCTTCCCTGAAGAAACGATGCTGCACAGGCACGCCGTGGCGTTCAGCGATGGCCGCAAAAGCCTCCTGCTGAGCCGTTCCCAACATTTCATACACCCCGTTAGCCAGTTGCAATGCGCCAAAGCCCATGTCCTGGGCATATACAACCGTCCAGTCATACACATGCAGCAGGTCAAGATCGGCATCGCAGATCGCGGCCAGTTTCGCCGCTGCGTCGATAATGTGGTCGTTGAACACCCGGTCCTGATCCTCATCGCGCATTACATCGATGATGGCCAGCACATGACGCGGCCGCGGATTCAGCGGCGTGGTCACCAGATGCACCGGCACCGGGCAATCACGCAGCAGTTGCCAATCCAGCGGCGTGAAAAACACGCGCTTGAGCGCCGATTCTTCATGGGCGTCCTTGATGATCAGCGTCAGTGGCATCTCGTTGATAAAGTTGAGGATCTCTGCATAAGGATCCTGTACCCACACCACCTCGCTGGTGACCTCGACGCCATGCTTGCTCATCAATCCGGCCTGATCCGCGAGCCATTGCCGATGAGTTTGCAGATAGCCATCCCGCGCCAGGCTGAATTGTTCCGGGGCAAACAACCCGGCGACCGCCAACGCCTGTGAATAGTCGAATGCCACGATGTGCAACGGCAAATGCATCGCCTGCGCCAACGCCGCGGCCCGGTCGAACGCCGGGGTATGCTTCATGGCTGAAGGGGCGATCAGGAGTAAACGTTGAGTCTGCGACATGGGGCACCTCGGCGCACGGCCATTTCAATCCGGTAGTAGATGCTCAGATTGATCGATTGTTGTTGCGCCCCCTTGATATTTGTCAGTGATACGCACGATGTCCGTCAGTTCAGGCTCATCCCCGCCCACATTGCCAGTGTCAGCAACACCTGGCCCGGAATCACGTAGGCGGCGAAACGACGTCCGCCGCTGACCCACGCCACCACGCATTTGCTGACAGAGTTGCTGCTGATCGCTATCAACAGGGGCCCGACAATAGCGTCGAACGGTAAACGGCCGGACTTGGCCAACGTGGCAATCGACGCCGTCGAGGAATGTGCATCGGCAAAACCCGAGATCGTGGCGGTGAGCATGACCCCCAGCTGGCCAAAATGGCTAAGCATCATGGAAGAAACAAAGGTGATACCGGTCATGGCCAACGTGACGATCAGGGCCAGTTTGAGGTTGAACGCACCTCCGACCTTGATCGGCTGGTTGGCGCCGGCCGTCGGCTTGGGGAGCATCAGGCACAAGCCATATAACGCTGCCGCGACAGCGCCGCCGATCAGGGGCCCCCACATGTGGCGAAGCAGACCGGTGTCGACCGCCCCCAGGATCAGGCCGACCTGGGTAACGGTGGCCATGTTGGACAGGATCGCGGCCGCGCTCAGGAGCTTTATGTCGTCGGGCTGCCGGGCGACGAGATGGCCCATGGCGGCGATCGTCACGGCGCTGGAGGCAAACCCGGAGGCAATGGCGCTGATGGGGTAACCGTAGCGGATACCCAGGGTACGCACTGCAATATGCCCAATCGCCCCCACTGCCATCAGCAACACGGTCAGTGTGCAAATGGTGCGCAAATTGATCGCAGCGTAGGGCCCGATAAAACGATCCGGCGCCAAGGGCAGCACGACCAGCGCAGCGGTCAGCAGGATCAGGCCGTCACCCAGCTCGGCATCGGTCAATTGACTGCGGGCGAAGTAGTGCAATTTCTGTCGATAGGCCAATAATCCCGCAATGGCCACGCCAATGGCAATCGCCAGCGTCGGCCAGGCACCACACAGCCCACCCAGTATCAGGACACTGAGCAGGGCCACTTCACTGGTCACACCGGGATCGTCGCCAACGCTGCGCCAGTACGCTACGGTGAAGAGCACGCCGAGGATGATCGCGACGATGCTTATCAGCAGGTTGCCACCGAGCTGCATCGCCACATAACCCAGCAATGCAGTGATCGCATAGGTGCGCAAACCGGCACACGCACGGTTCTCCTCCTGCCCTTTGTGCCGTTCGCGCTCAAGGCCGATGAGCATGCCAATTCCCAGCGCAGCAGCGGCACCCGCCATCCCGAAGGTTTCATTCATTGGGTTGTCACCTGCACAAGCCCGGCCCCGTGCTGGCCCACGTCCTGCTGACTACACGAGATCGGTGCGAGCCTGCGGTATTCGGCTGGCACGGGCTGCCGAGTCTCGAGCATTCGGCCAGACATGGGGGGCTTCGATACGTGCCTTGAGCTGATCAACGAATGCCTGCGCTTGCGCCAGGCTATTGAAATTCACTTCCAGGGCATCAATGCACACGCCCCAACAATGGCTGGCGGGTTTCTCCGTGATATCAATGAACATAAATACCTCCATCCGACAACGAGAATCACCCCGTGCGCAATCGGGCACAAATTGGCAATGGCGTCCGGCACCAGCACGCAATCCAAAGACTGCACCGCCGTGACAGGAGAAGGATTGATAATGGTCAACTAATTCTTCACTGGACGCGGCTTTGGGCAACCGCACGTCGAGCGATAGCGTCCGTCCCCCTCTCATTTGACAAAGATCAAGTCCACCCTCCCGGCCGCAAGCACCATGATTGCAAGGTTCAACTGCCCAAGGCCTCGGTTATTTGGGGCAAGCCAACGCGCGATTACCGACCGGAGATCCGTCATGTCTGATCAATCACGTTTCATGCTGATCGTTTCACCGTTGATGGAAAACAGCCCTGCCTTCGACCGGGCCGCCGCATTGGCCAAGGCTTCGGACGCGGCACTGCACATCGTAGCGTTCGATTACCTCGAAGGGCTGGCGACGGCTGGAATGGTCAACGAACAGGCGCTGGAACAGATGCGGCTGGGTTATGTCGAGCGCCATCGCCAATGGCTTGAGGACCAGGCTAGACCACTGCGCAAAATTGGCGTTCACGTCACCACGGAAGTGGTCTGGGTGGAGAGGCCCTTGCAGGAAATCCTCATCCATCTCAAGGAACAACCGATGGCCGTATTGATCAAGGCACTCGAACATGAGTCCCTGCTATCACGCCTGATGTTTACTCCACTGGATATCCACTTGTTGCGTGAATGCAAGGTGCCGCTGCATTTTGTCAGCCATATGCACCATGCTTTGCCGCGCAAAATCGTCGCTGCAGTCGACCCTTTTCATCGTGATGACCAGTATGCAGATTTCAACGACAGGATTTTGCGCGAGGCGTCAAAACTGGCCGCCATTTGCAACGCCGAGCTCGACGTGGTCTACGCCCACGATCTTTCATCGATCAGCGCAGATGAATTTGGCTTCAGTAATGGTTCGGCATTTTTTTCTTCGAGCAAAGCCAAAACCCTTTTCGATGCGCAAGCTGAAGCGTTCCGCGAGCTTTCTCAGCGCAACGGTATTGGGCCGGAGCGCCAGCACATGATCATGGGCAATCCGGCCAAGGTGCTTTCCAGCTATGTCGGGGCCTATGACACTGATGTCATTGTCATGGGGCGCGTCGGCCACGGCGCCATGGAGCGTTTGGTTGGCAGCACTGTGGAACATCTGCTGTACAAGATGCCCTGCAGCGTGTGGGTGATTTCACCCGAAGACATCTGAAGGATGGATCTTTGCCGATCAGAAGAAACACCTGACGGGAGAAAGAGGAATGAGCGCTCAACCGATTAAAGCCGCCCACCTGCTTCTTGTCTGCCTGCTTTCCCTGGTATCCGCCGTCGCGGGAGCCGACACGCTTGAACGGGTGCGCAACAGTCACTCGGTAGTGCTGGGGTATGTGCCTGACTTCGCACCGTTCAGTACCCAGGACGGTGATAAGGCCAGCGGATATGCGATCGATCTCTGTCAGGGCATCTTCAACGCACTGAAAACCGAGTTGAACCTGCCTTCACTACAAGTTCGTTATCAGCCCGTTGGATTGGGCGAAGAAACCAGCGCCGTCAGCACTGGAAAAGTCGACATTCTCTGCACCCCGACGCCGGCAACACTGGAACGTCGAAAAACAGTCAGCTACTCCATTCCTGTCTACACGGCCGGCCTATCGGCCGTGGTCAACAAAAAGGCGCCTAATGCGCTACTCAGGGTGCTGAAAGGCGACGTGGTCAAAACCGGCCCAACCTGGCGTACAGACGTCAATCGCGCATTGGCCAACATGACGTATGCCACGATTGCTGGCGGCGTCACCGAGCAGTGGATCAATCAACAGATACGATCCCTGGGCGTGGTCGCCACACTCGTCACGGTGCAAGACGCGGCCGCGGGCCTCAAGCGTGTTGCCGATGGCAAGGCAGATGTTTTCTTCGCTGAACGTACAATGCTCAAACATGAGCTCACCGACAAATACGTCACCGGAAATCTAATACTGCTTGATCGCATCTTTGAGTACTCAACAACCTCGATGATGCTCGATCGAGATGATGAAAACTTCCGACTGTTAGTTGATAGCGCGCTAAGCGAGATGTATCGCAGCGGTGAGATTGAGCGCCAATATGACAAACATCTGGGAGGCGTCAGTGATACCTCCCGAATGTTTTTCAACCTCTATGCCCTTCCTTGATGACGACAGGGGGCAAGTGGAAGCTCACGCGGCGGGAGCTTTCCAGCCAGCGGGTGTTTAACAGGCGCGTCCAAGCCACAGACGCGCCAGGTTAACTGTCTAACGCGCCATCGCCATTACGGCTTCGTCCCCGGCAGCAGTTCAAAGTCCGGGGTGAATGGGGTCATGGCGGCCATCAGTTGGGCGAACGGTTTGCGATCGCCTTCAAAGGTTGCCTTGCCGTCCGCGACGAGCTGATCGAAGCTGGTCTGCCTGGCCATCACGCCTTCAAGCGCCGAGCGATCGAGGGTGAGGGTCAGGTCGGGTTTTTTTGCCTGCTGGCCCTTGATGCTGGTCAGCGTTGAATTGCTCAGCTCCACCACGAATTGTTCGCCATTGTCCGGGGTCTTGAGGTTCAGGACGAAATGCAAGTCCGCAACCTTGCTGCCATCCAGGCTGATGCCGAGATATTCGAGCCACAACTCCGTGCTCATGGCGCGGATAAAGTCCGGCCCGCCAGATCTTGGCGCCCGGCCCTTGGGCATGCCGTTGCGCAACTCATAGGCCGCCGCCAGGAAGCTGTTGCGCACGCCGGCACTTTCCTTCTGATAGCCCACCTGCTCATAGACGTCCGCCAGCAGGTCCTTGGCCTGGGTGTTTTGCGGCTCGGCGTACACCAGCTTATTGAGAATCTCATAGGCTTCACGGTATTTGCCTTGATCGTACAAGGCTTTGCCCTTGGCCATGATCTTTGCAGCCCCGCCCATCATTTCAACGTACAGCGGAGCCGAATCCTTCGGTGACAGCGGCATCAGCGTGGCCGGGTTGGCATCCCAATAACCCAGGTAGCGGTTGATTACCGCGCGGCTGTTGTGTTCTTCCGAGCCGTGATAGCTATGCGTCGCCCAAGTGTTCTTGAGGCTCTCGGGCAACGTGTAGACATTGTGGATCTCGTTGATGGTGACGCCCTGGTTCGCCGCATGCAGGACGGCGTTGTTCAGGTTGGCATAGGCGTCGCGTTGCGCGCGCATCACTTCCTGGATTCGTTCATTGCCCCAGCGCGGCCAATTGTGCGCGGCAAGCATCACATCCGCCTGCTGACCGTAGCGATACAGGGCGTTGTTGATGTTCTTCGACCACACCAGCGGATCGCGCACCAAGGCACCGCGCAGGGTGTAGATGTTGTGAATGGTGCCGGTGACGTTCTCGGCCGCCCAGAACGCCTTGAACTGCGGGAACCAGGTATTCATTTCCGACGGTGCTTCGGTGCCTGGCGTGTTCTGGAACTCCATTTGCACCCCGTCGATGGTCACGCTTTCAAAATCCTTTTCGATGTATCGATTAGGTTCGATCAAGCCGATGTTGCCGGAGGCGGCGTTTTTGCCGATCGCCATGTCGACATGACCGTAGGGACTGCGTGGCAACAGCAGGCCGTATTGAAAGAACGCGCGTCGATTCATGGCATTGCCGGCGTATACGTTTTCAGCGACCGCATGCTCCATGAAGCCCACGGGGGCGATCAGCGCGACCTTGCCGCTGCGCACGTCGGCTTCCTCGACTACGCCACGGACACCGCCAAAGTGGTCCGCATGGGAGTGAGAAATCACCACGGCCACCACCGGGCGCTTGCCCAGTTTTTCATTGATGAAATCCAGCGCCGCCCTGGCGGTTTCCTTCGAGGTCAGGGTGTCGAAAACGATCCAGCCGGTGTCGCCCTTGATGAACGTGATATTGGCCAGGTCAAAGCCGCGGATCTGATAGATCCTGTCCGGAACCACTTCATACAGACCATAGGCCATGTTGAGCACGGCCTGCCGTTGCAACGAGGGATTGACCGTGTCGAAGTCCTTGCCCGCGAGCAGGAAATCGTAGCTGCCCATGTTCCAGGCGACGTTCCCCGCATCGGCCATGATCTTGTTGTAGGCCGGCGCTGCGATGAAGCCTTTCCTGGCTTCTTCAAAATCGCGCTTGTCTGCAAAAGGAAGCGTGTTGCGCACACCTTTCTGAAATTCGACGGTGTAGGTCGAGGGCGGTTTGCCCTTGTTGTCGAAATGGTTATCGACATGCTCAATCGCGGCCGGTACGGCAGTTGTCTGAGCAGCAAAAATGCTGGGGTTAAAGCCCGTGGACAGTGCGATGGCCAGCGCGCAACTGAGGGTCTTGTTGTTCATGAAATGTTCCTTCGCCAGAGTATCGATGCCTTGATGGCGCGGGTTTGCTCTTGTTCGTCTTGACCCGCCCGGCAAGGAATAGCATATTCATTTGATTACGAAAAATTCCGTTTTACTTGATATCGATAACATTAAGGTTATGACATGACCCCGCGCCGCCTACGTCAATTCCTGGCACTGATCGAACATGCCCATTTTGGTCAGGCGGCCAAAGCGTTGGGCGTTTCGCAACCTGCGCTGAGCAAAAGTATCCAGCTGCTGGAACAGGAGCTCGGCGTTACGCTGTTCGATCGACGCAGCGATGGTGTGACCCTGACGGCGTTCGGCCAGGTGCTGCAGGGCAAAAGCCAGCGCTTGTTGATGGCCGAAGAGGACCTTCGGCGAGACATCGCCCTGCTGGCAGTGGGCGACATCGGCACACTCAAGGTGGCCTTGGGGCCGTACCCCAGTGTCATCAGCGGCTATCGCGCCATTGCCCGGTTGCACGCCCGCCATCCCAACCTCAAGGTGACGGCCCATGTTGCCGGTTGGCGAGAAGTTGCGCAGCAGGTCGCCAACGGTGTGGTGGATCTGGGGATCGCTGAAATCAGCGCGTTGCAAGGCGAAAAAGAATTCAATTGCGAGCTGTTGGGTGAACACCAGGGGCGCCTGTTTTGCCGACCCGGGCATCCGCTGCTTGCGCAACGCTCCCTGAAGCGGGCGCAAGCACTCGATTACCCTTGGGTGGCGTCGCGTATTCCGTCGCGCCTGGCCGGCCTTCTGCCGCGCGCGGCGTTAGGCTGCGCCGGTGCCTATGACACAGGGACAGGCGATTTCGTGCCGGCGATTGAAATTGACGTGCCCATGCAGATCGTTCAATTCGTGGTGAACAGCAACGCGCTGGCAATCGGCACGTTGACGGCCTTTGAGCGCGAGTTGCTGGCGGGGGAGATCGTACCCCTGCCGCTCCACGATCAGGCGTCGTATATGCATTACGGTTTTATCTCCCTCAAGGAACGCTCGCTGCCTCCCGCCGTCGAGGCTTACATGCGCGAAGTGCGGGCGGTGGAAGAGGACGTCACGCGGCGGGAACGGGAACTGGCCGCGTTGATGATGAGGTAGCGCAAAATCAGTCACTGAAGTCATGCGCCACCTCTTTTTGCACCCACTGCGCCAAGGGCCACCCCGATCGTTTCCATCAGGATGGGTATGGCCCCTGAGGGCTTCGCTCCGCGCCTATGACTTCATCTGCATAGCGATTGCCAAGGAGAACCTCAACGTCAAGATACTTAAGCGTGAAGCCCACATTCGCAAAATCTGGCATGACAGGATCCAGTTCGAGGTCACGGGTGAATCTGACAAAACCGTAATCTTCAGCTCAGTCTTCTGAAAGGTCGCCCCCCTTACCCTCTTCATCAAACGTGGCAACATCTCCTGATTGCTCCGTCATCCGACTGACAGGGAACACAGCGTCATGCGACCTGAAACTTCTAGACGAACCTTTGTGAAGGGGCTCGCCGCCACCGGGATTCTCGGCGGCCTCGGGCTATGGCGCACTCCTGTCTGGGCGATTACCAGCCCGGGAGAGGCGAATGTCCTGGCCGGTACCGACTTTGACCTGTTCATCGGCGAAACCCCGGTCAACATCACCGGCAACCGGCGCACCGCGATGACCATCAATGGCGGTATTCCCGGCCCCCTGCTGCGCTGGCGCGAAGGCGACACGGTTACGCTGCGAGTGAGGAACAAACTCAATGCCGATACCTCCATTCACTGGCACGGCATCTTGTTGCCGGCCAACATGGACGGCGTACCGGGGCTGAGTTTTCACGGCATCGAACCCGGTGGGATGTATGTCTATCAATTCAAGGTCAGGCAGAACGGCACGTACTGGTATCACAGTCATTCGGGGCTTCAGGAGCAGTCAGGCGTCTACGGCCCGCTGGTGATCGATGCGAAGGAGCCGGAGCCGTTTGAGTACGACCGCGATTATGTGGTGATGCTGACCGACTGGACCGACGAAGACGCGGTCGGCCTGATGAAGACGTTGAAAAAACAGTCGGATTACTACAACTACAACAAGCGCACCGTGGGCGACTTCATCCACGACGTCAGCGAGAAAGGCTGGGGCTCCACCGTCGCAGATCGAAAGATGTGGGCCGAAATGAAGATGAATCCCACAGACCTGGCCGACGTCAGCGGCGCGACTTACACCTATTTGTTGAACGGCCAGGCGCCTGACATGAACTGGACCGGTGTATTCCGTCCCGGAGAGAAACTGCGCCTGCGCTTTATCAACGGCTCCACCATGACCTACTTCGACGTACGCATTCCCGGCCTGAAAATGACGGTGGTCGCAGCGGACGGCCTGCATGTCAAACCGGTGAGCGTCGACGAGTTTCGCATCGCGGTGGCAGAGACGTTCGATGTGATCGTCGAGCCGACCCAGGATGCCTACACCCTGTTTGCCCAGTCGATGGATCGTACCGGCTACGCCCGCGGCACGCTGGCGGCGAAGGTGGGTTTGTCCGCGCCGATCCCTGCCCTAGACCCGAGACCACTGGTGACCATGGATGACATGGGCATGGGCGGTATGGATCACGGCAGCATGGGCGGCGACATGGCGGGCATGGATCACAGCGGCATGACCGGCATGGGCGAAATGCAGTCCCATCCCGCGACCGAAAACAACAATCCACTGGTGGACATGCAAGCCATGACCACTTCACCCAAACTCGATGACCCTGGCCTCGGCCTGCGTGACAATGGTCGTCGCGTCCTGACCTATTCCGACTTGCGCAGCACCTTCGCAGACCCGGACGGCCGCGACCCCGGCCGCACCGTCACTAGTGTCCGGTAAACATGTTTCATAGCTGAAGGCTGCCTTGGGCAGCCTTCAGCTTTTCTCGCTCCTGCCTTCGTCGATCCCTCAGTTCTGGAGTAGCGGGCCGTTCGTGCAGGACGTGAG
>NZ_NOIO01000022.1:0-113488 GCF_014596605.1 Pseudomonas sp. PSB11
CTCGATCCCCTGTGGGAGCGGGCTTGCTCGCGAAAGCGGTGTGTCAGGCGACCTTGATGCGGGATGTGATGGCCCCTTCGCGAGCAGGCTCGCTCCCACATTGGATCTGCGTCGTCACCCATTTTGAATGCAGCCCCGATCCCCCTGTGGGAGCGAGCCTGCTCGCGAAAGCGGTGTGTCAGGCGACCTTGATGCTGGATGTAATGGCCTCTTCGCGAGCAAGCCCGCTCCCACATTGGATCTGCATCGTCGCCCATTTTGAATGCAGCTTCGATCCCCTGTGGGAGTGAGCCTGCTCGCGAAAGCGGAGTGTCAGGCGACCTTGATGCGGGGTGTGATGGCCTCTTCGCGAGCAAGCCCGCTCCCACAGGATCGAGGACAGTCGGTTATTTGTGTGGCTTGTCCAGCAAGCGGAAAAACCGCTCCCGCACCTGCACATGATCACTGTGCGCCACGTTGAAACGCAGAAACCGATTGCCGTCCGCCGCTTTGCTGAGCATGGTCCCCGGCGCCAGCACCAGGTCGATTTCCAGGCCTTTGCGGGCCAGTGCCTCGGCTTCAAAGCCATCGGGAAGCCGCGTCCAGATGTACAAGCCTTCTCCAGGCAACGACGATACCGAACACCCGGCTTCGCCCAGCCACGCCGCCACCCGGCTGTTCGACTCATAGAGCCGGTCCACCGTACGACGCATGTGCTTGGCATAGCTGCCGTCGCTGAGCATGGTGCAAATAATCTGCTCGGCCATTTCCGAGGTCATGCCACCGCAGGCCATTTTCAGGGTCACCATCCGCGCCGCGAGTTGTGGGGACAGCACCGCGAAGCTGACGCGGCTGTTGGCGGTCAGGGTCTTGGAGAAACCAGAGACGTAAGACACGTTGTCCAGCCCGCTCGCGGCCAGGCGCGGCGTTCGGCGTTGCTGCATGTCGCAGTACAGATCATCTTCGACGATGTGGAAATTGTAGCGATGGCTCAGTTCCACCAAGCGGTAAACCTGCGCCGAGGTGAACGAGTGTCCGGTCGGGTTGTGCAGCGCATTGTTGGTCAAGTAGAGCACGGGACGGTGGGCGATCAGCAACTGCTCCAGGGCATCCAGGTCCATGCCGTCGCACTCGCGGCGGATGGTGATGACCTTGGCGCCGTGCCAGGCCAGATTGGTGTGCATCGTGAAGTAACAGGGATCATCGAGCAGCACCGTGTCGCCGGGCTTGACCAGCAGGCGCATCAGCATGTCGATGGCTTGTACGGTGTTGGCGGTGGTAATGATCTGGTCGACCGGCGCTTCGATGCCCAGGGTCGACATCTTGACCCGCAAAGCCTGGCGCAGCGGCAAGTAACCGCTGGCGTTACCGTATTCGCCCATGCGCAGTGACGTTGCGCGAAGTGTGCCGCGCACGGCCTTGAGTAACTCTTCGGCAGGCAACCATGAAGACGGCAGAAAACCGGCGCCCGGACGCAGCGCACCGTTGTCCTGCAAGACTGCGCGGCGGACCACGCTGAGTGTGTCCTGGGGCAACAGGTCGGGGCCGGCGTTGGTCTGGGCGGTGGTGCTCGAACGGTGCACGTAATGCCCCGAGCCCTGGCGTGACACTACCAGCCCCTTGGCGCGCAAGCGATCGAGAGCGTCGACCACCGTGGACTTGCCCACGTGCATCAGGTCGGAGAGTTCGCGAATCGGTGGCAGCCTTGAGCCGTGGGGCAGTCCACCCTTGCTGATCGCCACCGTCAACTGATCGACGATCTGCTGCACCAGCGGCACACCCGGCTGGAACTCGATAGCGGCGATCACTGCTCGCTGAGCCTGCATTTTACTGGTCTCTCCGGCAGTAAAGTTCGTTCGATTCTATACGAACTTGCTCTGATCAAGACAAGCATCTCTTTCTACCATCGCTTTACAGACTTTCTGGATGGTCGGCCTATGCCGGTCGATCCATGCCAGGTTCGTGAGGTGTTGCATGAGTGTCGAAACAACGGTCGTCGTGGCCAAACCGGTGATCAACCTGCGGTTGTTCACCATCCGGATCATCACCGCCGTGTCGCTGTTCGCGGTGCTGGGCAAGGCCAACGTCTGGCTCGATACCGCCACCAACAGCATCCTGGCCCTGGGTTATCGGGCCTTGTTGCTGCTGTTGCCACTGACGTTGCTGGTCCTCGGTCGCCGCTCCTTGAGCGTCACGCTGCTGTGCGCTGCCGGGGGGCTGGTGTTGCTGGCGGTCACCAGCAACCAGGGTGTGGTCATGTTTGCCGCGGCGTTGTTTGCCTATGGCATTGCAATTGCCGGCTACCTGATCAAGAGCGAGGCGGCCCAGACCAAGGAGGGCGCCGCCTACAACCGCGTCGCCATGAACATGGGCAGCCTGCTGGCAGGGTTGATCCTGTTGTCGCCGTTGCTCACCCCGACCCTGTTTTTCCTCGGCGCCGCCGGGTTCGTCCTGTTGTGCCTGCCGATCGCCATGGGCGCGACGTTCACCTGCGACCCCGTGGTTGCCCGTCCCGCCAGCCAGGATGGCAGCGGCTGGCGCAACAAGCTGCCGTGGGTCATCGCCGGCGTCATCATGGGCATCAAGCTGTTCGGCGTGTTCTCCATCCTGCCCCAGGCGATCCTGCTCAAGACCGGCGAGCTGCCGGCCTGGTATGGCCTGATGCTGATCCTCAACAGCGCCGTGGTGGTGTTCGCGCAAGTACCGGTCATGAAACTGATCGAGAGCACCGGGCGCTTCAAGGTGCTGACGGTGATCGCAATCATCGTCGGCGGTTTTGCCGTGCTGTCTTCGCCTGCCGCGTTCCACGTCGAAACCCTGGTCGGCGCGCTGATCTGGGTGGCGCTGCTGTCAATTGCCGAGTGCGCCTTCAGTCACCTCGATTACTTCTCGGTCAAGCAGAACAACATGTTCGTCAAGGAAGTGTCCCTGGGCGTCGGCGCAGGGTTGACCGTGTTGATCATGCGGGTCGCGCCACCGCCCTACAACGCATTGGTACTGGCGGCCATCGGCGCTGGCGGGATCCTGGCCTGGTACTGGCTCAACCGTCGATCAATCGCGTTACATGACTGAGTCATCGCTGTTTCGGTTTTAACTTTGCAAGTCGGGGGCATTATGAATACGACTTCATGCGTAGTAGTGGTGGGGTACAACGGCAGTCGGGTTCACGATATCCAGAAGCTGCGTGACCTGTGCAAATCGATGTACGACGCCAGGCTGATCCTGCTGGTCGAGCAGGTACAGCCCCATGACGACCAGGTGGCGGATCACGTTTGCAGCACTTCACTGGCCGAACAAGACGTTGCGTCGTCCCTCGAACTGGTGGTGGGGTGCCTGAATGCCGATCGCTGGAAGTTGATCGGCGTGCTGCCGTTTTCCGACCGTGGCGTGCTGCTCGGTGCGGCGCTGGCCAGTCATTTCGGCTTGCCCGGTATTTCTCCCGCCGAGGCCAGGGCCGGGTTGGATAAACAGATTTTCCGCCAGCTCGAAGCGTCGGCCACCACGGCTCCCGAAGATTACCGGCCGGTGGTTTCCAGCCGTATCGAAAGCCTGCCGGAACTGCGTCAGCGAGTGATCGAACTGGGCGGCAAGGCTTTCATCAAGCCAGCCTGCGAAGGTGCCAGTCGAGGCTGCCGGGTCATCCGTCACCCGTCCGAATGCGACGACGCGTGGCAAGCGCTCAAGCCCTATCGCGAGGGCGGCATCGTGCTTGAGGAACTGATCCAGAACGCCCGGGAATACAGCTGGGATTCTGTCGCCGGGAGCACCTGGATCACCGAAAAAACCACCACCGACGGTGCCTACCGCGCCGAGATCCAGCAAGTGGTGCCCGCACCGTTGGCGCCAGAGGTGCAGGCTCGACTGAAGGCTGCCGGCCAGCACATGGCGGGGTTGGTTTCCCAGGATAACGGTGCCTGGCACAACGAAGTGTTCTACAGGGCCAATCATCGCACCTCGGCCGTGGAAACCAACATGCGCCCCGGTGGCATGCACATCTGGGACCTGGCGCGCCAGGCGTTCGTCGATTTCGACCCGTGGGAGCGTTGGGTCCGCTGGGCCGTGGAAGGCCAGGTCGATAGCCAGGACCCGGTACCTCGCGGCTACTGCGGCATACGCCTGCTGCGGGCGACCACGGGCGGCATCCTGCGAGATGTACCAGACATCCCGTCCCTGGCCCGCTCGCTGAATATCGATCTGCTGGATTCGGTGGTGAGCAAACGCATCGGCGAACCGGTCAGCGCACTGGTGAAAGACAACTTCTCGTTTATCGGCCACATCGTGTTGTTCAACGACGACTACGAGCAGCTCAGCCATGACCTGTTACGCCTGGCCGAAACGATTGAAACGAACATCGGGATCACCAGCCTGGCGTCATCTGCAAGGGCGGTGTGTTGAGTGTCAGGGATCGATGTTTTTTGCAGTATTGATCAAGAGGTTCGGTAAATGATTGAGCACATGACTTGTGACGAGCGCTTCATCGCGCTGGCGAAGGAATTCGACTACGACATCTATGGCGAGAACAGTGCAGGCGGGCATTACGCTCCGCTGATCCGCCACCACGACGAGTTGTATGTCAGCGGCATGGTGCCGCGCGTGAATGGCAAGATCCAATACCCTGGGCGGGTCGGCCTGGAGCTCGACATGGCGGATGCGCAAGCGGCCGCCAGTCTCTGCGCGATGCGCGGGTTGGCGTTGATCGTCGACGCCATCGGTTCGCTGGACAAGATCAAGTCGTTGATAAGGATCACGGTGTATGTGAAATCCACAGCGGATTTTGTCGACCTCAGCGATGTGGCAAACGGCGCCTCGGATGTTTTCAGTCACGTGCTCGGCGATGCCGGGAAACATACACGCACGACCGTCGGTGTTTATCAATTGCCAAAAAACGCGGCAGTAGAAGTGGACATGATCGTGGCGTTGCGACCTTCGGCGTTATAAGTAAGGGTTGTTCGGCTTTACAGCGATTAATTGTTCGCCTAAGGTCGAGTGACTCAACGCTGAAGAATAAGTTGGAAGCCGAGCATGAATAACGTTCAAGGTGCGTTCTTTTCCTATAAAGACTTTCGTCAAAGTCTGGTTCGCCAGCCGATCAAGCCACGGGTGTGGAAGCAAGTTGAACTAACGGGAATACGTCAGAGCCTTGAGGCCAGCGAGGTCGATATTGTTGCGCTGGCCCACGACAACAGCCTCGATGGCTGCTCGCTGACGCCCGGCATGGCCGTGTCCATGCAATGGTTGATACCCGGCGCGCAGCTCCAAGGCCATGATCATTCGTGGTGGCACCTGTTCCTCATCCAGAGCGGTAACGGCACCTTGACCCTGGGGGATGCCGAGGCCGTGTGTGTCGGCAGCGGGGACGTGCTGCTGGTGCCGGCCTGGACCCGCCACGGCTTCGTCAACACCAGCACCACCGAGTCGCTGGTCATGCTCAATATCAGCAACATGCCCCAGGCGCTGCTGCTCGCCAATTGCACCGACAACGTCGGCCTGATCCCCCGCCAGCTGTAAATCCCCCTTCATTACACACCAGGGAGTCCGCGTTCGCGGACTCCCTTTTTTCGTTTCTGTCGTGCCCTCGATAAGCCCTTGGCGATTCGCATTTTCGAATTTCTGTATCGATGCAAAAGGATAATTTCTGTATCTGTTCAGCGTTCGATCAACTTACTACGATCGACTCGAATGCAACGGATTAATGTGATTAGTGCAAGGGAGCGTTCCATGGAAAATAACAGGATTAAACTTTATGTTGGCGCGGACTTTGTCAGCGCGTTTGCGATGTCAGCGTTTGTAGCGCTCAAGGAGAAGCAACTTTCATTTGAACTTGTAACGCTGGATTTAAAGGCGCGAGAGAACTATCAGGCGAAATATCGGGATATTTCACTTACCTGCAAGATTCCTACATTAGTTCACTCGGGTTTTGCGCTTTCAGAGTCTTCCGCCATCGCCGAATACCTCGAGGAACTCGCGCCAGGGCATGCAAGGCTTTTCCCCCAGGACCTCCAGCAGCGCGCCAGGGCCCGTCAACTACAGGCCTGGCTGCGCAGCGATTTGCTGGTGATCCGCAAAGAGCGCCCGTTTGACCTGGTGTACTTCGGCAAGAAAGACGCGCCGCTCTCCGACGATGCCAAGGCCGCGGTCGAGCGTCTGTTCTTCGTCGCCGAGCGCTTGCTGGAGGAGGGCGCCGAGCACCTCTTCGGCGACTGGAGCATTGCCGATACCGACCTGGCGATCATGCTCAACCGACTGGTCGCCAATGGCGATCAGGTCCCGGCGCGACTCGCCGCCTATGTCCGTCGCCAGTGGGATCGCGACAGCGTTCGGGCATGGATGGACATAGAGCGCAAAGCGCCGGCCATCGCACCCGCGGTGGTTTAAGGCGACCGTCAGGGCAATCACCAGGAGCGCTGCCATGCAAGGACTGTCGGAGCACGAACGCTACAAACCCTACAACGCCCGCACCATTCGCGACACACCGTATTGGCACAGGCTGACGCCGCAGTTGCAGGAAGCCATGACGGTCGTGGCCCGGGTCATGCCGTTTCGCACCAACGAATACGTGCTGGGAACGCTGATCGACTGGAACAACATCCCGGACGATCCGATCTTCCGCATGACCTTTCCCCACAAAGACATGTTGCTGGTCGATGAATATGACTCGCTCAAACAACTGATCGAGCAGGATTACGCCGCTGCGATCAAGCGCCGGATCGAGGCGATCTGGCTGCGCATGAACCCCCACCCGGCCGGGCAACTGACGCAC
Source organism: Pseudomonas sp. PSB11 (assembly GCF_014596605.1). Lineage (NCBI taxonomy): Bacteria > Pseudomonadati > Pseudomonadota > Gammaproteobacteria > Pseudomonadales > Pseudomonadaceae > Pseudomonas > Pseudomonas sp. PSB11. The sequence goes on from NZ_NOIO01000022.1 coordinate 6,740, forward strand.
AACGGTGCGACCCTCGACGGAAAAGTCTTGCCGGGCATTCAGCACAAATATCGCGAGACCGTGCTGTTTTTCCCCGGTGCCGGTCAAACCTGTCATGCCTATTGCACCTTCTGTTTCCGCTGGGCGCAGTTCATCGGCGAGGAGGAGCTCAAGTTCAACGCGCGGGAATCCCAGGAGCTGCTGCGCTACCTGCGTGTGCACACGGAAGTGACCGACGTACTGATCACCGGTGGCGACCCTCTGATCATGAACACCCGCTCGCTGGCCGGGTATATCGAGCCGCTGCTGGAGCTGGCGCATCTCAAGAGCATCCGCATCGGCACCAAGTCGGTGGCGTACTGGCCACAGCGGTTTGTCAGCGACAAGGACGCAGACGAGTTGCTCGAACTGTTCCGGCGAATCGTCGCGGCGGGAAAAAACCTGTCGATCATGGGGCACTACAACCACCCGGTAGAGATTCGCCAGGACATCGCCAGGCTCGCCGTCGAACGCATTCGCGCCACGGGCGCGACCCTGCGCATGCAGGCGCCGTTGATCCGCCATATCAACGAAAACCCCGCCGATTGGGCGGATCTCTGGACCGAAGGCGTACGGCTCGGTGCAGTGCCGTATTACATGTTCGTCGAGCGCGACACCGGCCCCAGCCACTACTTCGCGATGCCGCTGGCCCGGGCGTTCGAGATCTTCCAGGCAGCGTACCGCACGGTCTCGGGCCTGGCGCGAACGGTGCGCGGGCCGTCGATGAGCACCTTCTACGGCAAGGTCTTGATCAATGGCATCGAGACCGTCGCCGGGGAAAAAGTCTTCGTCCTGCAGTTCCTCCAGGCCCGGGACCCGCAATGGGTATTGCGGACCTTCTATGCGCGCTTCGATCCGCAGGCGACCTGGTTCGATGAGCTGCGCCCGGCCTTCGGCGAACGAAGCTTTTTCTTTCAGGCTGAGCCTGAGCTGTTGCTGGCGCCAGCGCCTGAGTTGATACCGGTCCTGCTGCAAACGGCCTAGGACGACACTTGATTATTGGGGAGACAAGGACATGAGCGGTATCCCGTTTGATCAGCGCGAAGGATTGATCTGGCTCGATGGCGAGTTCGTCGAGTGGTCCCAGGCGCGCCTGCATGTGCTGACCCACGGCTTGCATTACGCAAGCACCGTGTACGAGGGCGAGCGCGTGTATAACGGCAAGATCTTCAAGTTGCGCGAACACACTGAGCGTTTGTATCGCTCGGCCCAGCTGATGGATTTTGCCATCCCGTTCGAACCCGCCGAGCTGGAAGCGGCCAGCCATCAATTGCTGCAACGCAACCAGGTGAACGACGGCTATTTGCGCCCGGTGGCCTGGCGCGGCAGCGAGATGATTTCCACGTCGGCGCGTTTCAATCGCGTGCATGTGGCGATCGCCTGCTGGCAATGGCCGAGCTATTTCGACCCGGCGGCGCGCATGGCCGGCATCCGCCTGAAGACCGCCACCTGGCGTCGTCCGCCGCCTAGCAGCAGCCCGTTCGAAGCCAAGGCGTCCGGGCATTACCAGATCGCCACGCTGAGCAAGCACGACGCCGAAAACACCGGCTACCACGACGCCTTGATGCTCGACTGGCGCGGCCATGTGGCCGAAGCCACCAGCGCTAACGTGTTCTTCGCCAAAGGCCGGACCTTGCATACGCCGGTGCCTGACTGCTTCCTCGACGGCATCACCCGCCAGACCGTCATCGAACTGGCCCGGGCCCTGGATTTCCAGGTCATCGAACGCACGATATTGCCCACGGAACTGGGCGACTTCGACGAGTGTTTTCTCACCGGTACCGCCGCTGAAATCACCCCGGTGCAGAGCATCGATGAGCAGCGATACCGACCGGGCACCGCCTGCAGTGAATTGATTGCCGCTTACACCTCAACCGTAAACGCCTGATAAACCGCCAGGAAACTCACCATGTCAGACCAAGGGATTGTTGCGTCCACACCTTATGTTTCGCTGGGCCATCGCCATGAAGAATTGTCGAATCGTGGCTGGACCGTGCTGACGCCAGGGGAATTTGCCCACGATGTTGCGGGAACACTGCATGAATTCGGCCCGATCATTCCGCAGTTCAATGGCCAGATAGCTTTCGCCATCACCCGCAAGCCGGGCTACGAGGACTTGCCGTACTCCCAGAGCATGAACGGCATCGGCCCACACACCGAAGCGCCGGTGTACGGCCCGCCACCGCGTTACCTGGCGCTGCATTGCCATAAACAGGCAACTTGCGGTGGCGGTCACACGGGGCTGGTGGACGGCTACGCGTTCTTGAGGGCGCTCGAGCGATCCGAACCGCAACTGCGCGAGTGGCTCGACGACACGCCGGTGGAATTCGTCGCCACTGCCAAGCCCGGCGAACCGGCGCAAACCCGGGTCAGGGAATACATCCTGACACCGACCGAGGAAGGCGATATTTTCCGCTTCAGCTACAACCAGTTTCACTACGGCGATGTGAATCCGTCCAAGGAAGCCTTGCAGCAATCACAGGTCGTCGACAACGACTCGCCGCTTGCCAGGTTTGCGGTGCTCGGCGAAGCGTACTTTGTCGAACACAACATCCCGGTGCTGATTCCCGACGGATGCATGCTGATTTGGGACAACTGGCGGATGATTCATGCCCGCAGCCGATACACTGACCCGGCGCGCCACCTGACCCGCTACTGGCTGGCTTGATTTTTTCGTCGCCCTTCTTTTTCAGCGTACCCCCAGGGGTACGCGTTTACAGGTATCGCGTCATGCAAACAGCAATCGAGATCGCCCAGGTCGATCATCAACTGATCGTACGGCTCAATCAGGCCTGGATCAAACGCGCCGCAGTCTGCTCGCCGGACAAGGCCCAGATCAACGAAGTGTTCGACCCGGCACGCCCGGATTACCCGGAGTGCATGGTGCCGTTTTTCCATCATCCGACGTTCCAGGCCTTGAGCGATGAGCTCAAGAGCAAGGTGGTGACCTGGGGCTGGATCGGCTACAACCTGCGCACGGTCACCGCCGAAGAACTCGTGGTGAACCCGGCGCTGAGCGTCATCGCCAATCAATACCTGGGCAAGGACGACTGGCATTTTCGCGAAGCGATGCAGCAGACCCTGATCGACGAGCACTACCACACGCTCATGCACCTGCGGGCCATCGAGCGGACCAAACGTGATCGCGCTCTGGACCAGGACCTGGAGTTGCCGCCTTCGGTGACATACTTGTGCCTCAAGTCCCTGCGCGAGGAACTGCCCGAACCCTGGCAGCGGGACCTGGCGGCGATCACCTTCGCGGTGGTCGCCGAGATCAGCGTCAATGCCTATCTCGACCTGCTGGCGGACGACCCGACCATCCAGCCGCAAAACCGCCGCGTGGCCGAACTGCACAACCGCGACGAATACGCCCACAGCAAGGTGCTGGCTGAAGTCGCCAAGGTGATGTACGCCAACATGCAGCCAGTCCAACGGGAATTTTTCGCCCGCAAACTGTCGGTGGCGCTGAGTGCTTTTATCGCCCAGGACTACTCGATGTGGGAGGCGATCCTCACGCAGCTCGGGGTCGAGGACGCGCAGGCAATCATTGCCGACACCCGCGAGAGCAACAGGAATGCGACGATCATGCGCGACTACAGTGGCCTGCATAAGCTGGCGCAGGACCTGGGCATCAGCGAGCAGATCGACTTCGATTTCCGTCCGACCCTAAAAGCCACCGCAGCCGCCTGAACCTGGAGGTGCCCATGTCCGTTCCCATGTACGAAGTGTTCGCCCTGCGTGTCGGCGCCAACGCGCAGCGCACTGCCCGGGAGAACTTTCTCTACGACGCCTGCTGCGGCGATCCGAATGCGCCGATGCCGCTGGACTATTACTTCTGGGTGATTCGCAACGACCACCAGGTGATCGTGGTCGACACCTGTTTTCAACCGGCCACGGCGGACCGGCGCAACCGGCAGATGTACCGCCTGCCGCAAGACTCCCTGCGGCAACTGGACATCGATCCGGCGCAGGTCGAGCACCTGATCCTCACGCACCTGCACTGGGATCACGCTGGCAACCTGGGGCTGTTTCCCAGGGCCACGGTACATTTGCAGGAAGCGGAACTGCGTTTCTGCACCGGACCGAAGATGACCCATCACACGGTGAACAAGACCTATGAGGTCGAGGATGTGATGTCCGCGCTGCCACCGCTGTTCGAAGGAAGGATGCGTTTGCACAGCGGCACTGTCGAGGTGCTGCCGGGAGTGACACTGCACGCGGTGGGCGGTCACACACCGGGCAGCCAGGTGGTGCGGGTGAACACCGAGCGGGGCTGGATAGTATTGGCTTCGGACGCGGCGCACTTGTGGGTGAACATTCGCGAGCGCAGTCCGTTTCCGATCATCGATGACCTGGCGCAGTCGCTCGAAGCGTTCAGTGAAATCGATCGCCTGGCGGACAGTGAAGACCACGTCATCCCTGGCCACGACCCACTGATCGCCGAAAGTTTCCCGCACTGGAACGACGATCCACACATCATTTGCCTGCACCAACCGCCAATCTGACCCTGTAGGAGCTGCCGCAGGCTGCGATCTTTTGATCTTGTTTTTTAAGATCAAAAGATCGCAGCCTGCGGCAGCTCCTACAGGGTGCGGGTCAGCTCTGGTTCTTGAGGAGGCGGCCCAGGGTCTGCAGTGCCTCATCGATTCTCGGTGAATACGGCGCTCCACAGCCGATGCGCACAAAATGGGTGAAACGCTTGGCGTTGGAAAAGATATCCCCAGGTGAAATCTGGATGCCGAGGCTCAGCGCATCATGAAACAGCCCCATGGACGAATGCCGAGCCGGCAACTCTACCCATAGCAAGGTGCCGCCCTGAGGGCAGGTCACTCGGGTGCCCTCGGGAAAATAGCGCATGATCGCCCCGCTCATTTGCTCGCGCTGCTGGGTCAGGGTTTTTCTCAAACGTCGCAGGTAGCGTTCGTAGGAGGGCGTACCCATGAATGCACTGACGGCCAGTTGCGACAGCTTCTCGCAGCCACGGGTTTGCGTGTGCTTGAGCATTTCCACGCGATCGTGCCATTTGCCAGCGCTGATCCAGCCCAGGCGCAGGCCCGGGGCGAGGGTTTTGTTCAGCGAAGCGCAATAGATCACATTGTCGGTGCGGTCCCAGTGCTTGAGGGTGGACAGCGGTTGCTCGGTGTCCACCAGGTCACCGTAGGTGTCGTCCTCGATCAGCACTGTTTCGTGCTCGGCACAGAGCTTCACCAGCCGTGCCTTGTGGGTGTCGGGCATGATGCTGCCCAGCGGATTGTGCAGGTTGGGCATGACGATCAGCGCCTTGATTGGCTCTGGCCCTTGCAGCAGGTGTTCAAGGGCCGGCAGGTGAATCCCGGCATGGGTCGAGGCCGGGACTTCCAGCACCCGCAGGTTCAGGCTTTCGAGAATTTGCAGCAGGCCGTAGAAGGTCGGTGACTCCACGGCCACGGTATCGCCGGGACGGGTCACGGCACGCAACGCCAGGTTGATCGCTTCGGTGGCGCCGTGAGTGATCACAATGCGTTCGGCCGTCAGGTTGGTTTTGACGGTCAGCATCCGGCGGGCAAGGACGTTGCGCAGTGCACTGTTGCCGCAGGTCGAACTCGTGTTATCGAACAGATGCTGGTCCAGGCGCAACGCCTTGATCATGTTGTCCTGCAAGGTCTTGAGCGGATAGAGCTGCGGCGCGCAATAGGCGCTGGCAAAATTGACCTTGACCGTGGCGCGCTGACTGGCCTTCAGGACCGAGGAAACCTTTTCATGGATGCCCACGTAGACCCCATTCTCCAGTGCCGGGGGCAGGGCGATCGGCGTGGGTCCGGGCGCAGTGTCGGGCTGACGAATGTAGTTGCCGGAGCGCGGTCGGGCTTCCAGCACGCCATGGTCTTCGAGCTCCCGACAGACCTGTACGGCGGTGGACAGGCTGACGGCGTGTTTTTCCATCATCAGGCGGATCGAGGGCAGGCGCTCGCCGGTCTTCAGGGTGCCGCTGCGGATTGCGTCCAGGTAGTGGTTGGCCAACTGACGGTACAGGGGTGGCGTGTTCATGATGACCTCAGCAGTCGCACCACTGAGGTCTTGGGCTGGAAAGTGAGTTGACGCTCCCCGCAGGCGGCCCCGTGGTGCAGGTGGGTGAAGGGAAGTGTTTCTCTGGCCTTGATACTGGAACACTAAACGCGGTTTTGCAGGAATCGCGGGCAATAAAAAGCCCCGCACGGGGGCGGGGCTCTGGGGATGCCGGCGCGGCTTACTGGGCGGCGATGCTGTAGCCGTCGAAGGCGGTCTGCTGTTGCAGGGCGGTGATGATGTTCTTGCGGTTCACGGCCTGTTCGGCGCCCTGGTTGTCCAGGAACGTCTCGCTTTGCAACTCTGCCTCGTCGCCTTCGCCAACGAAGCTGAAACCGAGGAACTCCAGGGCTTCACGGTCGACGTTCAGGCGCGAGCGCGGGGTGCGCAGCGGCAAGGTGACGCTCATGCCGTCCTTGCTGATGGTGAACACTTCGACTTCTTTTTTCGCCTTGGCGGCCTTGCTCTTGCCGCCGCTCGGGTTGCTGATGGCCTGGTGCGTCTGGTTCAGCACCTTGAGGGCCAGGCCGTAGACGATTTCCTGGAAAGCCGGGTCGTCCTTGAAACTGGACAGGATGCGGCTGATCGGGAATTTGCTGCTCAAGTCTTCGAGGGCGGCGATGTCGGCGGCCTCGGCGTCCTTGAGTTGCTTGAGTTCACCCATCAGTTCGTAGGCTTTATCGTCGTCGAAGCTGTCATGGGCCTGGCGGATCGCGGCGCGTAGCTCGCGGATCTGCTCGCTTTCGCGGGTGGACTGGAAAGCGTCCAGGACCATCTCGCTGATGGTCTTGGCCTGGGGCACATGCTGTGAAAGATTGATGGAGTTTTCGTATTCCGCTTTGGACGACAAGGTGACTACGGATTCAGCGGTGTTGGAATCGGACATTGAAATTTCACTACTTCTTTGAACTTGAATAGGGGCGAGAAAGCCCGGGGGCTTTTTCAGGCCGACTAATCTATTGGACCGGGGCGCGGATGTCACGGAGCAACAGGCAGCTGGTCATTTTTTTGCCTTTCTGTGGGAGCGAGCCTGCTCGCGATGGACGACAGAACACCGCGGGGTGTCAGGCTGCCAGCGTTATCGTTGACGTCCATCGCGAGCATGCTCGCTCCTACAGAAGATGCAAAAAAGCCCCACGGTCATGACAAACGCGGGGCTTTCCGTCCGGTAGTGTGTTTATGGATGCAACAGTTTCTGCGCGCGTTTATCCGCCAAGTGTTGAGCCACCAACCGCCCGATCAGCACCAGCAAGGTCAGCGAGATCAGCAGCACCGAAATCGCCGCCACGCTCGGATCAACGTTATCGCGCAAGCCGCTCCAGATCCGCTTGGGCAGGGTGTCGACGTTGACGCTGGTGATGAACAACGTCACCGCCACTTCTTCCCACGACAGCGCGAAACCCAACAGGGCGGTGGACGCCAGCCCCAGCTTGAGGTTCGGCAGGATCACCATGAAGGTGGTCTGCATCAGGCTGGCGCCGAGGTTGCGTGAGGCCAGTTCAATGCGTCGGTCGATCTGGCTGAGGGCAACCAGCATGGTCACCACGCCGTATGGCACCACCATGATCACGTGGGCGATCACCACGCCGGTCAGGGTGTCGTAGCCCATGCCGGGTGCGAAGCGGCCGAGCTTGGTTTCCATGAAGTACAGCACCAGCGCGGAAATCACCGGCGGAATCGCCATCGGCAGCAGCACCAGGCCGATCAACGCCGTGGCCCATTTGGAGCGCATGTACCAGATGCCGAGGCTGAAGCTGGCGGCCAGCAGGGTCGCGATGATGCTCGTGGCGAAGGCGATGGTCAGGCTTTGGCTGATGGCATGGAACCAGTCAGGGTTGCTCACCAGCGCTTCGTAATGCCGCAGCGACCAATTGCCTTGGGGCATCGACAGGAAACGCTTGCTGGTGAACGACACCGGGATGACCGTCAGCAACGGGAACAGCATGAAGGCCATGGCGACCACGGCCAGCAGGCGGGTACTCAGGCTTGTACGATGGGTGTTCATAGTGATCTCAGCCTACCAGTCGGTTCACGCGGGTCATTTTCAACAGCACCCAGATCAATGCGCTGACCAGGGCCAGCAGCACCACGCTCAGTGCCGCCCCCAGACCCCAGTTACTGGTCTGGAACATCTGCAGGAACACGTATTCGGCGATCATCACCGTTTGCCCGCCACCCAACAGCACCGGTGTGATGAAGAAGCCCAGGCAGAACACGAAGACCATGATGAACGCGCCCAGGATGCCCGGCAGGGTCTGTGGCAGCAGCACTTGCCAGAAGGTGCGCAAGGCACCTGCACCCAGCCCGCGCGAGGCCATGAGCACGCGTTGATCGAGTTGACGCATGGTCGATAACAGCGGGAACACCGCATACGGGATCATCACGTGGAGCATGCCGATGACCACGCCGATTTCATTGCGGCTCAGTTGCAGGGGTTGATCGATCAGGCCCATGCCCAACAGGCTTTCGTTGAGCACACCATTGCTGCGCAGGGCGATCAGCCAGCCGAAGGCGCGTACCAGCACGGAAATCCAGAACGGGATGAAGATGCAGATCTCCACCACCCGCTGCCAGAACGGCGGGCTGAACACCCAGCAGTACGCCAGCAGGTAACCGATCATCAAGGCCAGGCCACTGACAGTCAGGCACAGGCGCAAGGTGCGCCAGAGCATCTCGTGGATTGCCGGGTCGGTGGCGATGCGCTGGTACTGCTCGATGCCTGGAGTGGGCAGCGAGAAGCTCCAGCCGACCACGCCGAGAAACGGCAACACGTAGAAGACCAGCAGCAGCACCGGCAGCGGAAACAGCAGCAAGCCACGCTCCAGGCCCGGCGAGCTGACGCGCGGCTTGGGGGCGGCCAGGGTTGAAGTCAGGGTCGTAGTCATGGTCGATGGCTCACTTGGACAACCGCGTCAGGTACTCTTCCAGGGCTTTGGAGTAGTTATCGGCGTACCACTGGGCATTAAGGGCGATCTGTTTTTTCAGGTTCGCTTCGGAGCCGCAGTTGGCTTCCAGCTGCTCGGCCGACATCAGTTTTTCGGTCGCGCTGTTCGACGGACCATTGCCCAGTGCTTCGAACAACTTGAGCTGGCCTTCAGGCTGCATGGCTTGCTGAATGAACTGCATGGCCGGCTGGGTGCCCGCCGGGTTGCCGTTCAGCACGGCCCAGCTGCTGGAGTTGATGAAACCGTTGTCGAAGCTCCAGCGCACGCGGTTGTCGGTGTCTTCGCTGAGCAGTTTGGCGCGGGTGTGCCAGATCGCCCCCACCGACACTTCGCCGTCGACCATCAATTGCTGGCTCTCGGCGCCCGAGCTCCAGAACGACAGCACGTGAGGCTTGATCTCGTCGATCTTCTTCAAAGCCCGCGGCACGTCCAGCGGGTAGAGCTGATCAGCGGGAACGCCGTCGGCGAGCAGGGCCGCTTCGAGCATCCCGTTCATCCATTTGTACAGCGTGCGCTTGCCCGGGAATTTCTTTACGTCCCAGAAATCCGCCCAGGTCTTTGGCCCGTTGTCGCCGAATTTTGCGCTGTCCCAGGCCATCACGTAGCTGAACTGGTAGCTGGCGATGCCGAAGTCAGAGCTGAGCGCCGGGGCTGCCTGATCGCGCTTGATGGTGGTGTAGTCCAGCGGTTGCAGGATCTTCTCGCGACCCAGCACAATGGCGCTGTAGCTCTCGACGTCGACCACGTCCCAGCTCGGTTGTCCGCTGGCCAACTGCGAGCGGATCGCGCCCTCGGTCGGGCCGGCGCCGTCGATGCGCACCTGGATGCCGGTGTTTTTGGTAAAGGTGTCTGTCCATGCCGAACGGAACGCGTTCAAGGCATCACCGCCCCAGTTGACCACCACCAGCGGCTTGTCCGCCGACCAGCTGATGCCACTGCGCATCGCCAGCGGTACTGCCGCCAACAGGCCCATGGCCTGGATGAAGGTGCGACGATTGATCTGACCGCCACGGGCTTTTTCGATTAGCACTTCGATGCAGTCTTGTTGGTGATCCTGGCGCATTGGGCAAGTCCTCAGTCGGCGGATGCCTGCGTGGGCACCGGCCTTTTTGTTGTCATTGGAAGAGAGCTTTGTGACGCAATGTGTTGGGGGGGAATCAGGCCTGGAGCAGGAAGCTTTGCTGCACCGGCCAGCTCAGCCAAACCGGCGCACCGCTGGGCATCAGCGCGCCCGGGTGATTGCCCGGTACGGACAGGTTGATCGGCAATGTATCGCCGCCGACTTTTAGCGCCAGGTGGGTGCTGGAGCCTTGATAGACCTTGTCTGTGAGCTGCGCGGGCATCACGTTGTAGCCCTCCGTGGTCGGGCAATCGCTGTGCAGTTCCATGTGCTCTGGGCGTACGGCCAATACGATCGGCGCATTGCTCAATGCGTTCGGTGCAACGGCGTGTAACACGCTGGTGCCACAGCGGCCGCTGGCGGTCTGGCCGTTGCGGGTCAGGTTGTCCAGCGGGAACAGGTTCATCTTGCCCAGGAACTCGGCGACGAAACGGCTCTCGGGGCGGTTATAGATGTTTTCCGGCGTGTCGACCTGGGTCAGCTTGCCGTGGTTGAAAATCGCGATGCGCGAGGACAGCGCCAGGGCTTCGTTCTGGTCGTGGGTGACGAAGACGAAACTGGTGCCGACCTGACGGTGGATGCGTTGCAATTCGGTTTGCAGCTGTTCGCGCAGGTTCTTGTCCAGGGCTGACAGCGGTTCGTCGAGCAGCAACAGTTCCGGTTCGAACACCAGCGCCCGGGCAATCGCTACGCGCTGCTGTTGGCCACCGGACAGCTCGGCGGGCTTCTTGTGCATGTGCGCTCCGAGGCCGACCACTTCAAGGATGTGCTTGACCCGGCGATTGCGTTCTTCGGCCGCGACTTTGCGGATACGCAGCGGGTAGGCGACGTTGTCGGCCACGCTCATGTGCGGGAACAGTGCATAACCCTGGAACACCATGCCGTAGTTCCGCTTCTCGGCGGAGCGCCGGATGATGTCGACGCCTTGCTCCATCAGCCTGCCTGAGGTCGGGCTGAGGAAACCGGCCAGGATCATCAGCAAGGTGGTCTTGCCCGAGCCGGAGGGGCCCAGCAGGGTCAGGAATTCGCCTTGGCGAACATCCAGGTCGACGTTATCCAGCGCCGCGAAACGGCCGTAATACTGGCTGATACCTTGAGCGCTGAGCTGAATCGCTGAACGGCTGGACACAATGAGGTTCCTCTTTTTATTGCCCATAAGACGTACGAGGACGGATGCGAATCCGAAATGGGCTTTGGGCGTATTATTGTTAAAAATATCGCTACATCAATGGAATTATTTTGCCCGTATTGGTTAGTTTTTTTACTCATTTGCCGGTGTCGCCCAGACGGCTTTTCTGTAGGAGCCGGCTTGCTGGCGATAGCGTTCTTCAGGCCGCCATCGCCAGCAAGCCGGCTCCTACAGATCTGCGGTGGTCAGGCATCCCGCTCTGTCCTCAGAGGGTGTCCTGCCAGGTCTGGTGGGAGGACTGCAGCTGCGTCTTGACCCAGTTGCTGAAGGCCTGGACCACTGCGCGCTCGGCCTTTTGCGGATCGACGGCGAGGTAGTAGCCACGGTGCAGGTCAATGGTGATGTCGAAGGGGCGTACCAGCAGGCCCTTGGACAAGGCATCGCCGCTAATCAGGTTGTCGCCGATCGCGATACCCTGGCCGGCAATGCACGCCGACTGCGCGCAGTGCGCATCGGAGAACAGGATGCCGCTCGTCGCGTTGACCCCCGAAGCCCCCGCGGCGGTCAGCCAGACGCGCCAGTCCGAATAATCGGTCATGTGCAACAGCGGGTAGTTGCTCAGTTCCTGCGGGTTTTTCAGGCCGCTCAGGGCGTTGATCAGGCGCGGGCTGCACACCGGGAAGAAGCGCAGCGCAACGATTTCTTCGACCACCATCTCCGGCCAGTCGCCAATCCCGTAGGCGATGAACAGGTCGGCGCCGGGGTTGTTGATATCGTCCGGTGTGCGTGGGGAAATCAGCTGCAATTGCACCTGCGGATACTGGCGCAGGAACGCGCCGATGTGGTGGCACAGCCAATAGGTGGCAAACCCCGGTGCGCAACTGACGCACAGCCGGCCGGAGATTTCCTGGTCGTCGACCAACTGCCCGGCATCGAGCAGGTTCAACAAGATCCCGTGCACCTCCCTGGCGTAACGTTCGCCCTGGTAAGTCAGGCCAATGCCGCGGCCAATGCGCTCGGTGAGGGGGAAGCCGACACATTCCTCCAGCTTGCTGATCTGGTGGCTGATGGCGCTACGGGTCAGGTTCAGCTCACGGGCCGCAACCGACACGCTGCCGGTGCGGGCGACTGCGTCCAGCGCGCGAAGGGCGGTCATCGAAGGAAAACGCATAAATCATCCCGGTCTTGTTGTGAGCTCGTATGGTGACGTAAATCGAACAGTCAGGCCAAAAAAAATCGATTGTTGTATCGGTTGATTCAACAATACTAGCGCCAATTGTCCTTGGGCCGGTATCGCCCATCATCAAAGAGGTGCTGCATGACCCGTTGTGCCCAGGCGCTCGTTCAGTTGCTGGAAGGTTATGGCGTTGAAACCGTCTTCGGCATTCCCGGCGTGCACACCGTCGAGCTGTATCGCGGCTTGCACGGCAGCCGCCTGCAACACGTCAGCCCACGCCACGAGCAGGGCGCCGGGTTCATGGCCGACGGTTATGCCCGCGCCAGCGGCAAGCCGGGGGTGTGTTTCATCATCACCGGTCCCGGCATGACCAACATCATCACCGCCATGGGCCAGGCGTATGCGGACTCGGTACCGATGCTGGTGATCTCCACCTGCAACCGTCGCGAGCACTTGCGCCTTGGGCACGGTCACCTGCATGAACTGCCGGACCAGCGTGCGCTGGTCGCCGGTGTCTGCGCCTTCAGCCATACGCTGCAGCACCCGTCGCAGTTGCCGGAAGTGCTGGCGCGGGCCTTTGCCCTGTTCGGCTGCACGCGGCCACGGCCGGTGCACATCGAGATTCCGCTGGACGTGCTGGAAATGCCTGCCGATGGCCTGGACTTGCGCCCGCGGGCATTGCCGGCAGCACCGGCCCCGGCAGCCACGGCCATCGCCGGCGCAGTCGAATTGATCCAGGCGGCGAAGCGTCCGTTGATCCTTGCCGGTGGCGGCGCGCGCCGCGCCAGCGAGGCCCTGACTGCACTCGCCGAACGCTTGCAGGCCCCCGTGGCATTGACCACCAACGCCCGTGGTTTGCTAGCTCCCGAGCATCCGTTATTGCTCGACGGTGTGCAGTCTTCGGCCCACGGCCGCGAGCTGTTCGCCGAGGCCGACGTGGTGCTGGCGGTCGGCACTGAGCTGGGGGAAACCGACTACGACTTTTTCGGCCTTGGCCCCTTGCAGTTCAAGGCGCCGCTGATTCGCCTGGACATCGACCCGCTACAGATACTCGGGGTGCAGGCGGCTACGGTCGGCTTGTTGGGTGACGCCGAACAAGGCTTGCTCGCGTTACTGGCGCAACTGCCGCAACGCGAGGCCGATGGCGCCTGGGCCGCTGCGCGGGTGAGTCGGGTCAACGCCCTTGAACAGGCCGGCTGGACGGCGAAACAAAATCGCATGCAAGCGCTGCTCGATACGCTGCGCGATTGCCTGCCCCAACCGCTGATCGTCGGTGATTCGACCCAGCCGGTGTACCAGGGCGCCCTGGGCTACCGGGCGCCAACACCCAACAGCTGGTTCAACGCCGGCAGTGGCTACGGCACCCTCGGCTACGGCTTGCCCGCCGCCATCGGCGCCAAGCTCGCGCAACCCTTGCGTCCGGTGGTGGCGTTGGTGGGCGACGGTGGCTTGCAGTTTTCCAGCGCCGAACTGATCGCCGCCAGGGAAGCCGGCGTTGGCGTGATCCTGCTGCTGTGGAACAACAGCAGCTACGCCGAAATCCGCGACTACATGAACGCCAGGGCGGTGCCCTTGCTCGGGGTGGACATCCTCACGCCGGACTTCGCCGCTCTCGCGCAAAGCTGCCACGTCTCCCACCACCGGGCGAGCACTCTGCAAGCGCTGCGCGAGTTGCTGGGGCAACTCGGCAATTGCCATGAACCGGTGATGATCGAGGTCGATGCGGCAACGTTTCTGGCTGACTAAAACAACAACAATTTTTTCAGGCCCCCGATGCGCCCGACGCCCGGTGGACCTTTCAATCTCCTGAACTCAAAGGTGGCTTACATGGCTGAGTCCGATAACTTTTCCTCTACCCATTCCGTGCAGGGGACCTACGCCGACCTGATCCTGGCCAATGGTCGTATCTACACCCAGGACCTTGCCAACCCGTGGGCCGAGGCCGTGGCCATTCGCGACGGCAAGTTGATCGGTGTTGCCAGCCTTGGTCAGATCGAGATGTTCAAGGGCCCGAACACCCGCGTGCATGACCTGCAAGGTGCGTTCTGCATGCCGGGCCTGCACGACATGCACACCCACCCCGATCTCGCACTGGCGCCGCGCTACGCCGATGACCTCGACGTCGGCATCGAAGACCCGACCCCGGAACAGCTGCGCGAAAGCATTCTCGCCTACGCCGACAGCCATCCCGGCGATGGCTGGATCTACGGCCAATACTGGGTGCGCTACACCTTCCGCGAAGCGGGCCTGACCCCGGGGCGTGCCTGGCTCGACAGCGTCATGCCTGACCGTCCCGTGGCGCTGCTCGACCGCATGTGGGGCACCATGATGGTCAACTCCAAGGCCCTGGAACTGGCTGGGATCGATGGCAACACCTCAGACCCGCGCAACGGCTATTTCGAGCGTGACGAACTGACCGGCGAACCCACCGGCCTGATGATCGATGGCGCCTACGCGATGATCCACGCCGCCATGCCGCCGACACCGGTCAGCGTGCTGCGCCGCGCTTATCGCGATGGCGTGCACTTCCAGAGCTCGCGCGGGGTCACGGCAAGCAAGTATGTGCACGTCTGCGAACAGCGCTTGCAAGCCCTGAAGGCGCTCGATGACAGCGGTGAACTGACCGTGCGCATCGAAGCGGCGATCAGTTGGCAGGACGACATCTTCCCGGTGCGTCGTCGCTGGGAATTGCTGGCGGGCGAGCGTCACTACTATCGCAGCGCACGCCTGAGCGCCAACGCGGTGAAGTTTCACTTCGACGGTACCGTGGAGCCAAAGTCTTCGTACCTGCTGACCCCATGGCCAGAGGAAAAGAGCTGGCGCGGCAAGCTCAACCTGACACCGGAGCACATCACCGACATGGTGGTGGACATGGACCGCAAGGGCATCCGCGTCATTGCCCATTGCACCGGCGACGGCGCCTCCGACGTGTTCCTCGATGCCGTGGCCGAGGCGCGTCGGCGCAACGGCTTCAGCGGTGTGCGTCACCAGTGCGCCCACAGCACCTTGCTGCACCCGGGCAACCTGCCGCGTTTCAAGGAACTGAACGTCATCGCCGAATTTTCCCCGGCGGCCTGGTACCCGACACCGTTCGCCAGCGGTGCGCGGTCCGGTTACGGCCAGGAACGGCTCAAGCGCATCTACGACTTCAAGGGCGTGCTCGCCGCGGGTGGCACCGCCGTGATGGGCACCGACTGGCCGGTGGCGTCTATCGACCCGTGGCTGGCGCTGGAAACCATGATCACCCGGCAGAACCCGTGGAACGACGACCCGGCCTGCTTCGGCGACCCGATCAGCCTCGAACAGGCGCTGACCGTGATTACCAGCAACGGCGCCGTGGCCATGGGCCTGGAGCACAGCACCGGCAGCCTGCAAGTGGGCAAGTCGGCGGACCTGATCGTGATCGACCGTGACCTGTTTGCTGCACCGGCACGCAACTACATCCACAAGACCCAGGTGCTGCTGACCTTCGTCGAAGGGCAACTGGTCTACGACCGCCATTCGACGCTGGAAGCCGTTGGCCTCAAGGCGGTCTGGCAGGGCGAACCACCGGTGCTGGAGGGCAAGGCGTAATGACCACGCCACGTATTGCCGTGACCGTCGTCTCGGGTTTTCTCGGGGCTGGTAAAACCACCTTGCTCAACCGCATGGTGCGCCGTGCCGAAGGCAGCCGCCTGGCGGTGATCGTCAACGATTTCGGCGAGCTGAACATCGATGCTGCGATCGTTTCGGAGGTGACCGACGCGGTGTACAGCCTGCAAAACGGCTGCATCTGCTGCACCGTGCAGGAAGACCTGCTGGCCCAACTGGGCAGCCTGGCGCAATTGCAGCCGCGGCTGGAGCGCATCGTCATCGAGTGCAGCGGCGTGTCCGATCCGCAGCGCATCGTGCAGACCCTGGCTTATCCACAGCTGCGTAGCCAGATGCAACTGGACATGGTGATCACGGTGGTCGATGCCACTCGCCATCTGCAACTCGACGGCGAGTACGCGCGACTGGCGCGGGCGCAAGTGGCCGCTGCCGATTTGCTGCTGTTGAACAAGACCGATCTGGTCGACGAGACGCAGTTGCAGGCATTGCGCGAGGCGTTGGGGCTCAGGACCCGCGTGCATGAAAGCGTGCAGGCGCAGTTGCCGGATGCGCTGTGGCTGGATACCGAACTGGAGCTTGAACCTCGCAAAGTCAAACCGCTGACACGGGTGTCCGATGGCGATCACGGCGAGATGTTCAGCAGTTGGTTGTGGCAGAGTAACGCGGCCCTGGATGCCGACGGATTACGCGGCTGGTTGCAGGCGCTGCCCAGCGATGTGTTCCGGGTCAAGGGGCTGGTGAAGCTGGCGCAGGGCAACAAGGCGCACTGGCTGCAACACGTCGGTACCCGCAGTCAGTTTTTGCCGGCGACCGACGAAGCCGGCGTCGATACTACCCGGCTGGTGTTCATCGCCCGACGTGGCTTCGACGGTTGGGAGGCCTTGGGTCAGGGACTTGAGGCCTCTACCGTGAAGGTGAACGCATGAGCCCGACCGAACAACGTTTGCGCGAAGAACTCGCCGCCTGTTATCGCCTGGTGGCGCATTTTCGCATGACCGATTTGATCTTTACCCACATCTCGGTGCGCATTCCGGGGCCGGAGCATCACTTCCTGATCAACCCCTACGGGCTGATGTTCGATGAGATCACCGCGTCCAACCTGGTGAAAATCGACCTCGATGGCAACGCGGTGGAACCGTCGCGGTACCCGGTGAACCCGGCCGGTTTCGTGATCCACAGCGCCATTCACGGTGCCCGTGAAGACGCGCAATGCGTGTTGCACACCCACACTAAATCCGGTTGTGCGGTGGCGGCGTTGAAGTGCGGGCTGTTGCCGGTGAACCAGATTTCCATGGAGTTCTACAACCGTGTGGCCTACCACGACTACGAAGGCGTGGCGCTGGACCTGAGCGAGCAGCGGCGGCTGGTGGCGGACATGGGCGACAAGCCGGTGCTGATGCTGCGCAATCACGGTTTGCTGACGGTGGGCGAGACGGTAGGGCAGGCGTTCATGCGCATGTATTACCTGGAAAAGGCCTGCGACATTCAGTTGGCAGCCATGGCTGCCGGGGAGCTGGTGTTGCCGTCGCCCGAGGTTTGCGCGCATACCGAGCGGCAGTTCAATGAGCCGGGACGGGCGCTGGAGGAGGGTGAGCTCAATGATCCAGATGCGATGCAACTGGCCTGGGCGGCGTTGCTGAGATTGCTGGAGCGGGTGGCGCCGGATTATCGGGACTGACCTGAGTTCTATATTGTTTGAGCTGGCCTATTCGCGAGCAGGCTCGCTCCCACAGTTGATTTGGGTTGCCACAAATTCTGTGTACGACGCAAATCCCCTGTGGGAGCGAGCCTGCTCGCGAAAGCGGTGTGTCAGGCGCCCTGACTTTTCAGACTTGCCCCGGCGTATTCAGGTTCATCGACCGCTCCGCCAATCCCGCCGCAGTCTGTTCATCGATCGGCAACAAAAACCGAAACGTCGCCCCACGCCCCGGCCTGTCGGTCAACTGAATCTCAAGCCCATGCAATTGCAGGATGCGGTGCACAATACGCAACCCCAGCCCGCCATCGCGCCGTGCACCACCGATATTGAACGGCCGCAAAAACAGACCCTCGCGCAATTCGGGAGCAATACCAGGGCCCGTGTCGCTGACAGTCACTTCAATAAACGAGCCTTGGGGACGCAAACCCAATTCGATCTCGCCACCTGGCGGTGTATGGCGCAACGCGTTGTCGAAAAGATTGGTCAACACCCGCTCGATCAATCCCAGGTCGGCGCAGGCTGCAGAAACGTTGGGGGCGAACGTGGCCTTCAATTCAACCTGCCGCGCCTCGGCCGTCAGTTCGAATTTCTGGAAAATGTCCTGGACCAGGTCGGTCAGCGAAAAACGCTCCAGCACCGGTTGCACAAAACCATGTTCCAGGCGCACAAGTTCCAGCAGCGACTGCGCCAGCCCACCGACCTTGCGGCTTTGATCCAGGGCGATGCCCAGGTAGCGGCGGCGGTCGGCGGCGGACAGCGTGGCGTCCTTGAGCGACAGGGTTTCCAGATAGCCGTGCAACGAGGCCAGCGGCGTACGCAGATCGTGGGAGATGTTTGCCACCAGTTCGCGGCGTTCCTGGTCCTGGCGGGTCAACGAGCGCCATTGTTCACCCAAACGCGCCTGCATCTGCCGGAAGGCGGCGTCGAGTACAGCAATTTCATCGTGGCTGGCGGCTTTTTCCAGGGGGACGGGCGGGGCCGGGGTTACCGGGACGCCATCGATGTCGAACTGGCTGACGGTTTCGGTGAGGCGGCGCAACGGCCGGGTGATCAGCGCAAACGCGGTGAGACCGGCAATCAGGCACAACAGCGCAACCAATCCAATGGACATCAGGGCGGTATTGAGCGCAGCACTGGTGGCGCCCCGTTCGGCCAGGCGATCGTGGTCTTCACCCAGCAGCACCACGTAGAGATACCCGACGGCCTTGCCATTGACCTTCAACGGTGCGGCGCTGAACACCTTGCGCGCGTCGACGCTGCGCGGATCATCACCGGTAATCGGCAAGGCGTCGCCCCTGAGCAGGCGCTGGATTGGTGCCATGTCGACACGCTCGCGTCGAATCCGGCCTTCGGGCGCGGCACTGCCGACAATCTTGCCCTCGGTGTCCAACAGGTACACCTCGACACTGGGGTTGACCTGCATCAGCTTGCTGAACAGATCCCGCACGGCATTGGGCATCAGGCCCTGGGTGTCCATCAGCACCGTGTCACTGGCGATATGCTGCGCCAGGTCCCGGGACAACCCTTGCACCACTTCCTGTTCATGCATCTGGTTGGACCGCACCTGCAGCCACGCCGAGGTGCCGCAGCACACCAGAAGTAGCACGGCGAACACCAGGGACAGGCGCTGCGTCAGGGTCAGCCTCATGGCGGCGATTCCTCCCCGGTGGCGAACTTGTAGCCGCGGCCCCAGACCGTGAGGATGCGTACCGGTTGCGCGGGGTCGGCCTCGATCTTGGCGCGCAGGCGATTGATGTGGGTGTTGACCGTATGCTCGTAGCCTTCGTGGCTATAGCCCCAGACGGCGTTGAGCAGGTCCATGCGCGAAAACACCTTGCCCGGTTGGCGGGCGAAAAAGTACAGCAGGTCGAACTCCCGGGGTGTGAGGTCCAGGCGTCGGCCGCCCTGGGACACTTCGCGGGTGATCGGGTCAATGGCCAGGCCGTCGATGAGCAGGCTGCCGGCGTCCATCTTCAGGTTGCGTGCCATGGCATCCACCCGGCGCAGCAGGGCTTTGACCCGGGCCACCAGTTCGAGCATGGAAAACGGCTTGGCCAGGTAATCGTCGGCACCGAGCTCCAGGCCGAGGATCCGGTGCACTTCGCTGGAGCGCGCACTGGTGATGATGATCGGCGTGTAGCGGGCCATGGCGCGTGCGCGGCGGCAGATTTCCAGGCCGTCGACACCGGGCAGCATCAGGTCGAGGATCAGCGCATCCCAGTTGCCTTGCTGCAGCAGGCGCATGCCTTCATTGCCGTCGGCGCTGTGCACCACCTCGAACTGCTCGTCACGCAGGTGCAGGCAGATCAGGTCGGCGATATGCAGGTCGTCCTCGACCACGAGGACGCGTTTGGTCTGTTCCATCCAGCTCGATCCCTCTGCGCATTGTGCGTAATGCCACTCACTGTAGGAGCTGCCGAAGGCTGCGATCTTTTGACTTTGATTTAAAAAAACAAGATCAAAAGATCGCAGCCTGCGGCAGCTCCTACAATCAAGTCAGTCAAGTCAGTCAAGTCAGTGAAGTCATTGAAGGGGCCATTGTGCGGGTTTTTCGCGGCCCGAGTTATCACGAATTGTTTAACTTCCTGTGAGGATTTGGCGATCACCCAAAGCCTAGGCTGTGTTCCATGAAACACCCCTGGATTTTTGGAGACGAGCATGTTTTCACGACGGCAATTTCTTCTCGCGAGCGGCGGGCTGGGGGTGGCAGCCCTGGCAATCGGCCTGTTGCCTAAGTTTTCCACAGGCACGGCATTGATCAGCGATGCCAGCGCCGCCGAGGCGTTTGAAGTGACCCACAGCGATAGCGAATGGCACGCCATCCTGAGCGACGAACAGTATGAAATTCTCCGCGAAGAAGGCACTGAACGGGCCTACAGCAGCCCGCTGAACAACGAGCACCGCGACGGCACATTCCTCTGCGCCGGGTGCCAGTTGCCGCTGTTCTCATCGGCGACCAAGTTCGATAGCCATACCGGCTGGCCGAGTTTCTGGGCGCCGCTGGACAAGGCCGTGGCCACTCGCCAGGACCGTTCCTACGGCATGTCGCGCGAAGAGGTGCACTGCCGGCGTTGCGGCGGGCATCTGGGCCATGTCTTCGACGACGGGCCGAAACCGACCGGTTTGCGTTACTGCATGAACGGTCTGGCGCTCAAGTTCGAGCCCAAAGCCGTCTGAATTTCTCAGGAGTCTGTGACATGAAAAATCTTTTCACCTGGCGCCGCACGCTGTTGGGGTTGGCCGCTGCCGGCATCATTGGCCAATGCTCGGCATTTTCCCTGGGCGGGGCTGAAGAGGGCGTGCTTCTACCCCCACCGGCCCTCGACGAAACCACCCAGGCCCGCAGCGAAACCGCGGTATTTGCCGGTGGTTGCTTCTGGGGTGTGCAAGGGGTGTTCCAGCATGTCAAAGGCGTGAAGAATGCCGTCTCCGGTTACGCCGGTGGCAAAGCTGATACGGCACAGTACGAACGCGTCAGCAGCGGCAGTACCGGTCATGCGGAATCGGTGGAAGTGACCTTCGACCCGAGCCAGGTCAGCTACGGCACCTTGCTGCAGATCTACTTCTCCGTGGCCCACAACCCGACCGAACTCAACCGCCAGGGGCCCGACACCGGCACCCAATACCGTTCGGCGATCTTTACCAAGAGCAGCGAGCAGCAACGGGTCGCCCAGGCCTACATTGCCCAGCTCGATGCCGCGCATTCGTTCGACAAGCCGATCGTGACCAAGCTGGAGAGCTTCAACGGTTTTTATCCGGCCGAAGAAGAGCACCAGGACTTCCTGACCGAGCACCCGACCTATCCCTACATCGTGATCAATGACTTGCCAAAGGTGGCACAGCTCAAGCAACTGTACCCGGATCGCTATCAGGAAAAACCGGTGCTGGTGAAGACGGGGATGTGACGGTCGTTATCCGGTGATCACATTCTTGCCGGCGATTTTCGACCGATACAGTGCCTGATCGGCCCTGGCCATCAGGCCGGTCTGTTGCTCCTCCTCGAAGCGCTGGACCACGCCGAAACTCATGCTCACGTGAAAGTCGCCCACCGATGGCATCTCCGATAGACCCTGGCGGATGGCTTCGGCCAGGGTCCTGGCCTCAGCCAGCGAGGTATCGGGCAGGACCGCGATGAATTCGTCGCCGCCCCAACGGGCCAGCACATCCCCCGCACGCAAACTGCGCTTGACTCGTTCGACCACCTGAATCAAAGCGGCATCGCCCAGTGCATGGCCGTAGTGATCGTTGATGCTCTTGAAGTCGTCGATGTCCATGGCGATCAGTGACAACGGCTGGCGAAAGCGCTGGGACCGCTCGCATTCCTGGCGCAGGGTCTGTTCCAGGCGATAGCGATTGGCGATCGACGTCAGGGCATCGGTTTCAGCCAACTTACGATTTTCTTCCAGTTGCTTCTGCAGTTGCTGATTGACCCTGGACAGCTCGCGGGTGCGTTCTTCAACGAGGGCTTCAAGGGATTGATTGCGCCGCTCGAGGGCTTCGAGCAGGCGCTTCTTGTCTTCGATGCTGCGGTGGGCGCCGACCATCCGCGCCACTGAACCGTCGGCATTGCGTGCCAGCACGTGGCCGCGGTCTTCGATCCAGATATAACGGCCGTCATGCGTGCGGCAGCGGTACTCGGCCTGATACACGGGCGTGCGCTGGCTCAGGTAGTCATCGAACAGGGCCATCACCTGCGGGAAATCATCGGGGTGAATGATGTTTTCCCAGGTCAACACGTTGTTATCCAGGGAGTGCGGCGTGTAGCCGAGCATTTCGTACCAGCGGGCGTTGCGGTAGACGAAGCCGGTGTTGGCGTTCCAGTCCCATATTCCGTCGCTGACCAGTTCCATGATGGTGTGCAGCATGCCTTCGTTCATGTCCGAGACATTGAACTTCAAGGGTTCGATACTCGATGCTTCTCCCATCGCTGCTCTCCCTGGCACGCGCCTGATAGCCAATGACCTGCTCAGTCAGGGAGATTAGTCCAAGGGTTGGCGAGGCTGCTAGTGCTTGCCCCACATCTGCACCGCGAAGTCGACGAAACGTCGCAATTTCGGCAGGCGGTAGCGGTCCTGGGCATACATCAGGTGCATCGGCCGGCTCGGTGGGTTGAATCCGGGCATCAAGGCCAGCAGTTTGCCGTCCTGGATGTCTTGCTCGACCAGGACATCGGGCAACATCACGATGCCCATGCCGGTTCGCGCCGCCTGATGCAGCCCTGCCGAGCTGTTGATCAGCATCGGTCCGCTGACCGCTACCGTGACTTCGCCTTCGGGGCCGGCCAGGCGCCATTCTTTCTCCACCGAATGCCAGTCATCGCCAGCCGGATAGGCGAAGGACAGGCAATCGTGGTGGCGCAGGTCTTCAGGGGTTTGTGGCGCGCCGCGACGGGCCACATACGCCGGCGATGCGCACATGGTCAGGGTGTAGTCGAGCAGCGGGCGGGCGATCAGGTTGGACGCCTCGATGGCGCCCAGGCGAAAGGCCACGTCCAGTCCGTTTTCCAGCAGGTCCGGACGCCGGTTGGTGAGCATCACGTCGAGTTTTACCCTGGGGTAGAGCAGGGCGAATTCGCTCAGGGCGGGTGCCAGTTTTTCGGTGCCGAAGGTCAAGGGCGCCGAGATGCGCAACGTGCCGCTGGGTTCATCCAGCGCTTGCTCGGCCAGGCGTTCGGAATCAGCCACCAGCCCCAACACTTCGAGGCAGCGCTGGTAATACGCAACGCCAAATTCGGTCAACCGCTGGCGCCGGGTCGTGCGGTTGAGCAGGCGCACGCCCAGGCGCTGCTCGAGGGCCTTGAGGTGGTTGCCGACCATGGTCGTGGACATTTTGCACTGCGCCGCGGCGCTCGTCATGCTGCCGGTTTCCACCACCTTGACGTAGACGGTCATTGCCTGGAACAGGTCCATTATCAAGCTCGACTTTAAAATGATTGAAGTATTGCAGTATTTATCCAGTTCAGGTGGCTAACCATACTGCAAAAACAACGACCCTTGATGGAGCTTGATGTCATGACCGCCGCCTGCCTGATGAGCACTTACCAACCCTTGGCCTTGAGTTTCAACAAGGGCCTGGGCACGCGCCTGTGGGACCAGGCCGGTCGTGAATACCTGGACGCGGTGGCCGGGGTGGCGGTGACCAACGTCGGCCACTCTCACCCGAAAATCGTCGCGGCGATCAGCGAACAGGCCGGCCTGTTGCTACACACTTCCAACCTCTACAGCATCGACTGGCAGCAACGCCTGGCGCGCAAACTGACCCAACTGTCAGGCATGGACCGGGCGTTCTTCAACAACTCCGGGGCCGAGGCCAATGAAACGGCGCTGAAAATTGCCCGTCTGCATGGCTGGCACAAAGGCATCGAGCAACCCTTGGTGGTGGTCATGGAAAACGCTTTCCATGGCCGCACCCTCGGCACCCTGTGCGCCAGCGATGGCCCGGCGGTGCGCCTGGGTTTCAACAAGTTGCCGGGGGACTTTGTCAAAGTGCCGTTCGGCGACCTCAACGCACTGGACAAGGTGCGCCAGGATTACGGCTCGCGCATCGTGGCCATCCTGATGGAGCCGATCCAGGGCGAAGGCGGTGTGCAACTGGCACCCCCCGGTTACTTGAAAGCCGTGCGCGAGCTCTGCAACCGGCGCTCATGGCTGATGATGCTGGATGAAATCCAGACCGGCATCGGCCGTACCGGGCAGTGGTTCGCGTTCCAGCACGAAGGCATCGTCCCGGATGTGATGACCCTGGCCAAAGGCCTGGGCAACGGCGTCCCGATCGGCGCCTGCCTGGCCCGTGGCAGAGCCGCCGAACTCTTTACCCCCGGTAGTCACGGCAGCACCTTCGGCGGCAACCCGCTGGCCTGTCGGGTCGGCTGCACGGTGCTGGACATCATCGAGGAGCAAGCCTTGCTGGAAAATGCCCGGCTTCAGGGCGAACGTCTGATAAGCAGGTTGCGCATGGAATTGGCGGATCAACCGAACGTCCTGGCGATCCGTGGCCAGGGCCTGATGATCGGCATCGAACTCAAGCAGCCGATCCGCGACCTGAGCCTGATCGCCGCCCGGGACCATGGGTTGCTGATCAACGTGACGCGCGGGCAAACCATTCGTTTGTTGCCGCCGCTGACGATTGATGAGCGGGAGGTGGAGATGATTGTCAGGGGGGTGAGTCGGGTGCTGAAAGCAGAACGGTGACTCCCTTCGTAGGCGCTGCCGCAGGCTGCGATTTTTTTGTTCTTGATGTGCGGCGGCTCTGGCGTCGTTGAAGATCAAAAGATCGCAGCCTGCGGCAGCTCCTACAGTAAATCGGTGGCGAACACTGTTATTTCCGTCCGATCCGTCAGCCGCATCTTCGTACCGGTAAACCCTTCGAACAGCCGCTGATGGGCCGTATATCCGCTGGAGTCATCGCGCTGGCGATAACTCCCCGCCCACTCCAGCAGGGCGATCAGGCGTTCATCGTCGTTGATTTCACGCTGGCGAATATTGGCGACGCAAACCTCGTCGGCAACGCTCAACCAGATCAGCGTCGTCGTGCGGGGCAGCAGTTCGCTGGCGATCCAGCCATACACGCCTTCGATCACCCAGCGCTCCTGCTCGGCCGCGACCCTCGCCATGGCCAAGGCTTCGGCGCGGGGGCGGGCGATGCTGTGTTCGTCGGACAGCCAGTGAGTGCGGTCGAGGTCGGTCCATGGCACCTGCAATCGCTCGGCCAGGCGTTGCGCCAGCCAGCTCTTGCCGGAACCGGAGTTACCGATGATCAGGGTTCGGGTAAGGTCCATGAGCGACACCGATCAAACTGTGGGAGCGAGCCTGCTCGCGAAAGCGGTGTATCAGGTAGCATAAATGCTGAATGTTAAGCAGTCTTCGCGAGCAGGTCGGATCGCCGCACCGTCGCTCCCACAGGTTCTCCGTACAGCCCC
Source organism: Pseudomonas sp. PSB11 (assembly GCF_014596605.1). Classification (NCBI taxonomy): domain Bacteria; kingdom Pseudomonadati; phylum Pseudomonadota; class Gammaproteobacteria; order Pseudomonadales; family Pseudomonadaceae; genus Pseudomonas; species Pseudomonas sp. PSB11. The sequence continues at coordinate 32,382 of NZ_NOIO01000022.1, forward strand.
TCAGTCATCGTTTGCAGGCGCCACCATTCGCGTCTTCGGCGAGCCATTGGCGTTGTGCTGAAAAATATCCCGTGGCTGCCCTTGTTCATTGAAGTACACCTGGCCGATCCCCGCCGAATTCCACAGTCGTTCGCCCGCTTCGGCATGTTCGGGCACGTGCGGCACGATGCGCATGCGCCGGCGCTTGGTCAGCCAGTTCAGCGGCGAGCGTGGTGAATACAGCCAGCGATTGAGGCGGTCGAACCACTCCAGCAGGGTCGGCGGGAACTCGTTCTTGATCCCGCTGCTGGTGATCTGCCAGATGCGCGGGCCGGCCTTGCGGTGGCGGATCAGCACTTCGTAGACGAAGGAGTAATGCACATCGCCGGACAGCACCACGTAGTTACCCGGCGTGCGCGAGTGGCGGAAAATGTTCAGGATCACCTGGGCCGCGCCGCGATGGGCCATCCAGTTCTCGGCGTCCACCAGCAGTGGATAGCCCAGCCAGCTGAACACTCTTTGCACGGTTTCAATCAGTTTGACGCCGAAGATCGGCGCCGGCGACACGATGATCGCCGAGGGGTGATCGAGCAGCTCCTGCTGCAGTTCGCAGAGGGCTTCCCAGTCCAGCAGGCCCGACGGTTGCTTGAGGTTCATCTCGCTGCGCCAGCGTCGGGTGCGGGTATCGAGCACCACCATGGCCGGGGTGGTGGGCAGCACGTAATGCCAGTGCTGGAAGCGCAGCAGCTCATCGATCAGAGCGTCCTGGACATCGCTGTCGAGGTAACGGTCATCTCCGGTGGCACTGAGCAAACGGGTCTTTTCCAGGACAGCGGTGAAGGCATCCGGATTGTTGCCCCAGCCCTGGCACAGCATGTAGGCCAGCAGCGCGTTGCCGATGATGCGTTTGGAAAACGCATGGCCGTAGGCCGTCTCCTCCCACTGCGCGGAAAGATTCCAGTCGTCGGTAATGTCGTGGTCGTCGAAGATCATCAGCGTCGGCACGTGCGCCAGGGCTCGGGCGACCTTGTCCAGGCCGGCCTTGAAGGCATCGATGCGCGTCTGCTCCAGGGCATAACGCTCGCGTCGCTCCTTGATCAGTTTCGGCGGTTTGGGCGCGATCAAGGCCCAGGGCGTCGGCGACCAGACCAGCAGGTACATGGCCATGACTTCGGCGAAGGTCACCAGGTGATTGTCGGCACTGCTGCTGGTGAAAATCGGCTTGCGCGCGCCGCCGAAAAAGCGCTCGCGCAGGGTTTCGTTGCTCTGTAGCGCCGGCAACAGATCCGCGCGGTGGTAATAACAGGCCGCGTGCCCGTAAAGCTCGGCGCTGTCGCTGACCACGGCGCCTTCCAGATGCTCACCGAACAACCCCAGCCGTTCGATCAGGGCGTGGATCGCCCGCAGGGTCGGCCCGGCTACATCGTCGGCGTAGACCTGATCGCCGCTCATCATCAGCAGCGCCGGACGGTCCGTGGCCGGGTGGTCTTGCGCCAACAACCCGTCGACGCACAGCAGGCCGTCGGTCGCCGGATGATGGGGTTTGCGGCAGGAGCCGTGCAGCAACTGATCGACGCGAGCGCGCAGGACAAAGTTCGGCGCAGTGGCGTCGCCATACAACAGATGCGGCGCCCAGGTGGCGATGCCGGTGCCGTCATCGATCAGCAGGTCGTACTCGATCAGTTCATCGCAGGGCAGGGCAACGTCCAGCGCTACGTCGATCAGGTGCACAAACCCATGGGTTCCCACCGTAACGACCGTGCATTGCCCGGCATCGAGGCGAATATCGCCCACGCCCTGCAAGCGCAGCGTCAGCTCCAGCGCCCGCGAGCCCACCAGCCACAGCACCAGCCGCGTGGGTTCCAGGCGTCGCAACAGCGGGCCGGCCAGCACGGGTGGCAGCGATTGAGGGGCATCGGGTATTGGCAGCGCTTGGGACATCCGGGATACAAACTCTTGAAGATACAGAGGCGGGCGATGATAGCGCAGCTGACGGCGACACAGGCTAAAGTGAAGTGGCCATTGCGTCTGTCACGAAATGATCCGCCGCCCCCAGGATACCCATGACATGAAGCCCACCCATACCTCGCACATCCGTCGAGCGTTCTACAAAGCCGTAGGTTACTACCTGCGAATTGTCTGGCCGATCTTTTCCACCATGCTGGTCGTCATCGTCACCTGCGGCCTGATCATCAGCTACCTGGAAGGCTGGGACGCTTTCGACGGCATTTACTTCGGTTTCGTGACCGGGTTGACCATCGGCTACGGCGAACTCGTGCCGAAACTGCCGATGTCGCGAATACTCGCGATATTGCTGGGGTTCAACGGCGTGCTGCTCACCGCGATCTTTGCGGCGATCAGCGTGCGGGCGATCGAGAGTGCGGTACGCACGACCGGCGAAGAAAAGTAAGGCAGGCCCGATGGCATGAAGTCGTGCTTAGATGCTCTTTTTGACAATCAGGGAGAGGCCAATGATCGACTTCAACAACAAGGGATTCTTCAAGCTCAAGCAAAATGCGGAATACGCCGAACGGGTTGCCGACCTTTTGCTCGACGGCGAAGAGGTCATCGATTCCTACAAGTCCATGCGCGACGGCGTGGTGTTCACCAACAAGCGCATCATTGCGGTGAACGTACAAGGCATCACCGGCAGCAAGAAAGACTTCACCTCGTTGCCATACAAAAACATCGTGGCGTATTCGGTGGAAACCTCGGGGACGTTCGACCTGGACTCCGAGCTGGAAATCTACTTTTCGTCATTGGGCAAAGTAAAATTCGAGTTCACCGGCAAGACCTCGATGGTCGAGATCTCCAAGCTGATCTCCCAACACTTGCTCTAACCCCCCCCTGTAGGAGCGAGTATGCTCCGGGCGGCGTTCCGACGATGGTCGATAACGATAACGCGGGAAGCCTGGCACCCCGCAGGCATGGGTCACCGCTCCATCCCACCATACTGTTCGCAGCCATTGACCAAGTTGTTGATCAATAAGAGGGCAATCATGAACAAAATCATCCTGCCAGTGCTGGCAATCCTGCTGACCGCGCAATCCCCGGCGTTTGCCATCAACGACAAGTACCGCAAGCAACTCGAGCAATCGGGTTGTACCCAGGTCAGCGAGACCCAGGGCTGTGATATCCACAAGAGCAAGGCGGAAAACGCCAAGGCCGGGTTCACCAACCCCGCCACGGACAACTCGACGACCCAGACGCCCTATGCCGGCCAGTGGGTAGCCAAAAGCGATGCAGGCGCGACAGTGGCCACCATCCGCATCGATGCCAAGGAACAGGTCTGGGTGAACGGCAAACGGGTTGACGCCAAACGCACCGACGGCACCCTGCAATTTCACCAGGGCAAACTTACCTTCACGCTTCAAGGTGATCGGCGGCTGACGGGCGAGGATTACTGGACGGACAGTGATGCCGGGACCAAGGGGCCGATTGAGATCGAGTGATCCAAACAGGAACTCGAGAGCGACGCTCCCATAGGGGGTGTGGTGAATTTTAGGTTTCTTCATTTCCTACAAAAAAAACAGAAAGCGGAGTGTCCCAGCGTCCCACTTGGCCCATTTATGTTAGTCGCTCAAAACTTCAAGGTCGTCCCTGCGTACACCATCAATATCGTCAGGGAAGATCAAATGACTATAGGTTCAAGCTACAACTACCCTTCATACGCAGCCACGCTAACCACCAGAAAAAAGCGCTCGACTGACAACAAATGGGCCGCCCGCTTTCCCAATCCACCCGACCTGTGTTTCGACTATCGATCACTGGTTGAACAGGCAAATGGTATAGCCAAGACCGCTGCCCCGGATCACCGAATTTGTATCGTCGGCGCGGGGGTGACCGGACTGACGGCAGCCCGAGAACTGTATCGCTGCGGTTTCACCAATATCACCCTCATAGAACAGTCCTCTCGAATAGGGGGCAGGCACTTAACCATTCCAGGAAGTCGTAACTCCACGGAAAGTCATACGCCGTTTGAAATGGGGGCCATGCGCATGCCCTTTTTCAATCGGGCAGACGAGCCACCGACAGAGGGCAGATCGCTCATGGCTTATTACGCGAAGGCGTTTGACCTTTCGTTTTCAGACTTTGCGAATCCCGGAAGCCAGTGGGTCCGTTCGACTGGTATTTACCTAAGAGAAGGCAGCATGGGGAACAGTGGCACCCCGGAGATGTTGATTTGGAAAAATGCCGATGGACTCACCCCTCCTCCTGGTGAGGAACTGCAAAAGGTTTATGCAAAGTGGAAGGATTTTGCCGATCGCATGACGAAACATGTTTCGGAAATTTACGCGAGTCCGCAATGGGAAAGCATGTGGGCTGCGATCGTAAACAAGTACGAGAGCGTTTCATTTCGCGATCTGGTCAGTATGCCGGCCCTTACAGCCTGGGATGAAAGCGCTCCCGGGGACTTTGGCGGAATGGGAATGTCCGCGGAAGAATCCGCAATTTTCTATGCGATAGGTATAGGTGACGGGAGCTGGGGGGCTTTTTACGACGTCTGCTGCCTTTACCCACTGCGAACTGCTATTTTTGGATTTAGCAGTCAGTTGCAACTGATCCATGGTCGGGTAAACGCAAATGGAGACCCACTGGCCTCGCCGTACCTACACAGCAAAGCTGTTTTTGACTCGGCTGGATTGAATTTCGACGTTCCGCGCTATATCGGACTCGCCGCTTTAGACGAATGCCTGATGTTTCTGAAGACCGTCGAAACCGGGAAGTCGGTTTACGAACACAGCATTGAAAGAAGCAATGGCCTCCTCACGGACTCATCCGTTACAAAACTTGAAAAACTGGCTAACCAGAAAATACGCGTCTACTTCAACTGGCAGAACAGTCGACCCGAGCATGCCGAGGAACGGTTCGACGAATTTGATTCGGTCATCATGACCCTACCGTCCTGGTTAATCGAGACTCGAATCGAACTGAAAAATTTCTCTCAGGAGATGCTGCCATTCGAGATAATCAACGCCTACAAAACGGCGCACTGGGAAACCAGCTGTAAAGTCTATGCACCGCTGAAAAAATCATTTCTTTCGAAGAACCACAAAATCCCGCAAACCATCGTCACCGACAGCTTTATCCACGATGTCTACACCTACCGCTACAACGATAACTATACATACGACTGCATCCTCTTGAGTTATACATGGGAGGATGACGCAACAAAACTCGCCTCATTCACCGACAAAGAACTGGTTACCAAGTGCGTCAAAGAGCTGGATCGCATCCTCATGAACTCCGCCAATATTCAGGAGAAAATCTCTCCTTACGTTGGGATTGATCAAGCGGTGGTCCAACGCTGGATAACCGACAAAAACGCCTTGGGTTGTGCAAAGCTCTACCGGCCCGGCACTTATTACGACGCAGTGAGCCTGATGAAGTACAACAGAGACTTCGCGCGTTCATCAGGCCTGTATTTTTCTGGGGAGTCATTTTCAGTCGATGCTGGCTGGACTGAACCTTGTTTCCGGGCGGCCGTCGATGCGGCGATTCACATCTGCGACAAAACCGCAGCAAAATTCAATGGCGGTTTTTCCATGAGTGACTATCCACACTACAAACTTAAAACCTGATGCCTCCGCCAGAGCCATGCACCTCTGGCATGGCTCTGCTTTCCCGCCTGACCAGGCCGACGAACAAAACACTCGCTCATGCATCTTCGGACAAAGGCTACAGCCTTATCGGAAACGTCTGACTTACGTCGGTTGGCTTTTCGAGTCTTATAAACACGCAATTAAACAGCGTGAATAAAAATAAAAAGAGGTCACCCGAAATGAGCGAGCCAACAAGCCCTGTGCGTGTAGCAGTCGTGCAATTCGATCCACAAGTCGGCATTGAAAACTGTGATGCAAATCTGTGTCGCAGCCTGGAATTGGCGCTGGAGGCGGTCAACGGTGGTGCGAATCTTGTCGTGCTGCCTGAACTGTCCAGCACCGGTTATTTCTTCAGCAGTCGGCAGGATGCCTTTGCACATGCGCAGTTGATACCCGGCGGACCAAGCGCGCAACTCTGGATCGATTTTGCCTACAGGCACAACGTCTACCTCGTGGCCGGCCTGGCGGAGCGCGACGGCATGCGACTGTTCAACACCGCGATGCTGGTAGGCCCTGACGGTTTTATCGGCAAGTATCGAAAGACGCATTTGTGGAACCTGGAGAAACTCTGGTTTACACCCGGCGATCTGGGTTTTCCGGTTTTTGATACGCCGATTGGTCGAATCGGCATGTTGATTTGCTGGGATATCTGGTTCCCCGAGGTGCCACGCATCCTGAGTCAACAAGGCGCCGACATCATTTGCAGCGTCAACAACTGGGTCTGGACACCGCCGCCGCTGTTCGACGATGCCGGCAAATGCATGGCGTCGTACCTGACGATGACAGCGGCGCACGTAAACAATGTGTTTATCGCCGCTGCCAGCCGGATCGGTGAGGAACGAGGTGCCCGCTACCTCGGATGCTCGCTGATCGCCGGCACCAATGGCTGGCCGATTGGCGCCGTAGCCTCGGCAGACCAGGAGGAAATCCTGTATGCCGATATTGACCTGACCAGCTCCCGCAGCGCCCCCATCTGGAACAACCTGAACGATCTGCATCGTGACCGTAGAGCCGACCTCTACGATCAGATGCTCGGCTACACCCAACACCCATGTCTCCCACGCTGATAGGGGAGACCTGACATGCAAACGACTACCGACAAAAACCGCATTGCCCACAGATCGCCATTTGATATGGCGGTCATCCTGATGCTGGTCGGCGCGACATTGCTGATCATCTGGCTTTCATTGACCTATCGCTCGCTCTGGGCCGCGCATTGGCCGAGTTACAGCGACATGGTGTCGAGCCTTTCCCAGCCGAGTGCCTGGTTGCGCTGGCTGCTTGGCGACATCAGCGAGGTGGCGTTCTACAAACACGAGTTCGCCTCGATCGGACTCTTGGCCGGCGCCTATCTCGCCTATTGGGCGAATCGAACGGGCAGAGCCTGGCAAGGCTTCAGCATTGCCTATGGCACCGGGTTATGGCCGTGGCTGATCACCAGTTCGTTACTCGGGTTGTTGCTGAGTAACGTGCTGTGGGGCTGGACGGTGACCGCCACCAGCTGGCAACCCACCTTCGCCGCGTTCGTTTCGCTGCCGGCGGCGATGGTGCTGATGTTCGGCAGGGGTTGGAAGGTCACGATCAACGGCGCAATCATGGGGGCCGTACTCGTCACACCCATGTGCTTGTTGATTGTCAATTACCTGTGTAACCCCTTGGGGTTGCCAGCGGTGATCGGCAATGTGCTGGGCATGGCGGTCGCCAGCGTCGTGGCATTTCTACTGTGCCGCTATCGACCCGGCCTGATGAAGTCCGAGCAGTCCGTGATACCACCCGCCAAGTCTCCCGCGCCCGTCACCAAAGCGCCCGACTACGGGGTCGTCTGGAGCCTGCGCCGGGTCTTGGCAGACTTTTCCGAAGCGCCATTCTTTGGCAATGAACTGGCCAGTCTTGGCTTGTTACTGGGGGTATTGCTGGCGTACGCGATGAACCCGATCAGCCCGGCGTACGGGTCGGGACTATTGCTGCATATCATCGCTGCACAAGCGCTGAGCTCGGCCATCGGGGTGCTGGTCTGGCGTCGACAATGGATGATGCGCGGCTGGTACCCCACTTACGTGCCTCTGGTGTCAGTGGTACCCGCTGCGATCCTGACCCATGGCGGCAGTGGGCTGGTGATCGGCTCGAGTGCGTTGCTGGGGGCATTGATCGCACCGCCCCTGGCCTGTGCGATCGCCAAGCGATTGCCGGCCGACATGCATGCCTACATCGGCAATGTCCTGTCCATGGCCATCAGCACGTTGTTGATCGTGCCGCTGATCGGCGTTCTTGTCGCGGAGTAAATGCCCCAGCTCCTTCGGCTGTCCCCGTCTTGAACCGGGTACAGCCACCTCTCTTCCTGAACACGTGAGGTATCACATGGATCTGCCCAAACTAGCTATCGCGGCGCTTGGTGGCACAGTGAGCATGCAAGCCAGGAATGCTGGCGAAGGCGTTATCCCGACCGTCAGCGGCGAGACTCTACTGGCATCCGTTCCGCAATTGACGACGCTTGCCCGGGTGACCGTTGAAACCCTTGGACTGCTTCCCAGCGCTTCACTGGATTTCGAACTTTTACTGACCGTATTGTCTTGGGCAGAATTTCAAATCAAACAGGGCGCCGTGGGTGTCGTGTTGATCCAAGGCACCGACACACTCGAAGAAACGGCAGTTTTTTTCGATTACCTGTGGCCTCACGACGCGCCACTGGTGGTGACCGGTGCGATGCGCTCGGCAGCACAGCCAGGGGCCGAGGGGCCGGCGAATCTGCTGGATGCATGCCGCGTAGCGCTGTCCGAGAACAGCCGGCGGCGGGGCGTTCAGGTCGTTATGAACGGGGAGATTCATCAAGCGAGAAGCGTGCGCAAAACCGATTCGCTGGCGCTGCAGGCGTTTACCTCTCCGGTCGTGGGGCCTACAGGCTTGATCATGGAAGACCGCGTTCACTACCTTCGTGCGCCGGCTCAGCGCAGGGTTTTGCCTTTGCCACACCAGACAACACAGAAGGTTGCGATGCTCGAGGCATCCCTATCGGCCGACACGCTGTTTCTGGAAAGCACTCTCACCCTCGGTTATGACGGGCTGGTGATAGCCGGTTTCGGCGCCGGACATGTCTCGCAGAGCTGGGCGACCGTGATTGAGCACGTCGCCGAAAGTATCCCGGTCATCATCGCGACTCGCACCGGTTCGGGCTCTACCGCGCAAGCCAGCTATGGTTTTAACGGCAGTGAGATGGATTTGATTCGCAAGGGTGCATCGATGGCGGGATTTCTATGTCCGCGTAAAGCCAGGGTTCTGCTTTGGCTGTTACTTGGTTGTCAGCAGCAACATGAGTTGTCGCGCTACCTCAAAGACGAAAGCTGCATTCAAAATTGATACTTAACCTTGTAGGAGCCGGCTTGCTGGCGATTGCGGACATCCAGACGACACAAATGTCGCCTGACGAACTGCAATCGCCAGCAAGCCGGCTCCTACAGGAATTGCGTTTTTCAGTCGCTACCAGCCCGCTCCGCTGACCGCCTCCTGCGCCAGCGGGTGCATATCCGCGCCATGATGCTCGGTCTGCCAGGCCAGCAGCTCCTTGCGCATGCCCGGCGTCCAGTACATCTGCAGATGATTACGCACACCCAGTACTGCCTGTTGCCGGTCCGGTTCGGTGGCGAAGTACTGGGCGATCTGGTTGGCCATCTTGATCAGGTTTTCGGTGCTCATCGGCGCACCTCTGCCTTATCGCCACGGGCATGACGGCGCTCCTTGAGCAAGCGGTGCTGTTCTTCGGTGAATTCCTGGAAGCGTTTTTGCCACTCCGAAGGGTGGTACACGCGGCTGACCTCCACGGCCGTGACCTTGTACTCCGGACAGTTGGTGGCCCAGTCGGAGTTGTCGGTGGTAATCACGTTGGCCCCCGATTCCGGGAAGTGGAAGGTGGTGTACACCACGCCCGGCGCCACCCGCTCGGTGACCCGCGCGCGCAGCACGGTCTGCCCGGCGCGGCTGCCGATGCCGACCCAGTCGCCTTCGTTGATGCCACGGCTCTCGGCGTCGGTCGGGTGGATTTCCAGGCGGTCTTCATCGTGCCAGGCGACGTTTTCGGTACGTCGGGTCTGGGCGCCGACGTTGTACTGGCTGAGGATGCGCCCGGTGGTCAGCAGCAGCGGATAGCGGCTGTTGACCTTCTCCTCGGTGGGCACGTAGCCGGTGAGCATGAAGCGCCCCTTGCCGCGCACGAATTGATCGATGTGCATGGTCGGCGTACCGTCCGGTGCCTCGGCGTTGCACGGCCATTGCAGGCTGCCGTGGCGCTCGAGTTCGGCGTAGCTGACGTTGGTGAAGGTCGGCGTCAGGCGGGCGATTTCATCCATGATTTCCGATGGATGCTTGTAGTTCATCGGGTAGCCCAAGGCATTGGCCAGCGCCACCGTGCCTTCCCAGTCGGCCTTGCCGCCCAGGGGATCCATGACCTTGCGCACCCGCGAGATGCGCCGCTCGGCGTTGGTGAAGGTGCCGTCCTTTTCCAGGAACGAAGCGCCCGGCAGGAACACGTGGGCGAACTTGGCGGTTTCGTTGAGGAAGATATCCTGCACCACCACGCACTCCATGGCTGACAGGGCCGCGGTGACGTGCTGGGTGTTCGGGTCACTCTGGGCGATGTCCTCGCCCTGGCAATACAAGCCCTTGAAACTGCCGGCCAGCGCCGACTCGAACATGTTGGGAATGCGCAAGCCCGGATCGGGTTGCAACGTGACGTTCCACGCCTGCTCGAACTGCGCCCGCACCACTTCGTTGGAAATGTGCCGGTAGCCGGGCAACTCGTGAGGGAAGGAGCCCATGTCGCAGGAGCCCTGCACGTTGTTCTGCCCCCGCAGCGGGTTCACGCCCACGCCTTCGCGGCCGATGTTGCCGGTGGCCATGGCCAGGTTGGCGATGCCCATCACCGCGGTACTGCCCTGGCTGTGCTCGGTGACGCCCAGGCCGTAATAGATCGCGGCGTTGCCGCCAGTGGCGTACAGGCGTGCGGCCGCACGAATATCGGCGGCGTCGACCCCACAGACTGCGGCAAGGGCTTCCGGCGAGTTCTCCGCACGGCTGACGAACTCGCTCCAGCGGGCGAAATCGTTGCCTTCGCAGCGGGCGTCGATGAAGGCCTGGTTTTGCAAGCCTTCAGTGATGATTACGTGGGCCAGAGCGTTGAGCATGGCAACGTTGGTGCCGGGGCGCAGGGCCAGGTGATATTCAGCGCGAGCATGCACTGAATCCACCAGATCGATACGCCGTGGATCGATGACGATCAGCCGCGCGCCTTCACGCAGGCGGCGCTTGAGTTGCGAAGCGAACACCGGGTGCGCATCGCTCGGGTTGGCGCCCATCACCAGGATCACGTCGGCCTGCATCACCGAGTCGAAGCTCTGGGTGCCAGCGGACTCGCCCAACGTTTGCTTCAAGCCATAACCGGTCGGCGAATGGCAGACCCGGGCACAGGTGTCGACGTTGTTGTTGCCGAAGGCGGCGCGCACCAGTTTCTGCACCAGGTAGGTTTCTTCGTTGGTGCAGCGGCTGGAGGTGATGCCGCCGATGGAATCGCGGCCATATTTCTGCTGCAGGCGGCGGAATTCGCTGGCGGCGTAGGTCACCGCCTCATCCCAGCTGACTTCCTGCCACGGGTCGTTGATGTGCTTGCGGATCATCGGCTTGGTGATGCGATCCGGGTGGGTGGCGTAGCCCCAGGCAAATCGGCCCTTGACGCAGGAGTGGCCGTGGTTGGCCTGGCCGTTCTTGTCCGGGACCATGCGCACCAGTTGGTCGCCTTTCATCTCGGCACGGAACGAGCAACCCACACCGCAGTAGGCGCAGGTGGTGATCACGCTGTGTTCGGGCTGACCCAGTTCGACCACGCTTTTTTCCATCAGCGTGGCGGTCGGGCAGGCCTGTACACAGGCGCCGCAGGACACGCATTCCGAATCGAGGAAGTTATCCCCGCCAGCCGCCGCCACCCGGGATTCAAAACCGCGCCCGGTGATGGTCAGGGCAAAGGTGCCCTGGGTTTCTTCGCAGGCACGTACGCAGCGGTTGCAGACGATGCACTTGCTCGGGTCGTAGTCGAAGTAGGGGTTGGAAGTGTCCTTCACGTCGGCCAGATGGTTGTCGCCTTCATAGCCGTAACGCACCTCCCGCAGGCCGACCTGACCGGCCACGGTTTGCAGCTCGCAGTTGCCGTTCGCCGAGCAGGTCAGGCAGTCCAGCGGGTGATCGGAGATGTACAGCTCCATGACGTTGCGCCGCAGGGTGGCGAGCTTCGGCGTCTGGGTATGTACGGTCATCCCTTCGGTGACCGGCGTGGTGCAGGACGCCGGATAGCCGCGCATACCGTCGATCTCCACCAGGCACATGCGGCAGGAGCCGAAGGCTTCCAGGCTGTCGGTGGCACAGAGTTTGGGAATGGTGGTGCCCAGCAACGCGGCTGCGCGCATCACCGACGTGCCCTCGGGCACGCTGATGGTTTGACCGTCGATGTTCAGGGTGACCTGCACCTGGCTGTCGCGGGCTGGCGTGCCCAGATCCATGTCGGTTTTCGGATCGAATACAGTGATCATTGCTCGGCCTCCGAGGGCTGCAAGCCGAAGTCGGCGGGGAAGTACTTGAGGGCGCTGGCAACCGGAAAGGAGACCATGCCGCCCAAGGCGCACAGCGAACCGTATTGCATCGTGTCGCACAGGTCCTTGAGGATGATCACTTGCTGATCACGACCGGCCTGATCTGGCGCGGCCAGCAAACGGTCGATCACCTCCACGCCCCGGGTCGAGCCGATACGGCACGGCGTGCATTTTCCACAGGATTCCTCGGCGCAGAACTCCATGGCGAAACGCGCCATGTGGGCCATGTCCAGCGTGTCGTCCGCCACCACCACACCACCGTGACCGAGCATCGCGCCCATGGCGGCGAAGGCCTCGTAATCCAGCGGCGTATCGAATTGCGACGGCGGCACCCAGGCACCCAGCGGGCCACCCACCTGCGCAGCCTTCAGCGGCCGGCCACTGGCAGTGCCACCGCCGTAGCCTTCCACCAACTCGCGCAGGGTCAGGCCGAAGGCCCGTTCCACCAGGCCGCCGTGACGAACATTGCCCGCCAACTGGAAGGGCATGGTGCCCAGGGAACGGCCCATGCCGTAGTCGCGATAGAACTGCGCACCCTTGGCCAAAATCAGCGGCACCGAGGCCAGGGTCAGCACGTTGTGCACCAGCGTCGGCTGGCCAAACAGGCCCTGCAACGCGGGGATCGGCGGCTTGGCGCGAACGACCCCGCGCTTGCCTTCGAGCGAATCCAGCAGGGCGGTTTCTTCACCGCAGATGTACGCGCCGGCACCGACCCGCACTTCCATATCGAACGCCTGGCCGCTGCCGCCGACATTGGCGCCGAGGTAACCGTTCGACCGGGCAATCTCCAGCGCGTTGCGCAAGGTGGCCACGGCATCCGGGTATTCCGAGCGCACATAGATATAACCGTAGGTGGCCCCTGTGCAGAGACCGGCAATGGCCATGCCTTCGATCAGCAGGAAGGGGTCGCCTTCCATCAACATGCGGTCGGCAAAGGTGCCGGAGTCGCCTTCGTCGGCGTTGCACACAATGTACTTCTGCGCCGCCTGGGTGCCGCGCACCGTGCGCCATTTGATCCCGGCGGGGAAGGCGGCGCCGCCACGGCCACGCAGGCCCGAATCGAACACCGCTGTGGCGGTTTGCTCGCCGCCGATGGCGACAGCCCTTGCCAGGCCTTCGAAACCGCCATGGGCGCGGTAGTCGTCCAGCGACAACGGCCGGGTAATGCCGGCGCGGGCGAACAGCAGGCGTTGTTGGGTCTTCAGATAAGGCAGCTCTTCTACCAGGCCCAGGGACAGAGGATGTTCGGTTGAGCTGTGTAGGGCTTCGAGAACGGACGGCACATCGGCAGCGGTCAGCGGGCCAAAGCCGATCCGGCCTTGTGGTGAGTCCACCTCCAGCAACGGCTCCAGCCAATACAGGCCACGCGAACTGGTGCGCTGCAACTCCAGTGGCAGGTTGCGCTCCCTGGCCTGAGTGATCAGCGCCGCGGACACCTCATCGGCCCCCACGGCACGGGCCAGCGAGTCGGTCGGCAGATAAAGAGTCGGCATCATGCGTCCTCCCGGCAAGCGTCGAGCAAGGCATCCAGACGCTCAGCGCTCAGCCGCGCATGCACCCGGCCGTCCAGCTCCAGGGCCGGCGAGCAGGCACAAGCACCCAGGCAATACACCGGCCGCAAACTGATGCTGCCATCAGCGCTGCTGCCGTGATCATCCAGCTGCAGACGCTCACGCAATTGCGCCGCCAACTGCTCGGCACCGCGGCTCTTGCACGACTCGGCGCGGCACAACCGCAGGATGTGCCGGGCAGGCGGCGCAGTACGGAAGTCATGGTAAAAACTGATCACCCCGCGCACCTCGGCCTGACTCTGGTTCAGCGCGTGGGCAATCTCGGGCACGGCCGCATCGGGGATATACCCAATGCGCTCCTGAATATCATGAAGAATCGGCAACAGAGCACCGGGAGTGCCCTTATGGCGCTCCAGCAGGGTATTGACCACAGACAGGTGCAACTCAACATCAGGCATTCAGCAATCCTCACGGTCACGGACAAACCAGAAGGTCGTCGGTCGTCCGAAAGTGTCGGCTGCGGCACTCACACCACGTCACGGCATCGTGGCATTGACAGGCCGTTGGCCAGGGCACCCTGAGCGGGCATCTTGTTGTGCCCGGCACGGTCTTCGCCGCACCTCAACTGGGCATAAAGGGCAGCTTGCCACGCCGCTATTGATCAAACCGCACCAAAGCGACGTGCTCGGTTCTGCCTACGACTATGCATTAAGTCTAGATGAGCGCCGCAGGGGCGTTCACACACTGGCCTAACGGCCTGAAGGCTTGTCGATGAGGGATGTATAACAAGCATTAGAGGTGGAAAGAAGCCTCAGAACCGTAGGCAATTCTGCGGAGCAGATGGGCAAAACCATTCCGGGAAAAGCAGCGGTCCGCTCAACCAAAGCCCGAAACTCGGGGCTAATCCAACCGAACGGCACGCAAAACCCCTGTGTGAACCCCCTGTGGGAGCGAGCCTGCTCGCGAAAACGCCAGCCCAGCCAACACAAATGCCAAATGGGGTCCTGCATCAAAAAGCAACTCACCCACCAGGGCCAAACAACACCCACCAGCCCCCGCAATACCCTGTAGGAGCTGGCTTGCCAGCTATAACGCCAGCCCAGCCAACATCACTGCTGAAGCTAGCCACCCGCACGGGTGTCACCAAAACCAGTGTTCAATGCGAAATCGAAATTGCCACATCATCAGACTGGCTCAGTCCGGCATTCCATTCGAGCCTTCTTGTTAACGAACCACGAAGATTGCCCATACCAGCTTCCTGTAGGAGCGAGCATGCTCGCGAAAAACCCAAGGCAACCCCCACGCCCGCAGAATGCCCAAGCCCCCGCAACCAAACCCATCCCTACAAGCGTCATGCCTGACGTCTAAAAACGCAAAAGCTACCCTCCAGCCTCCGCCGCCCGCTTGCCCATCGGCCCAACCACCCGATCCCGCTCCAACACCTTCACCGCATCATCCACCAACGCCTTACTCATCGACGTCAGATAATGCGCAGCCCAGGCATGCCGGTCGGTATCCCTGGCATAGGCAGCATCTTCAGTCAGCGTCTTGGCCAGGAACAGAAAATCAGAAGCCATCGACAACGCATCACCGAGCGGAACGCCGCGAGTAACGTGGAACAGTGGTTGATCGGAGCAGTAAATGGCGGGGGTTAATCCGATGGTTTTGAGTTCGGGTTGTTCGGTCATTGGTCACCTCCGAGGATGGAGAGGCAATGGGGGAGGGCGTTACGCCATTGGGAATCGCATAGAGGGGAAAGCCAAATTTCAAACGGATTGATACTGCGCATTATCCAACTCCTTGATATGAGGAGCTGCCACGTTCGTTTCCACACGAATGGGTGACAGCTGTGCGCAGGGTGGAAAACCGGGAATCAAGGAAACCGGCACGCCCGAAGACGTCCCACGCACAGCCGCCATAACTCACGCCGCAGGCATAAAAAAAGCGCCGGCAGACATGATGGGGGCGCTGTTGCGCCTTGAATTACACGGGTTTCCACACCCGGTCACTGAATTGGCAGCGACGGCGACGAGGGTATCGTGCTGACCTCTTTGCTGCAACCTTCGACAGAGTCCTATGCAAACTCTTCGCCGAGAATGATTGGCTTAAGCTGCAAAAAAACCTACCGGAGTTTCTGAGGCGATTGGCATTCCTGCAGCAGTTCCACTGGGAAGTTCTAATGGGGTTACGTTCGTCGGGGAGCAAAGGTGAGTAGCTAACTTTCTTGCCTGCACAAAAAAGGTCCTGTTAAGCAGGAACCTTTCAAGTTTAAGTGCCGAGGGAGACTCGCATCATCCATGTTCTACAAAGCTCGCAGGGGATTTAATTTCCTTGGGATACAGATAGGGGTATAGGCACGTGAGTGCTGGCTTCCGGCTGGAGAGGCATGGCAAAGGAGTAGCCGTGGACCCGGTTCTAGTTAGGTGGGGCGACCGAAACCAAGAGGAAGCTGCTCAGTGGCGGCTTAGGATTGAGATTGTCCGAAGGGGACAATGCGTGATAGGAATGCCGGTTTATATAAGGTGGGGAGAATGATGAGACGAGAAAAGGCTTCGCTCACTCTGTTCATCGCCGTATTGTTCTGCGTTGGATGGTCTATTGGCCGAGCTTTGGCTAACCACCCAGATCTCGAAACATTCAAGCTAATGAACATCATTGGCTTGATCTATGACCTATTGGGTTTAATTGTCCTTTCAGAAATGGTTGCAACATCAGTTCGCTGGAAATCCTTCATTATTGACTGGGGGGCTGTGGTTTTTCTCTGGGGCAAACCGTAATTCCTCTAGGCGCGTCGATAGGTGCATGGACTCTTAGTGACGCTCCATCCGCATCTACAACAGCGTCTTTTTTTTTGCGCCTATGGTTTTATTCGATGGTGCCACTTTCGATGCTTGATGCGACAGTCACATTCCCGAGAGCAGTGAAGCTGCAAAACACTGAGCAACGTATTCGTCGGCTGGGGCTTGGCCTAATTTTGTCGGGTTCGATCGTGCAGATTGCTGCCGCTTTCAAAGATCTCAATGCGTAAGGCGAGGTTGGAAGGGTAACAATTTTATATTGGATGACCCCGAAAAAATTTATTCGTCTCCTTAACTCCAAGCGACGGGGCTTGGAAATGCCCGTGCATTCATGTAGGATCAGTGGGCTGGCGTTCTTAAAATCCGGAACGCTGTGCCTGACTTAGCAGATCTCATTTCTGCTGCTTCAGGACTCAATGGGGTAGCATAATAAGGAATAATGCGTTCCACATGTATTTGTGGAAAGATGCGGGTTCGATTCCCGCCTCCCCCACCCAGAGTCCATCAATGAACGACATTGAAATTCTTGCCATCCATAAGGCTCAGAGTCGAAACGTAAGGCACTTGAAGCAAGTTATTAAGTCTTTTAAAAGAGACATTAATAGCGATATTCGCAAGAGTAAAAAATTCCAAATTGAAACAAAAACTAAGTTATTGGCTTTGCTTTATTCTGCTTGGTCAGAAGCTCAATTTGTGCAAATTGCTTATACTGAGAGTGGTTTTTCAGCTTCTGAGATTAAAACTCTCCTAAAGGCGAAAAAGAATGGAATTACCAACGGCTGGATTAAGATGATTAATCTGGCTTTTGCAAAAGTAGGAAACCCTAGTACTGATGTTGAGCTGGGCAAGAGACTAAATAAGCTTCTAGGGCTGGTTGCGAGTCAAATTACAAAGCCTAGCAGTATAAGAAACAAAGTTGCACATGGACAATGGGTTGAGGCGTTGAATGGTAGTTTGAATAAGATTGATTTGGTCATGACTGGGGATCTGAATAGCTTGGATTCAGTCCAGATAATGCGACAAATTGAAATTCATAACTATCTTGGAAAGATAATAAGGGATTTGGTACAGTCGCCAGCACTTGGGTTTGGTCGAGACTATTTGATCCATGTCACAGCACTGGAGCAATATGCGGCGGAAACCCAAAGCTGGTCAGTTACTACTAAATCAAGCGAATTAAACAAAAAACCGGTCTGCTATAATTCTTAACAAGCGTGCTTAGGGGGAAGGGAATTTAAGGTATTGCCGTAAACCCGCGTGATCGTTGATGCTGGCGAAGCCGTCAGCCATGGTTGTGGCGGTCGCAGGCCTCGGAATGAACTCAAGCTTCATCGCGGCTCTCTGAGTGAGGTGTCAAGAGTTACGGCTAGGAACAAAAAAGGGACGGATTTATTTTTCACCCATTTTTTAAATAATAAATCCGTCCCCTTTTTTTATCCGGCACGGGAGAAGCCGTACAAATTTTTTATCCGCTGCGAGAAATAGCTCCCGACTGAAGCGGCGGTTATTAACTCCTGATAGACATATTCAGGTACATCGTAATATTCATAAATCGCTCCGTTCAAGAACTCTACCTCCAGAGTCTGCGATGACTCGTCATGTCCAACAGATGCTATGTTTGAAGAGCTAACAGTTACACGTTCCATGATTTCTCCTATTGAGTACTATCTTGGTTTCTCCATGCCGTAACGAGCCTGGAGTAGTCTTCCTTTCTTCGTGTAGAGTTCCACTTCTCACCAATTTTAGGGTCTCCGCTATTGGGGTATTTGTCCTCGGGTAAAACGTTGAACCTGCACCGCGTTGGGAGTTGGGCAGCTTCCCCAACTATAATCGCCTCCCCAGTTCTAAGGATGGGCAGTGAGTCAACAATCCCCGCCAAGCCATCAGACATAGCTGCTTTAACTATTCCACGATCCGTCGAGTTATTTATGCGCAGCGAAATAATTGTTCCGCACTGAGATAGAATAGTTTCATCAATTTCAGATGGGCGCTGGCTAACAATCATTGCGCCAACACCAAATTTCCGACCTTCTTTGGCAATCCGTTGTACCATTTCCTTTGAATGTCCATTCTCTGACTTCCCGAGATAGCGGTGTGCTTCTTCAAGTACGATAAGAAGGGGGCGCTCACGCATTCCTTCAGTAACATTTCTTCCCCAAATTGCCGACTCAAAGATAATGTCGAGGACTGCACCCAAAAGAAGCGTCAACCGTGCGGAGGGCATTCCAGACAAGTCAAGTATCGTTATGGGCTTATCATGCCCCAACCAATCTTCCAGAAGATCATCTAAATCTTTCTTGATCTTGCCCTCGCTGTCTGGATTCCACTCGCCTGGGTCAAGCAAGAATGAGTATTGTGTGTCAAGCAGCCTTGACTTCATCAAATCAAGCTGCCTTTTCATTGCCCCAGTTCCACCCTTTTTTGGTAGTGACGAGCCAGCCCCAGGAGGGAGAAACTTAGGGGCAATCAAGTCATTAAATGCGCCCTTTCCATTAGGAGAGTATGCTGGAATAGTCATGGCTGCATCGTTGTAATTAATCCCGTCCTCATGACAAAGGTCATACCATATCTTCTTCAATCTATAAGGTAGCGGTGTGTTACTGGTTATTTTATCCACATCTATATTTTGTATGTCATTCTCAACGATGCCCAGCCTCTTTTCATCAACGGTTTTATCCATGAAAAGTGATCGCTGAGAATCGTTTGGATTGTTGCAAAGAAATTCAATAAGTTTATCTGGTGAGATGCACCAAAATGGTATGTATAGCTGATTTTCGCCTGAGGGCATGATTGAAAAGGTCTTGGCGACATCGCTGAGTGCTGGGCCATATTCGCCGTGAATGTCTATCAGCAATACTCTCGCAGATGGTAAGGGTGATCCATCAGCTTTGATCACCATTGACCGAAGAATACTCGCCGTGCTGGTTGACTTCCCAGATCCGGTAGATCCCAAAATTGCAGAATGGCGAGCGATAAGCTTATCCAGGTCCAGGCTTATTTCAATTCCTTCCGAACTGGACAGGCGGCCAACTTGGAAGTGACTATTTAAGTTCTTTCTGAAAATTAATTTCAGGTCACTCTCGACGACAAAATGAACATGGTCGCCGATGCTTGGGTACTCGCTTATGCCTCGATCAAAACTTCCTCCAATGGACTCTCCCACTAGCTCAACTTTGATCCATTTTCTATCGGAAGACATTTTTGAATCGGCGTCGACTGTTGAAGTTTCGCTAGATTCGGAAATAACTCCGTAGAGGTGGTTATACCCTAAAGGAATTTTCACGAAGCTTCCGACTTGCCCGATTCGATAATTGCGTCCTTCCAGCACGACAATTCCAGACTCCACAGAGGCAGCGAGTTCAACCGCCACCGAAGAGCTTGATACGGCACTTACAAGCCCTAGAAACGTTGGTTGAATAATTGTCATATTGTCTGCTCTTGGATTTCCTGAAGAACTGGATGAACTGCATCTTGAGATATGTCGCTACCAGCAGTTGCCAGAAAACGAGCTAGCCGCAGGAAGTCTCCAAGTAAGAATTTGTTGTCTTTATAGTATTCTGCTCGAATTTCATGCCAATTTTTGGTTGGAGGGGTGCCGATTTTCCACTTTGCTTCCACTCCATTGATCACAGCCCCATCGCTACAAAAAACACTTATTCCTGGGCACTTTAGAGCCAATTCCTTAGCTGCCTTTTCATCTGCCAGATTATTAAACTGAAAAGCAAATAATGCAGCGGTGGGATTGGCCATTAGGCACTCAAGCAGTCGCGATGAGATGTGGGCGTCAGCAAAAGAAAATCCGGTGCTTAAAATTAATGTGTCAGGCTCGAGAATGAAGTTCTTCAGGCGTTCAAAAAGAGACGAAAACGGAGCGGCTTGTGTTTGATCGTACTTGATGTGTGATGGATAAACCATATTGGCGTTTTTAGAGTTCGGTACGCGTACAACTTCGCCATTAGCATTTGACTCCCAGCCAATAGAGCCATGAAGTTTCCAAAGTCTTACCCAGCGCGGCGGAAGATCATTTTTTGAAATGCTTGAGGGATCAAAAAAAGCACTTTTGGAGCCGCTGAATCCATCAAAGTAGGGTGTTCGAGCTCGTTCCAAGGCATTTTCAATCAAAAGGTCATAATTTGTTGTAAATATTTCAATCGCATACTTTCTATTAATGCCGTTGATCCATGATACAAGTTCAGAGTATGGATTTGCGCCCAGTGGTAAGTCCTGTGCAACTACTTCCCTAATTGAATTGCATATTGCTTCAGAGAGATCGGAGAAATCTTTTTCTGAAAAATTAAACAGCTTTCCATCGCCAATAACTTCTGCAAGCATTCTGACACGTGATAAGACCTTCTCTAAGTTCGAGTCCGGAAATGATGTTTTTATTTGATTGTACACTTCCCGCTGGATTTCATTCAGTTCATCTAATACGATTTTCTCAAGGCCGGCGATATTTGGTATCAACGGCTTCCATTTTCCTGCTTCACCGATGTTGATGCTGACGGGCGCCCCTGCACCGATCAGTATCCCTATTTTTTTTCTTCCGTTTGTAGCGAGTTGGCGAAATCCAAACATGTGTTGATCGGGGTTGTGCGAAGTATTTTCCATATTCTTACCTATTATTTTAATTCGGCAGTGCCGGGTTGATAGCAGATATTTATCTTATTGACCTGCTACGTCGCTTTTGAGATTGGAAAATTTCGCATCTATGGTTGGATTGCCGCGGTTTCGTTTTTTAATTTCGTTTTCTTGCATGTCCGCGCATCAGGATGACTGTTGCCAAGTCCTTAACACCATCACCTTCCCCGCGACTCTAGCACATGGCTGCGTGCCATCAAGGTGCGCCACACGATGTCATCGCCTGTGGTTACTGCCTGCGCCTTAATTGGTCTCTGCTGAGCACCAACAGTCCAGATCAATAATGCCCGCCATCCAGACTAGAAGCGCAGCGAGGTTCTGTTCCACGATTTGCCGACCATCAGCGATCAGGGATGTTCTCTGCAGATTCCCGCTTGGCTCTTGCCATAAAGAGTTTTTCGGACGAGCGTCCCGCATTCGGCGGTAAACGGACTTTGCTAACGCTGCTAGGCGAAAAAACTGGAAAATGGGGAAGTGGAAAAGGTGGAGGAGGTCTTAGAAAGTAGGTTGGAAAACAGGGTAAGGATTTGTAATTGGATAAGATGTGGCGACTAACGTCAGTACGGCAAATGGGCGTTACCGCTTTTTCTAGGTCCCGCGCCGTCATTTATTGAATATCTTTCAGATAATCCTTAAGCGCGACAAGCGGCGCATCAAGCTCCTCCAGCGTCTGAATCCCGGCAAATTCCCCCGCCAACCTCCCCAACTCCCGCCCCAACGGCTTATCCACACCCCCAACCGCCTCCAACGCCAACCCCACACACTCACCCACCTTCCCCTGAATCCCCTCAACATCCCCCCGCCGCACCAGCAGCTCAAACACATCCCGCTGGTAATCACCCATCACCAGGTCATCCCGCAAAATCGGGCTTGAACCTTCCGACTCGTAAGCCAGCTTGAGGGAGAAGAGGGCGACGGTTTCCAGGTGCGATTCCATGGGGGAGTCCTTGTGAAATGTTCCGCGGGTGTGGGGCGCGTGGAGAAGCAGGATCAAAAGCATCGCCAGCAAGCCGGCTCCTACAGGTCAGCGCGGTGTCAGGGCGTTGGCGGTGGGGTGCCAGGTGCTTTTCTGCAGACGAAAAAAAAGGCCTTGCTAAGCAAGACCTTTCTTAATTTTGGTGCCCCGAGGGAGACTCGAACTCCCACTCCTTTCGAAAACGGATTTTGAATCCGCCGCGTCTACCAATTCCGCCATCAGGGCAATGGCCGCGGAGTATAAAGATGAGATAACCGTCGGTCAATCAGGTACATGGAGAATTTTTGATATTTCCGCTAGACTTCCCGGCCCTGCTAGACGAACCCCATCATGCGCGTTGCTGACTTTACTTTCGAGCTCCCTGATTCGCTGATCGCCCGCCACCCTTTGGCCGAGCGTCGCGGTAGTCGCCTGTTGACCCTGGATGGGGTCAGCGGCGCCCTGGCACACCGTCAATTCACTGATTTGCTGGAGCATTTGCGCCCTGGCGATTTGATGGTGTTCAACAATACCCGGGTGATCCCGGCGCGGCTGTTTGGCCAGAAGGCTTCCGGCGGCAAGCTGGAAATCCTGGTGGAGCGGGTGCTGGACAGTCATCGCGTGCTGGCCCATGTGCGTTCCAGCAAGTCGCCCAAGCCCGGGTCGAAGATTTTGATCGACGGCGGTGGCGAGGCCGAGATGCTGGCGCGTCACGATGCGTTGTTCGAGCTGGGCTTTGCCGAAGAGGTGTTGCCGCTGCTCGACCGTGTCGGGCACATGCCGCTGCCTCCTTATATAGACCGCCCGGACGAAGGCGCGGACCGCGAGCGTTACCAGACCGTCTACGCCGAGCGTTTGGGCGCGGTGGCGGCGCCGACGGCGGGGCTGCATTTCGATCAGGTGCTGATGGAGGCGATTGCCGCCAAGGGCGTTGAGACGGCGTTCGTGACCCTGCACGTGGGCGCTGGCACCTTCCAGCCGGTGCGGGTCGAGAAGATCGAAGACCACCACATGCACACTGAATGGCTGGAAGTTGGCCAGGACGTGGTGGATGCGGTGGCCGCCTGTCGTGCGCGCGGCGGTCGGGTGGTGGCGGTGGGGACGACCAGCGTGCGTTCCCTGGAAAGCGCCGCCCGCGATGGCGTGCTCAAGCCGTTCAGCGGCGATACCGACATTTTCATCTACCCGGGCCGGCCGTTTCATGTGGTCGATGCCCTGGTCACCAATTTCCATTTACCTGAATCCACGTTGTTGATGCTGGTCTCGGCGTTTGCCGGTTATCCGGAAACCATGGCTGCCTATAAAGCCGCCGTCGACAACGAATACCGCTTTTTCAGCTACGGTGATGCGATGTTTATCATCCGTAACCCCGCACCACGTGGCCCCGAGGACAAAGAATGAGTCGCCAATGTCGTATGTCGTTTGAGTTACTTGCTACTGACGGCAAGGCTCGTCGCGGTCGTTTGACCTTCCCGCGCGGTACCGTCGAGACCCCGGCCTTCATGCCGGTGGGCACCTACGGCACGGTCAAGGGCATGTTGCCGCGGGATATCGAGGCCACTGGCGCTGAAATCATTCTGGGCAACACCTTCCACCTGTGGCTGCGTCCGGGCATGGAAGTGATCAAGAAGCACGGCGACCTGCACGATTTCATGCAGTGGAAAGGCCCGATTTTGACCGACTCCGGCGGTTTCCAGGTGTTCAGCCTGGGCGCCATGCGCAAGATCAAGGAGGAGGGCGTGACCTTCGCCTCCCCGGTCGACGGCGCCAAGGTGTTCATGGGTCCGGAAGAGTCGATGCAGGTCCAGCGTGACCTGGGCTCGGACATCGTGATGATTTTCGACGAATGCACGCCGTACCCGGCCGACGAAGACGTCGCTCGCGTGTCCATGGAGTTGTCGCTGCGCTGGGCCCAGCGCTCGAAAAACGCCCATGCCGACAACACGGCGGCGCTGTTCGGTATCGTTCAGGGCGGCATGCACCAGGATCTGCGCATGCGCTCCCTGGAAGGCCTGGACAAGATCGGCTTCGACGGCCTGGCCATCGGCGGCCTGTCGGTGGGCGAGCCCAAGCATGAAATGATCAAGGTGCTGGACTATCTGCCGGGCCAGATGCCGGCTGACAAACCTCGTTACCTTATGGGCGTTGGCAAACCGGAAGATCTCGTGGAGGGTGTGCGCCGCGGTGTGGACATGTTCGATTGCGTGATGCCAACCCGTAATGCCCGCAATGGGCATCTGTTCATTGACACAGGCGTGATCAAGATCCGTAACGCGTTCCATCGCCATGATGATTCGCCGCTGGATCCGACCTGCGATTGCTATACCTGCCAGAACTTCTCCCGTGCTTATCTGCATCACCTGGACAAGTGCGGCGAAATGCTGGGAAGCATGCTCAATACCATCCATAACTTGCGTCATTATCAAGTGCTTATGGCTGGTTTGCGCGAGGCTATTCAACAGGGTACATTGGCCGCCTTTGTCGATGCCTTCTACGCCAAACGCGGGCTACCCGTGCCGCCTTTGGACTGAGTTTCCTGACCCCAAGATTCAACATTTGCAACTGGAGTGCTAAATGAGCTTTTTTATCTCTAACGCCATGGCAGACGCTGCTGCACCTGCGGCAGGCCCTATGGGCGGCGGCTTTGAGTGGATTTTCCTGGTCGGCTTCCTGGTCATCTTCTATCTGATGATCTGGCGTCCACAGGCCAAGCGCGCCAAAGAGCAGAAGAACCTGCTGAGCAGCCTGCAGAAAGGCGACGAAGTCGTGACCACCGGCGGCATCGCCGGCAAGATCACCAAAGTGGCCGACGATTTCGTGGTTCTGGAAGTTTCCGACACCGTCGAAATGAAGTTCCAGAAAGGCGCCATCGCCGCCACGCTGCCAAAAGGCACGCTCAAAGCGATCTAAGTTTCAACTTCTACTCAATCGACGGGGCGCGCAAGGCGCCCCGCGTCATAAGCGGGCGGCGTGATGCTGAACAAATACCCTCTGTGGAAATACATTCTGATCCTGGCGGTGCTGGCGATTGGTCTGATTTATTCCGCTCCCAATCTTTATCCTGATGACCCGGCCATTCAGGTCAGCGGTGCAAGCACTGCGCTGCAGGTCAATCAGGCTGATCTGGACCGTGTGAGCGCTGCGCTCAAGGAATCCGGGATCAACGTCAAGGCTGCCACCCTGGCTGCCAACGGCAAGGGCGGTTTGATTCGCCTGACCAAGGCTGAAGACCAGCTGCCGGCCAAAGACGTCGTGCGCAAGGCATTGGGTGATGACTACGTCGTTGCACTGAACCTGGCGCAAACCACCCCGCAATGGCTGCGCAGCCTGGGCGCGCACCCGATGAAGCTGGGCCTGGACTTGTCCGGTGGCGTGCACTTCCTGCTGGAAGTGGATATGGACAAAGCCCTGGATGCACGCTTGAAAGTGTACGAAGGCGATGTAAAGAGCCTGTTGCGTAAAGAGAAACTGCGCTATCGCAGCCTGCCGCAACTCAACGGCGCCATTCAGCTGGGCTTCTCCGATGAAGACAGCCGTGAACAGGCCCGCAGCCTGATCCGCAAGAATTTCAACGATTTCGACATTGTTCCGGCCGACCTCAATGGCCAACCGGTGCTGCGTCTGGCGATGACCCCGGCCAAGCTGGCGGAAATCCGTGAATACTCCATCAAGCAGAACTTGACCACGGTCCGTAACCGCGTCAACGAGCTGGGTGTTGCCGAACCGATCGTCCAGCGTCAGGGCGCCAACCGCATCGTGGTTGAGCTGCCGGGCGTGCAGGACACTGCCGAAGCCAAGCGTATCCTCGGCAAGACGGCCAACCTTGAGTTCCGCCTGGCCGCCGAGCCTGGCGCTTCGAAGGCCACGTCCGAGGAATTCGAGTTCCGTGAGGGCAAGCGTCCTCCTGCGCTGATCGAGCGTGGCCTGATCATCACCGGTGACCAGGTGACCGACGCCAAGGCTGGTTTCGGCGAGCACGGTACGCCAGAAGTGAACATCCGCCTGGATGGCCACGGTGGCGAGCTGATGAGCCGTGCGACCCGTTCGAACGTCGGTCGCAGCATGGCGGTGATCTTCATCGAGCAGCGTCCGGTTACCACTTACACCAAGCAAGTGGTCAACGGTGTCGAGAAAGACGTCGCGGTGCAGTCGTTCAAGGAAGAGAAGAAGATCATCAGCCTGGCGACCATCCAGTCGCCGCTGGGCGCGCAATTCCGCATCACCGGCCTGAATGGCCAGGGCGAGTCGTCCGAACTGGCGCTGCTGCTGCGTGCCGGTGGCCTGGCCGCCCCGATGTACTTCGCTGAAGAGCGCACCATTGGCCCGAGCCTGGGTGCCGACAACATCACCAAGGGTATCGATGCGTCGCTGTGGGGCATGCTGTTCGTGTCGCTGTTCATCATCGCCATCTACCGCTTCTTCGGCATCATTGCCACCGTCGCACTGGCGGTGAACATGGTGATGCTGCTGGCCTTGATGTCGCTGCTGGGGGCCACGCTGACCCTGCCGGGCATCGCCGGTATCGTGTTGACCATGGGTATGGCGGTCGACGCCAACGTGCTGATCTTCTCGCGGATTCGTGAAGAGATCGCCGCGGGCATGACCGTGCAGCGCGCAATCAACGAAGGCTTCGGCCGGGCATTCACCGCGATTCTCGACGCCAACCTGACCACCTTGCTGGTCGGCGGCATCCTGTTTGCCATGGGCACAGGGCCGGTCAAGGGCTTCGCAGTGACCATGTCCCTCGGGATCTTTACCTCGATGTTCACGGCCATCATGGTGACCCGCGCGATGGTCAACCTGATCTTCGGCGGACGTGACTTCAAGAAGTTGTGGATTTAAGGGGCTGCCATGTTACGTACAATCAACTTCATGGGCGTTCGCAACGTTGCGTTCGGCGTCACATTGTTCCTTACCGTGCTGGCCTTGTTCAGCGTCGCCACCAAGGGCATGAACTGGGGCCTGGACTTCACCGGCGGTACGCTCATCGAGCTGACCTACGAGCGTCCGGCCGACGTCACCAAGGTGCGTGAGCAGCTGGTGACCGCGGGTTATCACGAAGCCATCGTGCAGAACTTCGGTGCAACCACCGACCTGCTGGTGCGTATGCCGGGTGAAGATCCACAACTGGGTCACCAGGTGGCCGAGGCCTTGCAGAAGGTCGGCGGCGAAAACCCGGCGACGGTCAAGCGCGTCGAGTTCGTCGGCCCGCAGGTGGGTGAAGAGCTGCGCGACCAGGGCGGCCTCGGCATGCTGATGGCGCTGGGCGGCATCCTGATCTACCTGGCGTTCCGCTTCCAGTGGAAGTTCGCGGTCGGGGCGATCGTGTCCCTGATCCACGACGTGATCGTGACCATCGGTATCCTGTCGTTCTTCCAGATCACCTTCGACCTGACGGTGCTGGCGGCGGTACTGGCGATCATCGGTTACTCGCTCAACGACACCATCGTGGTATTCGACCGGGTTCGTGAGAACTTCCGGGTACTGCGCAAGGCCAGCCTGATCGAGAACATCAACATCTCGACCACGCAAACCCTGCTGCGGACCATGGCCACCTCGATCTCCACTTTGCTGGCGATCGCAGCCCTGCTGTTCTTCGGTGGCGACAACCTGTTCGGCTTCTCCATCGCGCTGTTCATCGGTGTATTGGCGGGTACTTACTCGTCGATCTACATTGCCAACGTGGTGCTGATCTGGCTGAACCTAAGCTCCGAAGACCTGATTCCTGCGGCCAACACCGAGAAGGAAGTCGACGACCGTCCTTGAAGGGCAATTCCTTCAGCGATGTAGTCCAAAAAGGCGCGAGTTGAACTCGCGCCTTTTTTTATACTCCAAGGCTGGGAGAAGCGCAGACGCGCTCCGCATGTGATGTTCAGGAGGTTCATGTGAACAAGTCGATGCTGGTTGGTGCTGTACTGGGTGCTGTCGGTGTAACTGCCGGCGGTGCTGTGGCCACCTACAGCCTGGTTAAGGATAATGGCCCTGAGTACGCGCAAGTACTCGCGGTTGAGCCGGTCAAGACGCAAATCAAGACTCCACGTGAAGTGTGCAAGGATGTAGCGGTCACCCGGCAAGCGCCGGTCAAAGATCAACACCAGATTGCCGGTACCGTGGTAGGTGCGCTGGCAGGTGGCTTGCTGGGTAACCAGATCGGCGGCGGCACGGGCAAGAAGATTGCCACGGTTGCAGGCGCTGTCGGTGGTGGTTATGCCGGTAACAAGGTGCAGGAGGGCATGCAAGAGCGTGACACCTACACCACGACCCAGACCCGTTGTAATACGGTAAATGACATCAGCGACAAGGTCGTGGGTTACGACGTGCGTTATTCGCTCGATGGCAAGGAAGGCAAGGTGCGGATGGATCGCGATCCAGGGAACCAGATCCCTGTGGATAAAGAGGGCAAGTTGATCTTGTCGGAGAATCAGCAGGCGCATTGATCCGCTGAAGTCAGATTCAAAAAGAAGCACCCTGCGGGGTGCTTTTTTGTGCGCACGCTATTTGTGCGCCACCACACATCCCCTGTGGGAGCGGGCTTGCTCGCGAAAGCGGTGTATCAGTCGCCATCTTTATCGACTGACACGGCTTCTTCGCGAGCAAGCCCGCTCCCACATTTGGATTTGTGGTGTTTGGGGGATCAAATTCCAGGCATAAAAAAAGCACCCCGTAGGGTGCTTTTTCTGTCGCTTGGACGCTTAGCGCTTCAGCGAGGCTGGCAGGTGCGGCTGGATGGCCGTCAGTACTGCCTTGAAGCATTTGGTGTTGCCGGCTACGACGTGGCCTTTTTCAAGGAAGTCATGACCGCCGGTGAAGTCGCTCACCAGGCCGCCTGCTTCCTGGATCAACAGGGCGCCTGCTGCCATGTCCCACTCGGACAAGCCCGACTCCCAGAAGGCGTCGAAACGACCGGCGGCCACGTAGGCCAGGTCCAGGCTCGCCGAGCCAGCGCGGCGGATGCCGGCGGTCTGGCCGACCAGGGCGCGGAACATGCCCAGGTAGTTGTCGAGGTTGTCCATCTGGTCGTCACGGAACGGGAAGCCGGTACCCAGCAGGGCGCCGTCCAGGCTGGTGCGACCGCTGACGCGCAGGCGACGGCCGTTCAGTTGGGCGCCGCGACCACGGCTGGCGGTGAATTCTTCCTGGCGAACCGGGTCCAGGACCACAGCGTGTTCCAGGCGACCGCGGTATTTGCAGGCGATGCTGACAGCGAAGTGAGGGATGCCGCGCAGGAAGTTGGTGGTGCCGTCCAGCGGATCGATGATCCACAGGTACTCTTCGCCTTCGATGCCGGTGCCGGCGTGCAGGCCGGTCTCTTCACCCATGATCGAGTGATTCGGGTACGCCTTGCGCAGTGCGTCGATGATTTTCTGTTCGGCGGCGCGATCCACCTCGGATACGTAATCCTTGGCGTCTTTTTCGTCGACCTTGATGGTATCCAGGCGCTCGATGGAGCGGAAGATCAATTCACTGGCGCTGCGGGCGGCGCGCAGCGCGATATTCAGCATGGGCTGCATGGATGTGTCACCTAAGGTTGTTAAAGAAAGCCGGGCATTCTATCAGAAAGTTTCTACAGGAGAAGGACGACGTTCGCTTTCATGGCTTAACGGTAGTGGGCGCTGTAAGATTCTGCTCCCGATAATGTGTTCGAGAGCGCCTCCCTTGCTGCAAAACATTCGTGTCGTCCTGGTCAATACCAGCCATCCGGGCAATATCGGCGGGACCGCGCGCGCCATGAAAAACATGGGGCTGTCGCGCCTGGTGCTGGTCGAACCACGCCTGTTCCCGCACCACGAGGCCGATGCCCGTGCTTCCGGTGCCGGTGACATCCTTGAAAAGGCGCAAGTCGTCGCCACCTTGGAAGATGCCTTGGTCGGCTGCAATCTGGTGCTGGGCACCAGTGCTCGCGACCGGCGCATTCCCTGGCCGCTGCTGGACCCGCGCGAATGCGGGACCAAAGTGGTCGAGGAAGCCGGGCAGGGGGCCGAGATCGCCCTGGTGTTCGGTCGGGAAGATTCCGGCCTGACCAACGAAGAGCTGCAGCGATGTCACTATCACGTGCACATCCCATCAGACCCTGAGTTCAGTTCTCTGAACCTTGGGGCGGCGGTGCAGGTGTTGAGTTATGAAGTGCGCATGGCCTGGCTGGCCGCCCAAGGTCAGCCAACCAAGGTCGAGAAGGAGGAAGTGGCTTCGGTCAAAAGCGCTGAGCTGGCGACCATGGATGAGCTGGAGCGGTTCTATGAGCACCTGGAACAAACCCTGGTGGCCATCGAATTTCTCGACCCGGAAAAGCCACGGCACTTGATGGCGCGCCTGCGCCGGTTGTACGGACGCAGCTCGGTCAGCCGGGCGGAAATGAATATTTTGCGTGGCATCCTCACGGAAACCCAGAAAGCGGCCCGTGGTGAGCTTCTTAAGCGGAAGGATTAATGATGTTTGAGCGTTTGCGTGAAGATATCCAGAGTGTTTTCCATCGAGACCCGGCGGCGCGTAACGCTTTTGAAGTCCTGACCTGCTACCCCGGCATGCATGCCATCTGGATCCACCGTTTGTCGGCGATGCTGTGGCGCGCCGACCTGAAATGGCTGGCGCGGCTGGTGTCGAACTTCGGCCGCTGGCTGACCGGGATCGAGATCCACCCGGGGGCCAAGGTCGGGCGGCGATTCTTCATTGACCATGGCATGGGCATCGTCATTGGTGAAACCGCCGAAATCGGCGATGACGTGACCATCTACCAGGGCGTGACCCTGGGCGGCACCAGTTGGAACAAGGGCAAACGCCACCCGACGCTGGGTGATGGTGTGGTGGTCGGTGCCGGTGCCAAGGTGCTTGGCCCGTTCACTGTGGGGGCGGGTGCCAAAGTCGGCTCCAACGCCGTGGTCACCAAGGAAGTGCCGCCGGGTGCCACGGTGGTGGGCATTCCGGGGCGGATCATCGTCAAGCCGGACCAGGAGCTGGATGCCAAGCGCAAGGCCATGGCCGAGAAAATCGGCTTCGATGCCTACGGCGTGACTGAAGATATGCCGGACCCGGTGGCACGCGCCATCAACCAATTGCTCGACCACCTGCAGGCGGTCGATGGCCGTCTGGAGGGGATGTGTGGGGCATTGAAGGACCTGGGCAGTAATTACTGTGCCAAGGACCTGCCCGAGCTGCGCGAAGAAGACTTCGCCTGTGTGAAGGACAAGGACCAAAGCCAGGCCGGCTGAATCCCCCCCCCTGTAGGAGCTGCCGCAGGCTGCGATCTTTTGATCTTGTCTTATATAAGCAAAATCAAAAGATCGCAGCCTGCGGCAGCTCCTACAGGTCGCATTTAGACAATGGCACCGCGCTAAGCGGTGTGCCATTAAGTCGCAGATCCTGATATGATGCGGCCGCTCTTTTGCGGGTAAACCTGACTAAAGTACTAGGTCTTATAGTTGACTTAAATACTCGGGAATTGCATACTCGCCTCATTCCGAACTCCGTGGTAATTGTCCATGCGACTGACTACAAAAGGCCGATACGCCGTGACCGCCATGCTCGACCTGGCGTTGCACGCGCAGCACGGGCCCGTGTCCCTGGCCGATATCTCCGAGCGCCAAGGCATCTCCCTGTCCTACCTCGAGCAGCTGTTTGCCAAATTGCGCCGTAGCAATCTGGTGTCCAGCGTCCGTGGTCCAGGCGGCGGTTACCAGCTGTCACGCGACATGCAAGGTATCCAGGTCGCCCAGGTGATCGATGCTGTGAACGAATCGGTCGATGCAACCAAATGCCAGGGCCAGGGTGATTGCCATCAAGGCGACACCTGCCTGACCCACCACTTGTGGTGCGATCTGAGCCTGCAGATTCACGAATTTCTGAGCGGTATCAGCTTGGCTGACCTTGTGACTCGCCGTGAGGTGCAAGAAGTAGCCCAGCGTCAGGATCAACGCCGTTGCAACAGCAAGGCGCCACGCCTGGACAAGATTGAAGCGTCCGCCGTCGAATGACAGCCAGAGAGCTAGCGGCACGCCAGCCAGCCTGATTTAGGAGATAGTCCATGAAATTGCCGATTTACCTTGATTACTCTGCGACTACCCCGGTTGATCCGCGTGTCGCGCAAAAGATGAGTGAATGCCTGCTGGTCGACGGAAACTTCGGTAACCCGGCTTCCCGTTCCCACGTGTTTGGCTGGAAAGCCGAAGAGTCCGTCGAAAACGCCCGTCGTCAGGTGGCCGACCTGGTCAACGCCGACCCGCGCGAAATCGTCTGGACCTCCGGTGCCACCGAATCCGACAACCTGGCAATCAAGGGTGCGGCACATTTCTATGCCACCAAAGGCAAGCACCTGATCACCACCAAGATCGAGCACAAGGCTGTCCTGGACACCATGCGCCAACTGGAGCGTGAAGGTTTCGAAGTGACCTACATCGAGCCTCGCACCGACGGCCTGGTCACGCCTGAGATGATCGAAGCCGAACTGCGCGACGACACCATCCTGGTTTCGGTCATGCACGTGAACAACGAAATCGGCACCATCAACGACATCGCGGCCATCGGCGAGCTGACCCGTTCCAAGGGCATCCTGTTCCACGTCGACGCCGCCCAGTCCACTGGCAAGGTCGAAATCGACCTGCAGAAGCTGAAAGTCGACATGATGTCGTTCTCCGCCCACAAGACCTACGGTCCTAAAGGCATCGGCGCGCTGTACGTCAGCCGCAAGCCGCGCGTACGTATCGAAGCGACCATGCACGGCGGCGGTCACGAGCGCGGCATGCGTTCGGGCACCCTGGCGACCCACCAGATCGTCGGCATGGGCGAAGCTTTCCGGGTAGCCAAGGAAGACATGGCTGCCGAGAACGTGCGTATCAAGGCCTTGAGCGACCGTTTCTACAAGCAGGTCGAGCACCTGGAAGAGCTGTACGTCAACGGCAGCATGACCGCCCGCGTCCCGCACAACCTGAACCTGAGCTTCAACTACGTTGAAGGCGAGTCGCTGATCATGGCGCTCAAGGACCTGGCGGTTTCGTCCGGTTCGGCCTGCACCTCGGCGTCCCTTGAGCCTTCGTACGTACTGCGCGCCCTGGGCCGCAACGACGAGCTGGCACACAGCTCGATCCGCTTCACCTTCGGCCGTTTCACCACCGAAGAAGAAATCGATTATGCCGCGCAGAAAGTCTGCGAGGCCGTTACCAAGCTGCGCGCTTTGTCGCCGCTGTGGGACATGTACAAAGACGGCGTCGATATCTCGAAGATCGAGTGGGCGGCACACTAAATAAAGAAGCCGCCAGATACAGCTCCTGTAGCGACGCGGCGACTGACGCAAGCGCAGCTACAGGGTCTCAAGAGCGGCCCTGATGAGTGAGGATTGAGAATCATGGCTTACAGCGAAAAGGTCATCGACCACTACGAAAACCCGCGCAACGTCGGCAAGATGGACGCGGAAGATCCTGATGTCGGCACCGGCATGGTCGGCGCTCCGGCGTGCGGCGACGTGATGCGCCTGCAGATCAAGGTCAACGACGCCGGCATCATCGAAGATGCCAAGTTCAAGACCTACGGCTGCGGTTCGGCTATCGCTTCCAGCTCCCTCGCCACCGAGTGGATGAAGGGCAAGACCCTGGACGAAGCGGAAACCATCAAGAACACCCAGCTGGCTGAAGAGCTGGCCCTGCCGCCAGTCAAAATTCACTGCTCGGTACTCGCCGAAGACGCCATCAAGGCGGCCGTTCGCGATTACAAGCAGAAGAAAGGCTTGATCTGACTTTCAGTTTTTGGCGACGAGTAAGGAGTCACCGATGGCTATCAGCATGACAGAAGCGGCTGCTCGACACGTGCGACGCTCCCTTGACGGGCGCGGCAAAGGTGAGGGGATTCGCCTGGGTGTTCGCACCACGGGCTGCTCCGGCCTTGCCTACGTGCTGGAGTTTGTCGACGAGGTGGTTGCAGAGGACCAGGTGTTCGAGAGTCACGGCGAGAAAGTGATCATCGACCCGAAAAGCCTGGCCTACCTGGACGGCACCGAGCTCGATTTCGTCAAGGAAGGGTTGAACGAAGGCTTCAAGTTCAACAACCCCAACGTGCGCGGTGAATGTGGCTGCGGCGAAAGCTTCAACATCTGAGGCTTGTCGTGGGAACTCCTTGTCATTTCGCTTTATTCGAGCTGCAACCGAGCTTCAACCTGGATCTCGACCAGCTGGCTACGCGCTACCGAGAGTTGGCGCGCAGTGTTCATCCAGACCGCTTTGCCGACGCTTCCGAGCGGGAGCAGCGGCTGGCGTTAGAGCAATCCGCGAGCCTCAACGAGGCCTACCAGACGCTCAAGAGTCCACCCAAGCGCGCGCGTTACCTGCTCGCCTTGAATGGTGGCGAGCTGCCGCTGGAGGTTACGGTGCATGATCCGGAGTTTCTTCTGCAACAGATGGAGTTGCGCGAAGAGCTCGAAGACCTGCAGGACAGCGCCGACCTCAATGGCGTTGCCGTCTTCAAGCGCCGCCTGAAAGTGGCCCAGGAAAAACTGAACGACAGTTTCGCAGCTTGCTGGAATGATGCAGCGCAACGTGAACAGGCCGAACGCCTGATGCGGCGCATGCAGTTCCTCGACAAGCTCACCTACGAAGTGCGCCAGCTGGAAGAGCGCCTCGACGATTAACCCAGTGCCGCTCCGGTCGCACGCCTGATATACAGATAAGTCCTGATAACGATGGCCCTACTGCAGATCGCCGAACCCGGCCAAAGTCCTCAACCGCACCAGCGTCGCCTGGCTGTGGGGATCGACTTGGGCACTACCAATTCGCTGGTCGCTGCGTTGCGCAGTGGTCTTTCCGAGCCGCTGGCTGATGCGCAAGGGCAGGTCATCCTGCCGTCTGCCGTGCGCTATCACGCCGATCGCGTCGAGGTTGGCGAATCCGCCAAGCTGGCTGCCGCCACCGATCCCTTGAACACCGTGCTGTCGGTCAAGCGCTTGATGGGTCGTGGTCTGTCCGACGTCAAGCAATTGGGTGATCAGTTGCCGTACCGCTTTGTCGGTGGCGAGTCGCACATGCCGTTCATCGAGACGATCCAGGGGCCGAAAAGCCCGGTCGAGGTCTCGGCGGACATCCTCAAGGTCTTGCGCCAGCGTGCCGAAGCCACTTTGGGCGGCGAGCTGGTAGGTGCGGTCATCACTGTTCCTGCCTATTTCGACGATGCCCAGCGTCAAGCCACCAAGGATGCGGCCAAACTGGCCGGCCTGAATGTGCTGCGTTTGCTCAACGAGCCGACCGCTGCGGCAGTGGCTTACGGTCTGGACCAGCACGCCGAAGGCCTGGTTGCCATCTATGACCTGGGCGGCGGCACCTTCGATATTTCGATTCTGCGCCTGACCGGCGGTGTGTTCGAAGTCCTGGCTACCGGCGGCGACAGCGCCCTGGGCGGTGATGACTTCGACCACGCAATTGCTGGCTGGATCATCGAGAGCGCCGGTCTGTCCGCCAATCTCGATCCGGGTGCGCAGCGTCAGCTGCTGCAAACGGCTTGCGCCGCCAAGGAGGCCCTGACCAACGCCTCGTCGGTCGAAGTGGCTCATGGCGACTGGAAAGCCGAGCTGACCCGCGAAGCCTTCGATGCCTTGATCGAGCCGATGGTCGCGCGCAGCCTGAAAGCCTGTCGCCGCGCGGTGCGTGATTCCGGTGTGGAGCTGGAAGACGTGCATGCGGTGGTCATGGTCGGCGGCTCGACTCGCGTGCCTCGCGTCCGCGAAGCCGTCGCCGAAGCCTTCGGTCGCCAGCCATTGACTGAAATCGACCCGGATCAAGTGGTGGCCATCGGTGCCGCGATCCAGGCCGATACCCTGGCCGGCAACAAGCGCGATGGCGATGAATTGCTGCTGCTGGACGTGATTCCATTGTCCCTGGGCCTGGAAACCATGGGCGGCCTGATGGAGAAGGTGATTCCACGCAACACCACCATCCCCGTCGCTCGGGCGCAGGACTTCACCACTTACAAAGATGGCCAGTCGGCCATGGCGATCCACGTGTTGCAGGGCGAGCGCGAGCTGATCAGCGACTGCCGCTCCCTGGCGCGCTTCGAATTGCGCGGTATTCCGGCGATGGTGGCCGGCGCGGCGAAGATTCGCGTGACCTTCCAGGTCGATGCCGATGGCTTGCTCAGTGTTTCCGCCCGCGAACTGGGTTCAGGCGTCGAGGCCAGCATCCAGGTCAAACCGTCCTACGGCCTGACCGACGGCGAAATCGCCAAGATGCTCAAGGATTCGTTCCAGCACGCCAACGACGACAAGGTTGCCCGCGTTCTGCGTGAGCAGCAGGTCGATGCCCAGCGCCTGATCGAAGCGGTACAGGCCGCCCTGGAAGCTGACGGCGAGCGCTTGCTGGACGCCGACGAGCGCATGGTCATCGAACTGCAAGTGCAGGAACTGACCGAGCTGATGAAAGGTACCGATGGCTACGCCATCGAGCAGCAGACCAAGCGTCTGTCGCAAGTGACCGACGCCTTTGCTGCCCGCCGCCTGGACTCGACGGTGAAAGCCGCGCTGGCGGGGCGCAACCTGAATGAGATTGAGGAATAACGATGCCGCAGGTCATTTTTCTGCCACATGAAAAGTTTTGCCCTGAAGGCATGGTCGTCGAGGCTGAGCCGGGTATTTCCATCCTCGAGCTGGCTCACGAACACCATATCGAGATGGAAAGTGCCTGTGGCGGCGTCTGCGCCTGCACCACCTGCCACTGCATCATCCGCGAGGGTTTCGATTCGCTGGAAGAGGCTGATGAGCTGGAGGAGGACTACCTCGACAAGGCTTGGGGGCTGGAGCGTGAGTCGCGCCTGGGCTGTCAGGCCAAGGTCGGCACCGAAGACCTGACTGTCGAAATTCCGAAATACTCGCTCAACCACGCAGCCGAAGCGCCGCACTGATTCAAGGAATTGTCATGAGTCTCAAGTGGACTGATGTGCTGGAAATCGCAATCCAGCTGGAAGAAAGCAAGCCTGAAGTGGACCCTATGTCGGTCAACTTCGTCGATCTGCGCAAATGGGTGATGGAATTGCCCAAATTCGACGACAAGCCTGAGCATTGTGGCGAAAAGATCCTGGAGGCCATTCAGGCCCACTGGATCGAAGAACGCTTGTAGGAGCTGACTCGCGAAGCGAGGCTGCGATCTTTCCGGTGCCACTTGAATCTCAAGCGAAAGGCCAGGATCAAAGGATCGCAGCCTTCGGCAGCTCCTACAGAGCTGGCGACCTGTACACAGTTAGGCAATACCCAAGAACCCGCGTATAATTCGCGGGTTTAATTTTTCGCAAATTACCGTTTCTGGAGTTACACCATGGCTGTTCAACGTACTTTCTCCATCATCAAGCCTGACGCCGTTGCTAAAAACGTGATCGGCAAGATCGTTTCCCGTTTCGAAGACGCTGGCCTGCGCGTTGTAGCTTCGAAAATGAAGCAACTGTCCAAAGCCGAAGCCGAAGGCTTCTACGCTGAGCACAGCGAGCGCGGTTTCTTCGGTGACCTGGTAGCGTTCATGACCTCCGGCCCGGTTGTCGTTCAGGTTCTGGAAGGCGAAAACGCCATCGCTCGCAACCGTGAGCTGATGGGCGCTACCAACCCTAAAGAAGCTGCTGCCGGCACCATCCGTGCTGACTTCGCTGAATCGATCGACGCCAACGCCGTACACGGTTCGGACTCCGAAGCCGCTGCCGCTCGCGAAATCGCATACTTCTTCGCAGCTACTGAAGTAACCACTCGCTAAGCATTGGCTTAAGAGTGAAGGTGAATCCATGACTACATCGACTGTAAAAACCAACCTGCTGGGTCTGACTCAACAGGAAATGGAAAAATTCTTCGACTCAATCGGGGAGAAGCGTTTCCGTGCCGGTCAGGTAATGAAATGGATTCACCACTTTGGCGTCGATGATTTCGACGCCATGACGAACGTCAGCAAGGCCCTGCGCGAGAAGCTCAAGGCCGTTGCTGAAGTTCGCGGTCCGGAAGTGGTCAGCGAGGACATCTCCAGCGACGGCACCCGCAAGTGGGTGGTGCGCGTGGCGTCCGGCAGCTGCGTCGAGACCGTGTACATTCCCCAGGGCAAACGCGGCACCTTGTGCGTTTCGTCCCAGGCAGGCTGTGCCCTGGA
The DNA here is from genome assembly GCF_014596605.1 of Pseudomonas sp. PSB11. Lineage (NCBI taxonomy): Bacteria > Pseudomonadati > Pseudomonadota > Gammaproteobacteria > Pseudomonadales > Pseudomonadaceae > Pseudomonas > Pseudomonas sp. PSB11. Next base: position 70,583 of record NZ_NOIO01000022.1, read on the forward strand.
TTGCAGTTTCTGCTCCACCGGCAAGCAAGGCTTCAATAGCAACCTCACCGCCGCCGAAGTCATCGGCCAGGTGTGGATTGCCAACAAATCCTTTGGCAGCGTCCCGGCAACCGTCGACCGTGCAATCACCAACGTGGTGATGATGGGCATGGGTGAGCCGCTGCTGAACTTCGACAACGTCATCGCGGCCATGCACCTGATGATGGACGACCTGGGCTACGGCATTTCCAAGCGCCGCGTGACCCTGTCGACCTCCGGCGTGGTGCCGATGATCGATGAGCTGTCCAAGCACATCGACGTCTCCCTGGCGTTGTCACTGCACGCACCGAATGACGCATTGCGTAACCAATTGGTGCCGATCAACAAGAAGTATCCGCTTAAGATGCTTCTCGAGTCGTGCCAGCGCTACATGTCGTCCCTGGGCGAAAAGCGCGTGCTGACCATCGAGTACACCTTGCTCAAGGACGTGAACGACAAGGTCGAGCACGCCGTTGAAATGATCGAGCTGCTCAAGAACATCCCGTGCAAGATCAACCTGATCCCGTTCAACCCGTTCCCGCACTCCGGTTACGAGCGGCCTAGCAACAATGCCATTCGTCGGTTCCAGGATCAGCTTCATCATGCCGGTTTCAACGTCACTGTCCGCACCACCCGTGGTGAAGACATCGACGCGGCCTGTGGTCAATTGGTAGGGCAGGTGCTGGATCGCACCCGTCGCAGCGAACGTTATATCGCCGTGCGTGAACTGAGCGCCGACAACGATATGGCGTCGAACGCTGCGAAGTAATCAAGAGAGGATCTCCATGTCCCTGCGCTTTGCGCTGCTTTTGCTAATGGCCAGCCTGTGCGCTGGCTGTGTGCTTTCGGGCGACTACAACCCGATGAAGACCAGCAAAGGCCGTGGCGAGGCGCGTGAGGCGTATGTGCAGCTGGGCATCGGTTATTTGCAACAAGGCATGACCGAGCGCGCAAAAGTGCCCCTGAAGAAGGCGCTGGAGCTGGACACCGCAGACCCGGACGCCAATGCTGCGCTGGGGTTGGTGTTCCAGGCCGAAATGGAGCCGGAACTGGCTGACCAGCATTTTCGCACGGCGCTGTCTTCCCGTCCCGCCGATGCGCGAATCCTCAACAACTACGGCAGCTTTCTCTACGAGCAGAAACGTTACAAGGAAGCCTACGAGCGTTTCGAACAGGCCGCCGCCGATACCCTGTATCCTGAGCGTTCGCGCGTGTTCGAGAACCTGGGCATGACGGCTTCGATGCTCGGCCAGCGCGAGTTGGCCCAGCAGCAACTGGAAAAAGCCCTGCGTTTGAATCGACAACAGCCTCGGGCATTGCTGGAAATGGCTGAGTTGTCTTACGAAGACAGGCATTATGTGCCCGCGCGTGACTTTTACGACCGTTTTAGCCTGCTTGCCGAGCAAAATGCACGTAGTCTATTGCTCGGCATTCGCCTGGCAAAAGTGTTTGATGATCGTGACAAGGCCGCCAGTGCGGGCCTGCAATTAAAACGACTTTATCCCGGTACATCGGAATATCAGCAATACCTGTCGGAGCAATGATGAAAGCGGCGCATCCCGAAGTTGTAGCAGCGAATCGCGTTAACCCCGGTGAGACCTTGCGCCAGGCCCGCGAAAGCAATGGCTGGTCGCTGGCCGAAGTGGCCCTTAAGCTCAACCTTACCGTCAATTCCCTGAGCAATCTGGAAGCCGGCGATTTCGACAAGCTGCCAGGGCATACCTTCGCCCGCGGCTATATCCGCGCCTATGCCAAATTGCTCGGCATGGACCAGGCCGTCCTGGTCCAGCAGTTCGACCAATCCACCGGTACCGACTCCAAGGGCAGCAGCGTTCACAGCCTGGGCCGTATCGAAGAGCCAGTGCGCGTGTCCCACACCATCCTGCGCATTGTCAGCCTGTTGTTGCTGGTGGCTGTGGTAGGTGGTGGTTTTGTCTGGTGGCAGGACCAGACCTCGCTGCGCACCAAGGACCTGATCAGCCTTGCCCCGGAACACGTGGAAGTCGAAGGTGCCGACGGCACCACCCAGATTCATCCGCTGGATGAGCCGGAAGACCAGGCGGTGGCCGAGGGTGAGGCGCAAAACGCAACAGCCCTGGCATTGCCCCAAGCCGACTCCGCGACCCCGGCTCCGGCTGAAACACCAGCGCCGGCCCCCGTTGCACCGACCGCCGCCGCACCGACCGCCGCCACGCCTGTGACGCCAGCCCCGGCTGTTCCTGCTGCTCCAGCTGTTGCAGCGCCGACGGTGACTGCACCGGTTGCTCCAAGTGTTGCAGCGCCAACCGCTGCGGCACCGGCGCCAGCAGCGCCTGCTGTGGCAGGTCAGGGCCAGGTCCAACTGCAGTTCACCGCCGACTGCTGGACCCAGGTGACCGATGGCAACGGCAAGGTGCTGTTGAGCGGCCTGAAGCGTAAAGGCGAAAGCGTTTCCCTCAATGGCAAGCCGCCGTTTTCCGTACGCCTGGGCTATGCCCGCGGCGCGCAGGTCAGCTACAACGGTCAGGCGGTCAATGTCGCTCCGTTCACCAGTGGCGAGACTGCTCGCCTGAAGTTGGGTCAATAAGTCATGCACGGCGAATCTCCAATCAAACGTCGCGAATCGCGCAAGATCTGGGTCGGTAATGTACCTGTTGGCGGCGATGCGCCCATCGCTGTGCAAAGCATGACCAACAGCGACACCAACGACGTCGCTGCGACCGTTGCGCAAATCAATCGCCTGGAAGCCGCGGGTGTCGATATCGTGCGGGTGTCCGTGCCGGACATGGACGCCGCCGAGGCCTTCGGCAAGATCAAGCAACTGGTCAAGGTGCCCTTGGTCGCCGACATTCACTTCGACTACCGCATCGCCTTGCGCGTGGCCGAACTTGGCGTTGACTGCCTGCGCATCAACCCGGGCAACATCGGTCGCGAAGACCGCGTGCGCGCGGTGGTCGATGCCGCTCGCGATCGTGGCATTCCGATCCGTATCGGGGTGAACGCCGGCTCCCTGGAAAAAGACCTGCAGAAAAAATACGGCGAGCCGACGCCTGCCGCGCTGGTCGAGTCTGCGTTGCGCCACGTCGAACACCTTGAGCGCCTGAACTTCCAGGACTTCAAGGTCAGCGTGAAAGCCTCCGACGTGTTCATGGCCGTCGAAGCCTACCGCTTGCTGGCCAAGGAAATCGTCCAGCCGCTGCACCTGGGGATCACCGAAGCCGGTGGTTTGCGTTCAGGCACGGTGAAATCTGCCGTGGGCCTCGGTATGCTGCTCGCCGAAGGGATTGGCGATACCATTCGCATCTCGTTGGCGGCTGATCCGGTCGAGGAAGTGAAAGTCGGCTACGACATTCTCAAGTCCCTGCATCTGCGTTCCCGTGGCATCAACTTCATCGCCTGCCCGAGTTGCTCGCGGCAGAACTTCGATGTGGTCAAGACCATGAACGAGCTGGAAGGGCGCCTCGAAGACCTGCTGGTACCGCTGGACGTCGCGGTCATCGGTTGCGTGGTCAACGGGCCGGGCGAAGCCAAGGAAGCCCATATCGGCTTGACCGGCGGCACGCCAAACCTGATTTACATCGACGGCAAGCCGTCGCAGAAACTGACGAATGACAATCTGGTGGACGAGCTGGAACGCTTGATCCGCGAGAAAGCGGCCGAGAAGGTCGAAGCTGACGCTGCAGTCATTGCGCGCGGCTGAGCCCGACCGAAGCGCCGAACGAATTTAAGGATTTAATGTGAGCAAGTCTCTGCAAGCCATTCGTGGCATGAACGACATCCTGCCCGAACAGACCCCCCTGTGGCGTCATTTCGAAGGCACCGTTTCGCGCCTGCTGGATAACTACGGTTACAAGCAGATCCGCATGCCGATCGTCGAGTTCACCGAGCTGTTCAAGCGCTCCATCGGTGAAGTGACCGACATCGTCGAAAAAGAGATGTACACCTTCGACGACCGTAACGGCGACTCCCTGACCCTGCGTCCCGAAGGCACGGCAGCCTGCGTGCGCGCGGTGCTCGAGCACGGCATCACCGGCGGTGGCCAGGTGCAGAAGCTTTGGTACATCGGTCCGATGTTCCGCCACGAGCGCCCACAGAAAGGCCGCTATCGCCAGTTCCACCAGATCGGTGTCGAGGTGTTCAACCTCGACGGTCCGGACATCGACGCCGAACTGATCGTGCTGACCTGGCGCCTGTGGGGCGAGCTGGGCATCCGCGATGCGGTCAAGCTCGAACTCAACAGCCTGGGCACCAGCGAGTCCCGGGGCCGCTATCGCGAAGCGCTGGTCGAGTTCCTGTCCGGTCACCTGGACAAGCTGGACGAAGACAGCCAGCGCCGCCTGAAAACCAACCCGCTGCGGGTCCTGGACACCAAGAATGCCGATACACAGGCGATTCTGGTCGATGCGCCGAAAATGGCTGACTACCTCGACGAAGAATCCCGGGTGCACTTCGAGGGCCTCAAGGCTCGCCTGGATGCCGCCGGTATTCCCTATGTGATCAACCCGAAGCTGGTTCGCGGGCTGGACTACTACAGCAAGACCGTTTTCGAATGGGTCACCGACAAACTTGGCGCCCAGGGCACCGTGTGTGCCGGTGGTCGTTACGACGGCCTGGTCGAGCAGATGGGCGGCAAGCCTACTGCCGGCGTCGGTTTCGCCATGGGTATCGAGCGCCTGGTATTGCTGCTCGAAACCCTGGAGCAAATCCCGGAAGAAATCTCCCGTCAGGTCGACGTCTACCTCTGTGCCTTCGGTGAAGCCGCCGAGCTGGCAGGCCTGGCCCTGGCCGAGCGCGTGCGCGACCAGTTGCCCAACCTGCGCCTGCAAGTCAATGCCGGCGCTGGCAGCTTCAAGAGCCAGTTCAAGAAGGCCGACAAGAGCGGTGCGCTGTTCGCACTGATCCTCGGCGACGACGAGATGGCCCAGCAAGTGGTAGGTTTCAAACCCCTGCGTGGCCAGGGCGAACAACAAAGCATTGCCTGGGATGCGCTTGCTGCACACCTGGCCACCTGCGTCGTGCAGGGTTGAAGCTGTCATAACAGCCGAATTAGCGATTAAGGAGTATTGGGGTGTCGAGTACCGAAGACGAACAGCTGGCGGATTTTAAGGAATGGTGGTCACGCAACGGCAAGCCCCTGGTGACTGGCGGCCTGTTGGCGCTGGTCATCGTGTTCGGTTGGCAGGCGTTCCAGAAGTATCAGAGCAACCAGTCGCAAGGTGCCTCGATGCTCTATCAGCAATTGCTCGAAACCACGCTGACGCCTGACGGCAAGCCGGATGCGGCGCGTGTCTCGGACCTGGCCGGCAAGCTCAACAGCGAGTTCGGCGGCAGCGCCTATGCGCAATACGGCAGCCTGTTCGTGGCGAAAGTCGCGGTCGACAGTGGCAAGCTCGATGACGCAGCCAACGAGCTCAAGGCCATCGTCGCCAAGCCGGCCAACCCGGCACTGGGCGAAATCGCCCGTCAGCGCCTGGCGCAGGTGCTGGCCGCGCAGGACAAGGTCGATGAAGCCCTGAAGCTGCTGGAAGGCGATGCCGACAAGGCCTTCCTGGCCACTCGTGAAGAACTCAAGGGCGACCTGCTGGTGCAGTTGGGTCGTACCGACGAAGCGCACGCGGCGTATCAAAAAGCCAAGGCGGCACTGTCGGATGAAGCGGCGGTCGGTGGCCTGCAAATCAAGCTGGACGACCTGGCCAAAGGGGATGCGTGACGTGATTCGTTGGAAGCATGCAGCATTGCTGGCCCTGGCCATTTTGGCCGCGGGTTGCAGCAGCAACAGCAAGAAAGAATTGCCACCGGCCGAATTGACCGACTTCAAGGAAGAAGTGGTCCTGCAGAAGCAGTGGAGTCGTTCGATCGGTGACGGTCAGGGCGAAACCTACAACATGCTGGTTCCGGCCATCGATGGCGATACCATCTATGCCGCCGATGTCACCGGTGTGGTGATGGCGCTGGATCGCAGCAACGGCGACGTCAAATGGAAAAAAGATCTCGAACTGCCTGTTTCCGGCGCTGTTGGCGTGGGTTACGGTCTGCTGACGGTGGGTACGATCAAGGGTGAAATCGTTGCCCTGGACGCCATCAACGGCGAAGAGAAATGGCGCGCGCGCGTGTCCAGTGAAGTCCTCGCACCGCCGGCCAACAATGGCGATGTGGTCGTGGTCCAGACCCAGGACGACCGTTTGATCGGTCTGGATGCCGCCACCGGCAACCAGCGCTGGCTGTATGACAGCACGCCTGCGGTACTGACCCTGCGCGGTACCAGCGCACCGATCGTCACCAACCGCCTCGCGGTGGCTGGCTTTTCGACCGGTAAAGTGGTCGCGCTCGACATTTCCAACGGCGTGCCGGTGTGGGAACAGCGTGTAGCGATCCCGCAAGGTCGTTCGGAACTGGAGCGTGTTGTCGACATCGACGGCGGCTTGCTGTTGTCCGGTGAGACGATTTATGTCGCCAGCTACCAGGGTCGCGTTGCGGCACTGGACCTGCAAAGCGGTCGGCAGCTCTGGCAGCGTGATGCTTCCAGCTATGCCGGTGTCGCCCAGGGTTTTGGCAGCGTCTATGTGAGCCTGTCTTCGGGCACGGTTGAAGGCGTCGACGAGCGTTCCACCACAGCCTTGTGGAGCAACGATTCGCTGGCTCGCCGCCAACTGTCGGCTCCGGAAGTGTTCTCCAGTTATGTTGCAGTCGGTGACCTGGAAGGTTACCTGCACCTGTTGAGTCAGGTGGACGGTCGATTCGTCGGCCGTGAGCGCATCGACAGCGACGGCCTGCGTGCCCGTCCGCTGGTGGTGGGTGACACGATTTATGTATATGGCAACAGCGGCAAACTGGAAGCCCTGACCATTAAGTAAGAACTATGCTTGGGGTTAACCACCCCTGGCTGCTTCACTTGCGGGTATGAATGTGGGAGCGAGCCTGCTCGCGATGGACGTTAACGATGACGTTGGCGACCTGAATAAACGCGGTGCTCCGGCGTTTTTCGTCGGGCCGCCTGGAGCAGGCTCGCTCCCACAGACAAGCGCACAGTGTTGCCCCGAGCACCAGCCGCTGCCCTCGCAGCGGCTTTTGTATTTTCTGAAATAAACGAAGTGGAGAGCCGCATGGTTCCCGTAATCGCCCTGGTGGGCCGACCGAACGTCGGCAAGTCCACCTTGTTCAACCGCCTGACCAGGACTCGCGACGCTATCGTCGGCGACTTGTCCGGTCTGACCCGTGATCGCCAGTACGGTGAGGCCAAGTGGCAAGGGCGTTCCTACATTCTGGTCGACACCGGCGGTATCTCCGGTGACGAGCATGGTATGGACGAAAAAATGGCCGAGCAGTCGCTGCTGGCCATTGAAGAAGCGGATGTCGTTCTATTCCTGGTAGATGCCAAGGCCGGTTTCACCGCCGCCGACCAGATGATCGCCGAGCATTTGCGCAAACGTAACAAGCGTTCCCACGTGGTCGCCAACAAGGTCGACAACATCGACCCGGAAATGGCCCGCGCCGAATTCGCCCCACTGGGTATGGGCCACGCGATCCCGATCGCCGGTGCTCACGGCCGAGGCATCACCCAGCTGCTGGAAATCGCCTTGGGCGACTTCCCGAAAGACGAAGACGAGCCGGAAGAAGGCGAGGAAGAGGACGTTGCCGAAGGCGAGGAAGCCAAGCGCATTCCTGGCCCGAGCGAAAAAGACGGGATCAAGATCGCGATCATCGGTCGCCCGAACGTCGGCAAGTCGACCCTGGTCAACCGCATGCTCGGTGAAGACCGGGTGATCGTCTATGACCAACCCGGCACCACCCGCGACAGTATCTACATCCCGTTCGAACGTAACGACGAGAAGTACACGCTGATCGACACCGCCGGTGTGCGCAAGCGCGGCAAGATCCACGAAGAAGTCGAAAAGTTCTCCGTGGTCAAAACCCTGCAAGCGATCAAAGACGCCAACGTGGTGATCTTCGTGATGGACGCCCGCGAAGGCGTGGTGGACCACGACCTCAACCTGCTGGGCTTCGCCATCGAGTCGGGTCGTGCGCTGGTCATCGCGATCAACAAGTGGGACGGCATGACGCCGAGCGAGCGCGACTTCGTGAAGGTCGAGCTGCAGCGTCGACTGTTCTTCGTTGACTACGCCGACATCCACTTCATCTCGGCGCTGCACGGCACCGGTGTGGGCAACCTCTACGCCTCGGTGCAGAACTCGTTCAAGTCCGCGGTCACCCGCTGGCCGACCAACCGCCTGACCCAGATCCTGGAAGACGCAGTTGGCGAGCACGCACCGCCGATGGTCAACAACCGCCGGATCAAGCTGCGTTACGCTCACCTGGGTGGTGCGAACCCGCCGATCATCGTGATCCACGGTAACCAGATCGAGAAGGTGCCGAAGTCCTACGTGCGTTACCTGGAAAACACTTACCGCCGTGTCTTGAAGCTGGTCGGTACGCCGATCCGCATCGAGTTCAAGGGCGGCGAGAACCCGTACGAAGGCAACAAGAACTCGCTTACCGACCGCCAGGTCAACAAGAAGCGTCGCTTGATGTCGCACCACAAGAAAGCCGACAAGAAGCGCCGCGACAAGCGCTGATCTAAGGCTTGGCCTCACTCATGTGGGAGCGAGCCTGCTCGCGAATGCAATCTGTCAGTCAACGTTTATCGCGACTGACACACCGCCTTCGCGAGCAGGCTCGCTCCCACAGGGTAGGACGAGAAGAAGGGCGCTTTTGGCGCCCTTTTTTTATGGACGCCGTTTGGGCTATCCTCGGACTCTCCCGCGCCGCCGTTAGAGCCGGGTGTAGAGCAGGGAATCCTCGATGATCACCAGTAAGCTGCCGAATGTCGGCATCACCATCTTCACGCAGATGTCTCAGCTCGCGGCGCAAACCGGGGCGCTCAACCTGTCCCAGGGCTTTCCCGATTTTGCTGCACCGCAAGCCCTGTGCGATGCGGTCGGCCGGCATATTGCCAATGGCCACAACCAATACTCGCCAATGACCGGCCTGCCGGTACTGCGTCAGCAGATCGCGGCGAAAATCGCCCGCAGCTATGGCGTCAGCGTCGATGTGGACAGCGAAGTGACCGTGACGCCCGGCGCGACCGAGGCGATTTTCTGCGCCATCCAGGCCGTTATCCACAGCGGTGACGAGGTCATCGTGTTTGACCCGGCCTATGACAGTTACGAGCCTTCGGTTGAGCTGGCCGGTGGCCGTTGCGTTCATGTGCAACTGGGGTTGGATGACTTCAGCATCGATTTCCAGAAGCTCGCCCAGGCACTGAGTCCGCGTACGCGGATGATCATCCTCAACACTCCGCACAATCCCAGCGGCGCACTGATCAACCGTGCGGAGCTGGACCAACTGGCGGCGTTGATCCGCGATCGTGACATCTATGTGATCAGCGACGAGGTCTACGAGCACCTGGTCTACGACGGTGTGCCCCACGTCAGTGTGCTGGCCCATGAAGAGTTGTATCAGCGCGCCTTCGTGGTCAGCTCCTTCGGCAAGACCTATCACGTCACCGGCTGGAAAACCGGCTATGTAGTAGCGCCGCCGGCGCTGACGGCAGAGCTGCGCAAGGTGCACCAGTACGTGAATTTCTGCGGCGTCACACCGTTGCAGTATGCCTTGGCCGACTTCATGGCCGAACACCCGGAACACGTTGAAGAGTTGCCGGCGTTCTATCAGGCCAAGCGCGACCTGTTTTGCGACCTGCTGGCGCCTTCGCGCTTCAGCTTCACACGGGTAAGCGGTACGTATTTCCAGCTGGTCGACTACTCGCAGATCCGTCCGGATCTCAACGACGTCGAGATGGCCCTGTGGATGACCCGTGAACATGGCGTGGCGAGCATTCCCATCTCGGTATTCTACCAGACCCCCCCGGTCGGCCAGCGCCTGGTGCGCCTGTGCTTTGCCAAGCGTGAGGAGACCCTGCGTGAAGCAGCGGAAAAACTATGCGTGATCTGAGTGCGTTACCCAACCTGACCGTAGCGCTGATCCAGACCACCCTGGCCTGGCACGATCGCCAGGCCAACCTGGAGCATTTCGAGCATTTGCTGGAACAGGCTCGCGGTGCGGACCTGATCATTCTGCCGGAGATGTTCACCACCGGTTTCTCGATGGAGTCCGAGACCCTCGCCGAAGCGGAAAACGGACCGACCAGCAAATGGTTGCGGGCTCAGGCGGAAAAATTCGATGCAGTGATCACCGGTAGCGTGATTGTGCAGGCCGCTGATGGCAGCCATCGTAACCGCCTGTTGTGGGCGCGGCCGGATGGCGAAGTGTGGCACTACGACAAACGTCACCTGTTCCGCATGGCCGGCGAGCACAAGCACTTCACCCCCGGCGAACGCCAGGTGCAGTTCGAACTCAAGGGCTGGCGAGTGCGGCCGCTGATTTGCTACGACCTGCGCTTCCCGGTGTGGAGTCGCGATGCGCAGGACACTGACCTGCTGCTGTACACCGCCAACTGGCCGGGCGCACGGCGCCAGCACTGGAACCGCTTGCTGCCGGCGCGGGCCATCGAGAACTTGTGCTACGTGGCAGCGGTTAACCGCATCGGCACCGATGGCAAAGGCTTTGCCTATACCGGGGACAGCCAGGTGCTGGATTTCCAGGGCGAGACGTTGCTCAGCGCGGGGGAGGCGGACGGGGTGTTCAAAGTGGTGCTGGATGCGGCGGAACTGGCGGCCTATCGCACACGTTTTCCGGCGAACCTGGATGCCGACACCTTCGAGTTCACCTGAGACTTGCACTGCCTGAGCTGGCCCCTTCGCGAGCAGGCTCGCTCCCACATTGGAATGCGTTCTCCTGTGGGAGCGAGCCTGCTCGCGAAGATGGCATGACAGGCACTACAAAAACTACAGGCAAACAAAAAGGCCCCGAGATCGCATCTCGGGGCCTTTTGTATTTCAGCGAAGGCTAATTACGCCGCTTTCGCTTCCGGCTGGCTCAGCGAGCGGTTCAGCGCGCTGAACAGGGCCTTGAAGCTGGCGGTGGTGATGTTTTCATCGATACCCACGCCGTGCACCGCACGCTCACCATTGACTCGCAGCTCGATGTAGGCCGCCGCCTTGGCATTGGTGCCTGCGCCGATGGCGTGTTCGTTGTAGTCCATGATTTCCACCGGGATCGGCAGGCCGGCCACCAGTGCTTCCAGGGCGCCGTTGCCCTTGCCGCGCCAGTGCAGGTTGGTTTCGCCCTGGCCTTTGCTGGCCACTTCCACTTCGACGGCGCTGTGGCCGTTTTCTTCCTGCAGGCGATGGCTGACCAGCGCATACGGGGTATTGGCCTGCAAGTACTCGCTGTGCAGCAGCGCGTGGATCTGCTGTGCGGTCATTTCCAGGCCCAGGCGATCGGTTTCACGCTGTACGACCTGGCTGAATTCGATCTGCATGCGACGTGGCAGGCTGATGCCGTATTCCTGCTCCAACAGATAGGCGATGCCGCCCTTGCCCGACTGGCTGTTGACGCGGATGACCGCCTCGTAGCTGCGGCCGATGTCGGCCGGGTCGATCGGCAGGTATGGCACTTCCCACAGGGCGTCCGGTTTCTGCTGGGCGAAGCCCTTGCGGATCGCGTCCTGGTGCGAGCCGGAGAATGCGGTGTGCACCAGGTCGCCAACGTACGGGTGACGCGGGTGAACCTGGATCTGGTTGCACTCTTCGACGACCTTGCGCACGCCGTCGATGTCGGAGAAGTCCAGCTCAGGGTTCAGGCCCTGGGTGTACATGTTCAAGGCCACGGTTACCAGGTCGACGTTACCGGTACGCTCGCCGTTGCCGAACAGGCAGCCTTCGACGCGGTCGGCGCCAGCCATCAGGCCCAGTTCGGTGGCGGCAACGCCAGTGCCACGGTCGTTGTGGGTGTGCAGGCTGATGATCACGCTGTCACGACGGTTGATGTGACGGCCGAACCATTCGATCTGGTCGGCATAGATGTTCGGGGTGGCGCATTCGACGGTGGCCGGCAGGTTGAGGATGATCTTGCGCTCGGGTGTCGGGTTCCAGACTTCGATCACCGCGTCGCAGACTTCCTTGGCGAACTCCAGTTCTGTGGCGCTGAAGGTTTCCGGGGAATACTGGAAAGTCCACTCGGTTTCCGGCTGCTGGGCGGCATATTTGACGAACAGCTTGGCCGCGTTTACGGCGATTTCCTTGACCCCTTCCAAGTCCTGGTTGAAGACAATGCGGCGGAAAGAAGGAGACGTGGCGTTGTACAGGTGAACGATGGCTTTTTTCGCGCCGCGCAGGGATTCGAAAGTACGCGCGATCAAATCCTCACGTGCCTGGGTCAATACCTGGATGGTGGTGTCGTCCGGGATATGACCGTCTTCGATCAGGGTGCGTACGAAGTCGAAATCGGTCTGCGAGGCGGACGGGAACGACGCTTCGATTTCCTTCACGCCGACCTGCACCAGGGTTTTCCAGAAGCGCAGCTTCTTGACGGCGTCCATCGGTTCGATCAGCGACTGGTTACCATCGCGCAGGTCGGAGCTGCACCAGATTGGCGCGGCGGTGATGGTCTTCGACGGCCAGGTGCGGTCCGGCAGATCGATGGTCGGGAACGCGCGGTATTTCGAAGACGGGTCTTTGAGCATGCTCATCGGGAAATCCTTATTGTGTTGGCCGAAAAAAGGCGGCCTGCCGGTGGATCAAAATGTTCTTGGAGTAACGCTTGGGATGAGGCGCCGCGATTCAGCCCGGCAGTCGTGCACTGACAAGGCACAAACTGCGGTGCTGACGAAGCTGAATGAGGGTGTGAGAGGTTTTCATGCCTTCAACCCTAACCGCGGGGGGAAAGGATGGCAAGCGGTGGAAAAAAATTGAGAGGAATCCTCTTTAAGGCTTGTTTGGCGAGATTTTATTGCTCTGGAGTACGGTGATCTTCAGGTTGCTTGCTCAAGGTTTGAGCTGTGCGCAATCGACGATGCTGGCATCTTGTTCTGCTGACGAAGCTATTCTTAAGTCTTGGAGGCCCAGCAGGAGTCGGTGATGAACGAGTCTGATTGGAAACAATACTGCGTGTTGCGTCCGATAGCCCATGAGCGGATGTGTGAGCGGATTCTATCGGATGTCGAAAAGACGCTATTGGACAAGAGTATCGCGCCGTACGAGCGGATAGATCGCAGCGAGGAATTGCTCAAGGCTGGGCAAAAGGAGTTGTACTGGGCGTTTGGCGTGTTCAGGTTCTCGCGGCATGAAGCCCGTTCGCATTTGCTCGGGCTGTGCGCGCGGGAGTTGATTACGGCGCAGGAGTTGAGCTGGTTTTCAGTGGAGACTCAGGAGTGGGTCAGGCATTGCCTGGCGGACCGGGAAGTCCATGGCATTGAGGATCTGGATGCGGAGTAGTGGCCTTGAAAGATCGCAGCCTGCGGCAGCTCCTACAGGGTTCAGCGATACGACACGAACCCTGTAGGAGCTGCCGCAGGCTGCGATCTTTTGATCTTGCTTAAGGCTGAAACGCCCCGATAAAGATCGCCGGATCCACCCGCGCATCATTCAGGCTGACATTCCAATGCATATGCGGCCCGGTCGCCCGACCGGTCGCCCCGACTTTTCCGACCACACCGCCACGCGCCATCTGCTGGCCGACCTTCACGTCGATTTTCGACATGTGGCAGAACATGCTGATGAACCCCTGGCCATGGTCGACAAACACCGTATTGCCGTTGAAGAAGTAGTTGCCGATCAAGATCACCTTGCCTGCGGCCGGCGTCTTGATCGGCGTACCGGCAGGCACGGCGAAATCCAGGCCTGAGTGAGGATTACGCTCCTCACCGTTGAAGAACCGGCGTACCCCGAACTTGCTCGACAGCGGTCCGTTTACCGGTTTGTCCAGCAGCACGTTACTTGGCGAATTCGGGCTGAACGTACGGTAGGCAGCGATCTGCTCGGCCAGTTCGCGCTCGATGCGCTTGAGATTGTCCGGGTCTGGATTGACCTGTTGGGTGTTTTTCAGGGTGATTCGCTGCTCCGGGTATTTCTTGTTGCCGACGGTGAAACCAAGGCTGCGCCCACCACTGCTGATGGCCTGGGCGCCCGGCTTGACCGTCAACGGCACGCCGACAATCGCCAGCCAGTTGTTCTGTTCCTTGATCACCAGAACGGGTTTGCCCTGATAACTGGCTTTCGGCGCTTGCGCGGCAGCGCCCAGGTCGACAACCGCCACGCCGCCCGGCACCGGTTTGTTCAACAGGCGGGTGATGTAGCTGTCGGCGTGGGCGTTGAAGGTCAGGCAAAGCAACAGCAGCGGAGCTAAGAAACGCGGCATGGATCAGTCCAGTAGAGAAAGTGTGACGGGCGTCAGGTGATTGTCTTCGACCCGCACGTGCAGTTCGCCTTCACCCAGTTTGGCCTTCAGGCGCTGGCCGGTGTGGGTCTGTGCGGCGCTGCGGATTGCATTGCCACGCTCGTCGAGCAAAATGCTGTAGCCACGGCCAAGAGTCGCCAGGGGGCTGACCACGTGCAGTGTTTGCATCTGGCTCTGCAGTTGCAGGCGACGGTTTTTCAGGCCCTCGCGGATGGCGCGGGGCAAGCGTTCGGCGAGGCTGTCGAGACGTTGGCGCAGCATCGCCAATTGACGACCCGGATGTTGCCCCGCCAGGCGGGTTTCCAGGCGGATCAGCCGTTCGCGACGGGTGTTGAGGCTGCGTTCGAAGGCCCGACGCATGCGCATGTCCAGATCATCCAGGCGTTGCGCTTGCTGGCGCAGGCGTTCGCCGGGATGGCGCAGGCGCCGAGAGATGCCTTCCAGGCGCAGCCGGTCACGCATCAGGCGATCACGCATGCGCATCACCAGGCGCCGATGCAGGCTCTCGACCCGGCGGACCAGATCACTGGAGTCCGGTGCCAGCAGCTCGGCCGCGGCCGATGGCGTGGGCGCGCGGACGTCGGCGACGAAGTCGCTGATCGATACATCGGTTTCGTGGCCGACGGCGCTGACGATCGGTGTCTCGCAGGCATCCACCGCGCGCGCTACGGCTTCTTCGTTGAAGCACCAGAGGTCTTCCAGCGAACCGCCACCGCGGGCCAGTATCAGCGCGTCGAAACCGCGGGCGTCCGCCAGTTTTAACGCGCGGACAATCTGCGCGGTGGCTTCGCGGCCCTGCACGGCAGTGGGGATCAGGGTCAATTGCACCTGCGGCGCGCGGCGGCGGAACACGCTGATGATGTCGCGGATGACCGCGCCGGTGGGCGAACTGATGATGCCGATGCGTTGCGGATGCGCCGGCAGCGGTACTTTGCGCTCGGCGCTGAACAGGCCTTCGGCGCTGAGTTTTTCCTTCAGGGCATCGAACGCCAGGCGCAATGCTCCATCACCGGCCGGCTCCACGGTATCGAGGATCAGCTGGTAATCGCCGCGTCCCTCGAACAACGAGACTTTGCCGCGTACCTTGACGGCCAGGCCATCCTTCAGCGCTTGACGCACACGCGCGGCGTTTTGCCGGAACAGCGCGCAACGCACCTGGGCGCCGCTGTCCTTGAGGGTGAAATAGACGTGGCCAGACGCGGGGCGGGCGAGGTTGGAGATTTCGCCTTCGACCCAGATGTTGCTGAAAACGTCTTCAAGCAACACCCGCGCGCGGCCGTTGAGCTGGCTGACGGTCAGGACTTCGCGGTCCAGGCCGAGTCTTGCAAAGGGATCTTTAATCATGGGGCGCATGATAGAGGCATTCTCTCGCCCAATGCACGATCCCCTTGTAGGAGCTGCCGCAGGCTGCGATCTTTTGATCTTGATTTTCAAGAGCAAAAGATCGCAGCCTGCGGCAGCTCCTACAAGGATGAGTACAAATGTTGGTTGATTTGTTCGGTCAATGGAATTTTGGCGCAGTGGACTGGCTGGTCATCGCGCTGGGCATCGCCCTGGCCTATATCGTGTTCGGCATTGCCGGTTTCGGCACGGCGCTGGTCGCCGGACCGATCCTGATCCTGTTCCTGCCGCTGTCGAAGATCGTGCCGTTGCTGGTGTTGCTCGATTTTGTCGCGGCGTTCGGCAACCTGCTGCCCTCGCGGCGTGATGTCGCCAAGCCTGAGCTGCTGCGATTGTTGCCCTGCATGGCCGTGGGTTGCACGCTGGGCGTGATCTTCCTGTTGAACCTCAAGTCGGATTTATTGCTGCTGTTGATGGGGCTGTTTATCAGCGCCTACGCCATCTACAGCCTGTGGATTAAAACCCGTCCGGCGCAATTGTCTGCCGCCTGGGCATTGCCGATGGGCACCGTGGGCGGGATGTTCGGGGCGTTGTTTGGCAGTGGCGGCTTTCTGTACGCGATCTATTTGAACAGCCGCTTGCCCAAGGAGGCGGCTCGAGCGACCCAGAGTGCGCTGATCAGTTGCAGCACGGTGGTGCGCCTGAGCCTGTTCATTGTCGCCGGAGTCTATGCCGAGCTACCCTTGTTGGTGCTGGCGTTGTGTTTGCTGCCGGCCATGGCGCTGGGCCTGTGGATCGGTCGACGGTTGACCCTGAAATTGTCACGCGAGGCGTTCGTCCGCCTGGTGACCTGGCTGGTCCTGGCCAGCGGTATCGCCCTGATCGGGCGTTACTTGAGTACTTGACCTCTGAAGCCTTGGGCTTAAGCTGCCGGGCTTCTTTCAAAGCGTTACAGCAGGTCGCCCCATGAATTCCCAAAGCATCATTGTCCCGAAAATTTCCACACTGCCGGTGCATGAGCCGCGGGCCCGGGCGATCGTGCGCTGGCTGGTGCGCAAGAACATCATCAACGAACAGTTGACCACCTGCGGCCGCACCGGCAATCGCATGGCCCACGCCATCGCCGAGGGTGCCAGGGAAGTGGTCCTGCACCCGCAAGCCCTGCCGTTCGGCGAGCCGATCAATGGCCTGGAGATCGTCACCAAGCGCTGCATCTATACACCGGCCAAGGGGTTTCTTGGCGAGGCCGGTTGTGCCGAGTGCCGCAAGGAAATCGGTGAAGCCCTGTTTGAAAGCCTCGAAGACTGGATGCCCGGACGGACCGATAACTTCACCTGCCCTGAATGCGGGCATGAAGATGACATCAACGGTTTCCTGTTCCTGCAGGAGTGCGGCTTTTCCAACCTGGGCTTCATTTTCAACAACTGGGCCGAGGCGGGGTTCAAGCAGAGCTTTCTCGACGAGTTTGCCGATTGGCTGGATCAGCCGGTAAGTTGGGTGAAAGTAGAGCTCTGATCGTTGCATCCCCCCTGTAGGAGCTGCCGAAGGCTGCGATCTCTTGATCTTGCTTTTGAAGATCAATGTCAAAAGATCGCAGCCTTCGGCAGCTCCTACAGGGGGCGATATGTTCCGTATATCCATAAGGTCGATAATAGACAGAGTTTTACATTGAACCCGAGGGGGTGTCTGACTATAATGGCGCGCTTCCATTTTCCCGCTCGGGAGCCCCCGCGATGCTGCGTATCAGCCAAGAAGCTCTGACATTCGACGACATTCTCCTAGTGCCTGGTTATTCCGAGGTGCTTCCTAACGAAGTCAGTCTCAAGACCCGCCTTACCCGTGGCATCGAGCTGAATATTCCACTGGTCTCCGCCGCCATGGACACCGTCACTGAAGCCCGTCTGGCAATTGCCATGGCTCAGGAAGGTGGTATCGGTATCATCCACAAGAACATGACCATCGAGCAGCAAGCTGCCGAAGTGCGCAAGGTCAAGCGTTACGAAGCCGGTGTGGTCAAGGATCCGATCACCATCGATGCCGACGCTACCGTGCGCGAACTGTTCGAATTGACCCGCATGAACAACATCTCCGGCGTTCCGGTGCTGCACAATGGCGACCTGGTCGGCATTGTCACTTCCCGTGACGTGCGTTTCGAGAACCGTCTGGAAGCCACTGTCCGTGAAGTGATGACGCCTAAAGAGCGCCTGGTCACGGTCAAGGAAGGCGCCGACAAGAACGACGTTCGCGAGTTGCTGCACAAGCACCGCATCGAACGCGTGCTGATCGTCGACGACAAGTTCGCCCTCAAGGGCATGATGACCGTCAACGACATCGAAAAAGCCAAGGCTTACCCGCTGGCCAGCAAGGACGATCAAGGTCGTCTGCGCGTGGGCGCCGCGGTCGGTACCGGTAAAGACACCGGTGACCGTGTCGCTGCCCTGGTTAACGCCGGCGTTGACGTGGTGGTGGTCGACACCGCCCACGGTCATTCCAAAGGCGTGATCGACCGCGTTCGCTGGGTTAAACAAAACTTCCCTGAAGTGCAAGTGATCGGCGGCAACATCGCCACCGGCGCTGCCGCCAAGGCCCTGGCCGAAGCGGGCGCTGACGCAGTCAAGGTCGGTATCGGCCCTGGCTCGATCTGCACCACCCGTATCGTCGCCGGTGTCGGCGTGCCGCAAATCAGTGCCATCGCCAACGTCGCCGCTGCCCTCGAAGGCACTGGCGTTCCGTTGATCGCCGACGGCGGCATCCGTTTCTCCGGTGACCTGTCCAAGGCCATCGTGGCCGGTGCTTCCTGCGTGATGATGGGCTCGATGTTCGCCGGTACCGAAGAAGCGCCAGGCGAGATCGAACTGTTCCAGGGCCGTTCGTACAAGGCTTATCGCGGCATGGGTTCGCTGGGCGCCATGTCCCAGGCCCAGGGTTCCTCCGACCGTTACTTCCAGGACTCCTCCGCGGGTGCCGAGAAGCTGGTTCCGGAAGGTATCGAAGGGCGTGTGCCGTACAAGGGCACCCTGAGCGCCATCATCCATCAACTGATGGGCGGCCTGCGTTCCTCGATGGGTTACACCGGCAGTGCCGACATCGAAGAAATGCGCACCAAGCCTGAGTTCGTGCGGATCACCGGTGCTGGCATGGCCGAGTCCCACGTCCACGACGTACAGATCACCAAGGAAGCGCCAAACTACCGCGTAGGTTGAGGCTTCAAGCAAATCGTTAAGCAACCGGGGCTGTTCTATTCAGCCCCGAGTTGTTTCTGAATCACGACTGTTTCTGAATTATTAAGACGAGACTGAATCATGGCCCTCGACATTCACGCTCACCGCATCCTGATCCTCGATTTCGGTTCCCAGTACACCCAGCTGATTGCCCGCCGCGTGCGTGAAATCGGCGTTTACTGCGAACTGCATCCGTTCGACATGGACGAGGAAGCCATTCGCGAATTCGCTCCAAAAGGCGTGATCCTCGCCGGCGGCCCCGAGTCCGTGCACGAAGCCGACAGCCCTCGCTGCCCGCAAGCAGTGTTCGACCTGGGCGTGCCAGTCTTCGGTATCTGCTACGGCATGCAGACCATGGCCGAGCAACTGGGCGGCAAGGTTGAAGGTTCCGACCTGCGTGAGTTCGGTTATGCCCGCGTAGACGTGGTTGGCAAGAGCCGCCTGCTCGACGGCATCGAAGACCACATCGACGCCGATGGCCTGTTTGGCCTCGACGTATGGATGAGCCACGGTGACAAGGTCACCAGGATGCCGGAAGATTTCCACATCCTGGCCAGCACCCCGAGCTGCCCTATCGCTGGCATGTTCAGCGACGAGCGTCGTTACTACGGCGTGCAGTTCCACCCGGAAGTGACCCACACCAAGCAGGGCGGTCGCATCCTGTCGCGCTTCATCCTCGACATCTGCGAGTGCGAAGCGTTGTGGACCCCGTCGAAGATCGCTGAAGACGCCATCGCCCAGGTTCGCGCCCAGGTCGGCACCGACAACGTACTGCTCGGCCTGTCCGGCGGCGTGGACTCGTCCGTGGTTGCCGCACTGCTGCACAAGGCCATCGGCGACCAACTGACCTGCGTTTTCGTCGACAACGGCCTGCTGCGCCTGCACGAAGGCGAGCAAGTGATGGCCATGTTTGCCGAGAACATGGGCGTCAAGGTGATCCGCGCCAACGCCGAGGATCAGTTCCTCGACAACCTGGCCGGCGAAGCCGACCCAGAGAAGAAGCGCAAGATCATCGGCCGTACCTTCATCGACGTGTTCGATGCCGAATCTTGCAAGCTGGACAACATCAAGTACCTGGCCCAAGGCACCATCTACCCGGACGTGATCGAGTCGGCTGGCGCGAAAAGCGGCAAGGCCCACGTGATCAAGTCGCACCACAATGTGGGCGGCCTGCCGGAAGAAATGAACCTCAAGCTGGTTGAACCGCTGCGCGAGCTGTTCAAGGACGAAGTCCGTCGCCTGGGCCTGGAGCTGGGCCTGCCGTACGACATGGTCTACCGTCACCCGTTCCCGGGCCCGGGCCTGGGCGTGCGCATCCTCGGCGAAGTGAAGAAGGAATACGCCGACCTGCTGCGTCGTGCCGACCACATCTTCATCGAAGAACTGCGCAAGGCCGACTGGTACCACAAGGTCAGCCAGGCGTTCGTGGTGTTCCAGCCGGTGAAATCGGTTGGCGTGGTGGGTGATGGCCGTCGTTACGCCTGGGTCGTGGCCCTGCGTGCAGTGGAAACCATCGACTTCATGACCGCGCGTTGGGCACACCTGCCTTACGAGCTGCTGGAAACCGTCAGCGGCCGCATCATCAATGAAATCGAAGGCATCTCCCGCGTCACCTACGACGTGTCGAGCAAGCCGCCAGCGACGATTGAGTGGGAATGATCCCGCACCAGCCCTGAGGGGTTGATCGCTGGATAAAAAGCCGTGTGAACGTGAGTTCACGCGGCTTTTTGCATTCATGCCCTGCCTGCGGCCCGGGATCATGCCTGCTTTGCTGTTTCTTTCACAATTGCGGGTGTATCGTATTCGCCTTTTGCGGGCCCAGGGCCTGCCGCGTTCAAGTGAGGTAGTTGAGTTCATGTCCTTTACCCGTCGCCAAATCCTCGGTGGCCTGGCCGGTCTTGTTGTCGTTGGTGTCGGAGCAGGGGGCGTGTCGCGGTACTGGCTGGGCAAGATGGCCGAGGCTGAGGCGGGCCATGACTATGAGCTGATCGCCGCGCCGCTGGACGTCGAGCTGGTGGCCGGGCACAAGACCGAGGCCTGGGCATTCGGCCCGTCGGCGCCGGGCACCGAGTTGCGCGTGCGCCAGGGCGAATGGCTGCGAGTGCGGTTCATCAACCACCTGCCAGTGGCGACGACCATCCACTGGCATGGCATCCGCCTGCCGCTGGAGATGGACGGTGTGCCGTACGTGTCGCAGTTGCCGGTATTGCCCGGTGAATACTTCGACTACAAATTCCGCGTGCCCGATGCCGGCAGCTACTGGTATCACCCCCATGTGAGCAGCAGCGAAGAACTCGGGCGCGGTCTGGTCGGCCCGTTGATCGTCGAGGAGCGCGAGCCGACAGGTTTCAAGTACGAGAAAACCTTGAGCTTGAAGAGCTGGCATGTCGATGAGCAGGGCGCTTTTGTCGACTTCAGCATTCCTCGCGAAGCCGCCCGAGGCGGTACGGCGGGGCGCCTGTCGACCATCAACGGTGTCCCGCAAGCGATCATCGACTTGCCCGCCGGGCAGATCACCCGGGTGCGGGTGCTTAACCTCGATAACACGTTGACCTACCGCCTCAATATTCCGGGTGTCGAAGCGCAGATCTATGCGCTGGACGGCAATCCCGTCGAACCGCGCCCGCTGGGCAAGGAGTACTGGCTCGGCCCAGGCATGCGTATTTGCCTGGCGATCAAAGCGCCGCCGGCGGGTGAAGAGTTGTCCCTGCGCAACGGCCCGGTTCGCTTGGGCACGCTGCGCTCCGTGGCCAACACCGACGCGCCGACTACATGGCCTGCGGCTCTGCCCGCCAACCCGGTGGCCGAACCGGACCTGGCCAATGCCGAGAAACTCAACTTCAATTTCGAATGGGTGGGGTCGGTGTCGGTGAATGTCGACAACGGCAAGCCGCCAAGCCTGTGGCAGATCAATGGCAAAGCCTGGGACATTACGGACAAAACCTGCGCCGACCGCCCGATTGCCAAGCTCGAGAAGGGCAAGAGCTACATTTTCGAATTGAAGAACATGACTCAATATCAACACCCGATTCACCTGCATGGCATGAGCTTCAAGGTCATCGCCTCGAATCGGCACAAGGTCATCCCGTATTTTACCGACACGTATTTGCTGGGTAAGAACGAGCGCGCGCAAGTGGCGCTGGTGGCGGATAACCCCGGGGTGTGGATGTTCCATTGCCATGTGATCGATCACATGGAAACCGGCCTGATGGCCGCGATCGAGGTGGCGTAATGCGTCAGATACGTCCCGCCGCGATCATCGACCGCAGCCGTGATCGCGACTTCATGCGCGAAGCCCTTGCCCTCGCCGCTCAAGGTGCCGCGTTGGGCGAAGTGCCCGTGGGTGCGGTGCTGGTGCAGGACGGTGAAATCATCGGTCGCGGCTTCAACTGCCCCATCAGCGGCAACGATCCGAGTGCCCATGCCGAGATGGTCGCGATCCGCGCTGCCGCGCTAGCCGTCAGCAACTATCGACTGCCGGGCAGCACGCTGTATGTGACGCTGGAACCGTGCAGCATGTGCGCCGGGCTGATCGTGCATTCGCGGATTGCACGGGTGGTGTATGGCGCGCTGGAACCCAAGGCCGGGATTGTGCAGAGCCAGGGGCAGTTTTTTACCCAGGGCTTTTTGAATCACCGGGTGTTGTATGAAGGTGGGGTGTTGGCCGAGGAGTGCGGGGCGGTGCTCAGCGAGTTCTTCAAGGCCCGTAGAGCCAAACCTTCAGACTGAACACTAAACCCTGTAGGAGCGGGCTTGCTCGCGAATGCGATTTAACATTCAACAGAGATGTTGGCTGACTCACCGCATTCGCGAGCAAGCCCGCTCCCACATTTGATCTTCATCGGCAGGGGCGGCGGGGGGTTATTTGCGGGCGACGATGACAGCCCGCATCGGCGCCGGCAGGCCTTCGATGGTCTTGCTGTGATCTTGCGGATCGAGGAAGTCGCTCAGCGACTGATACTTCATCCATTCCGTGCCGCGCTGTTCCTCAACCGTAGTCACGCTCACGTCCACGCATTTCACATCAGTGAACCCGGCACGGCGCAGCCACAACTCCAGCGCCGGCACCGACGGCAGGAACCATACGTTGCGCATCTGCGCATAACGGTCTTCCGGCACCAGCACTTGATGTTTGTCGCCTTCGACCACCAGCGTCTCCAGTACCAGTTCGCCGCCCTTGACCAGGCAATCCTTCAGCGCCAGCAAGTGCTCGATCGGCGAACGGCGGTGGTAGAACACACCCATCGAAAATACGGTGTCGAAGCCTTCCAGGTTCGGCGGCAGGTCTTCGAAAGGAAATGGCAGGTGCCAGGCATTCGGCTCGGCCAGGTAACGTTGCACCGCCTGGAACTGGCAGAAGAATAACCAGTTGGGATCGACACCGATTACGCTGTCGGCCCCTGCGCCGAGCATGCGCCACATGTAGTAGCCATTGCCGCAGCCGACATCGAGGATGCGCTTGCCCTTGAGGTCCAGGTGCGGGGCGACGCGCGACCACTTCCAGTCCGAACGCCATTCGGTGTCGACATGCACGCCAAACAGATCGAAGGGGCCTTTGCGCCACGGCGACAAGCCCATCAGCGCGGTGCGCATCTTCGCACGGGTTTCATCGTCGCAATCGGTGTCCAGCTTCAAACCGTTCAACAGGTCGATTTCGCTTGGCTGGATCTGAGGCAAGGCATCCAGCGCGCTTTGCCAGCGCTCCAGGTCGCCGTGACCTTTCTCCATTTTCTTGTCGAGTTGCGCCTGCAGTGTGTTGGCCCATTCGGCCAGCGGTGTGCCAGCCAGGCGGCGGGCGAGGGGGGACAGATCAATCATGGCAAGGCAATCAACGAGGCAAAGTTAAGACACTGGAACCACGGCACGACTTTCGAGAACCCGGCGGCCAACAGGCGTTCGCGGTGTTCTTCGAGGCTGTCGGGCTTCATGACGTT
Source organism: Pseudomonas sp. PSB11 (assembly GCF_014596605.1). NCBI lineage: Bacteria > Pseudomonadati > Pseudomonadota > Gammaproteobacteria > Pseudomonadales > Pseudomonadaceae > Pseudomonas > Pseudomonas sp. PSB11. The sequence goes on from NZ_NOIO01000022.1 coordinate 94,368, forward strand.
TTCGATGGCGCTGCGCTTCTGGGCGATTTCCAGTTCGCTATAGCCGTTGGCGCGCTTGAAGGCGACGTGCAGATCGGTGAGCAAGGCGTGCTCCTGCTCGTCTTCAAACCGCAGTTTTTCCGAGAGAATCAGTGCACCACCGGGCAACAGGGACTGGTGGATGCGCGACAGCAGCGCGCTGCGCTGATCCGGAGCAATGAATTGCAGGGTGAAGTTCAGCGCCACCACCGAGGCAGGCTGGAATTCGAGGGCGAGGATGTCACCTTCGATCACTTCCACCGGCAGCAACTCCTGGAACATCGAGTCCTGGCCGTTGAGGTACTCACGGCATCGTTCGACCATTGCCGCGGAGTTATCCACAGCGATGACACGGCAGCCGTCAGTGCGCACATGTCGACGCAGCGCCTGAGTCACAGCGCCCAGGGACGAGCCGAGGTCGTAGAGCACAGTGTTGGGCTGGGCGAATTGTGCGGCAAGCACACCGAGGTTTTCGACAATGGTCGGATAACCCGGCACCGAGCGCTTGATCATGTCCGGGAACACCCGCACCACGTCCTCGTTGAAGGCGAAGTCAGGCACCTGGGCCAAAGGCTGGGCGAAAAGGCGATCGGATTCTTTGCTCACGGCGGTTCCGGCGGTGTCGGTGGAAAAGGCCGGCATTTTAGCCAAGTTGGCGCGGGGATGCGCGGGTTGTCTGATAAACCGACGGGACTGACGCTTTGCTCGCCCCCACGCTCACACAGCGGCTGATACCCATCACGCTATCGGAACACACGAACGCCACGGCTCCGTCGGTTACCTGTATTCAAGCTTCCACAGAAAAAGCAAACTTGGCTTGGGATACAAACTCACGGTTTTGTTTGTCCTTGAAGCTGACATTGAATGTGCCGGAGTATTCTTGCTTGTTAGCGTTAACGAGCAGATTCATTGCGCCCTTGAATGCCCAGTAACTGGTGTAAGTCGGGAATTTTTCAGTCAAGGCGATTTCTATCCGTTGATCCGGTGAGTTTAATTCGTAGTAACCGGTTTCGATGTTTTTAGGGATGTAGATATCGAAAGCGCGGTCTTCAGGGGTGTCTTTTTCTCCCGCTTTGAAAACAGCCAATATTTCCCGGGAGCCGACGCTGATGTAAAACTCCTCTGAGTTGAACTCCTCGCGATCCTGAAAGGTGGCACTCAGATAATTTTTCTGACAGCACTGGCGGAATTTCATTTCAACATGGATGCGACTGTCGACCAAACTTCTTCGTTGCTGGATATCCATGGGGCCTGTCTCTTCAAGGATTGTTGGAATCTTGAATGTACGGCCTGCGAGCGGTCCGGGCGACTATTCGAACTAACAGGTTTCAAAAGACATTAATGACAATGTATGAATTTATCATTCCCACGCTCTGCGTGGGAATGCCGTCCGGGACGCTTTGCGTCCCTTCGCGATCTAACGCAGTTTTTGATCGAACGCCGATGCCGTGATGCCCCATTGCCCCAGCCAATAACTGAGGATGATCACGTACGGCGCCGCATCAAACGGCACCACAAAGCGGCTGATACCAATCACGCTATCGGAAAACACGAACGCCACGGCTCCGGCTGCCGCAAGCAGCGCCGAACGCTTGGGCACATCGGTACCCAGGCGCGCCAGTGAGCGCCAGAGCATGGCGCTGATCGCCAGGCCGTAGACGATCACCGGAATCAGCAAAGGCCCGAGATCGTGGGCAATCAGTATCCCCAGCAGAACCGCGCCGACCCCGAGGGCCAAAACCAGTGGCAACAGGGCCAACCGTCTGCAGTCCGTCAAATAAGCTTTCAGATAAGCCAGGTGGGCGACGAGAAACGCCCCGAGGCCGAACACAAACAAATCCCCCGGCCATGCCAGCAACACGTCGCCGAGCAGGGAGAAAATCAGTCCAAGACTGATCCAGCGCCGATACTCGCCGGGTGGTGCGTCGTGCAGCCAGCCGAGCAGGGCCAGGACAGGCAGCGGCTTGACCAACAGGCAGAGCAGCGCAGCGTGCACGCTCAGGCCATAGAGAAAAGTCACTGCGCCCATCAGCGCCAGAATCAACCAGCCCATGGTCAGTTGACCGAAATGGCGCAGTCGAAAGCGTCCACCGGAAGCACTTCCGGTGCCCAAGGTTGTTGCGAGGTCAAGCGTAAGCGTCCAGTGCCGGGGGCGAACGCCTGGAATCGCCAGGTCGAAACGCCGGCAGCACCCACGACGCCGGCATCTTCCGGGTTGCTGTAGACCTCAGGGCTGAGCGCGCGCAACACGCCACCGGCCGAGTCCTGGATCGACCAGCGGTAACCCGTAGTCGGATTGCTGGGCAGGGTCAGGATCAGGTTCTGTCCGTTGGTGAGCTGCACCGGGCATTCGCTTTGTTTTTCCACGGTCACGTTGTGTTTCGATTGCGTGGCACAGGCGGCCAGCAAGGCGAGGGCGAGGGGAACAAGCAGGCGGGTGGGGGACATGGGGTCAGCGGCTCCGGCATTCACGACGAACGGCGAGCATAACTGAAGATGAGACAAAATGTGACCAGAGCCGGGTCGAGGAACTGCTAGCGTACAGGCTCTGGCGTCAGTGGTGCGCATATAAGCGGATTAAGTATCTACTCGCTGACGTCGAGCTCACATTGAATGGATTGACCGCCACCAAACAGTAAGTCGAACGATAACTTGTGCTGTTTAGTGAGGTGGTTGAGAGTGGCAGTGTATGTCCCGCTAATGGCATAAGCCAATCCGCTTTCAGTTTGGTAACTCACTGACTTTAGCCATGATTGAGGATCAAACGTTTGCTCCCCGCCAGGGGTGTTGGGATCGATAAGAACTGTCATTATTTTTTGGTTAGAGCCCGCAAAATCGATATAACCGTTAATTTCCATGTTAAGTCTTTCGTGCGTTATATAAATTTGGTCGGTATAGAATTTTTCTTCTTTAATTATCCATTCGAAATAACCGCTAGCCTTCGTCCCGCGCTGAGTATTATCAGTCGACATAATGTGCTCGTCCCTTGAAGATGGTCGGTAGTCGAGTGACAGGCTAGGACATTAATAATGGGTTTGACACTGTCATTAATGACAGTTTTTTATATCCGATCGCGATAGCTGTTCAGAAAATCATGTGTGAAGTGGCCAGAGCAGGCTCTGGCCACTTCAGCGTGTGACTAGAACAACACCTTCGCCACATCCGCAAATCGCTTGGCAAAGTGCACGGTAATCCCTTCCTTGAGGTAGTCCGGCAGTTCTTCAAAGCTGCCACGGTTGGGCTCCGGCAAGATCAGCTCGAAAATCTTCTGCCGCCGCGCTGCAATCACCTTCTCCCGAACCCCGCCAATCGGCAGTACATGCCCGGTCAACGTCAGTTCGCCGGTCATGGCCACGCCTTTTTTCGGCGGCTGGTTGCGTGCCAGCGACAACAGGGCACTGGCCATGGTCACGCCAGCGCTCGGGCCGTCTTTTGGAGTGGCGCCTTCCGGCACATGGAGGTGCACGAAGGCTTCGTCGAAGAATTTCGGATCACCGCCAAACGACTTCAGATTGGAGCTGACGTAGCTGTAGGCAATTTCCGCGGACTCTTTCATCACCTCGCCCAGTTGCCCGGTGAGCTTGAAACCGCGATTGAGGGTATGAATGCGCGTGGCTTCGATCGGCAGGGTTGCACCGCCCATGCTGGTCCAGGCCAGGCCGGTGATTACTCCCGTCCCGGACAGTACTTGTTCATTACGGAATACGGGTTTGCCCAATGAAGCTTCGAGGTCTTTCGGACCAAATTTGATCGCCGCGCCTGGATCTTCGAGCAGCTTCACCACGGCTTTACGCACCAGTTTGCCGAGATTTTTCTCCAGCTGGCGAACGCCGGCTTCACGGGCATAACCGTCGATCAGCGCTCTGAGGGCACTGTCGCTGATGCTCAGGCTGCCTTTCGAGACCCCGGCCTTCTCAAGCTGTTTGGGCCATAGGTGGCGTTTGGCGATGGCGATTTTCTCTTCGGTGATGTAACCCGATAGGCGGATGACTTCCATCCGGTCCAACAGGGGGCCGGGAATCGAATCCAGGGTGTTGGCGGTGCAGACGAACAGCACCTTCGACAGGTCCAGGCGCAGGTCCAGGTAGTGGTCGAGGAATTCGACGTTCTGCTCCGGGTCGAGGGTTTCCAGCAACGCCGAGGCCGGGTCGCCCTGGTAGCTTTGGCCCATCTTGTCGATTTCGTCGAGCATGATCACCGGGTTCATCACTTCGACGTCTTTCAGCGCTTGCACGAGTTTGCCCGGCATCGCACCGATGTAGGTACGGCGGTGCCCCTTGATTTCCGCTTCGTCGCGCATGCCGCCGAGGCTGAAGCGGTAGAACGGTCGACCGAGGGATTCGGCGATGGATTTGCCGACGCTGGTCTTGCCCACGCCCGGCGGTCCCACCAGCAGCACGATGGAGCCGCTGATTTCACCCTTGTAGGCACCGACCGCGAGGAACTCGAGGATGCGGTCCTTGATATCGTCGAGGCCGGCATGGTGGTTGTCCAGCACCTTGCGCGCGTGCTTGAGGTCCAGCTTGTCCTCGCCGTACACACCCCAAGGCACCGATGTCGCCCAGTCAAGGTAGTTGCGCGTGACCGCGTACTCCGGTGAGCCGGTTTCGAGGATCGACAGCTTGTTCATCTCTTCTTCGATGCGCTTCTGCGCCTGCGCTGGCAGCACCTTGCCGGCCAGCCGTTGCTCGAATTGTTCGATGTCGGCGCTGCGATCGTCCTTGGTCAGCCCCAGCTCCTGCTGGATGACCTTGAGTTGTTCCTTGAGGAAGAATTCGCGCTGATGTTCGCCGATCTTGCGGTTCACCTCGGCGGAAATCTCTTTTTGCAGGCGTGCGACCTCGACCTCCTTGCGCAGCATCGGCAGGACTTTTTCCATGCGCTTGAGCATGGGCACGCAGTCGAGCACTTCCTGCAGTTCGCTGCCGGTCGCCGACGTCAGTGCGGCGGCAAAGTCGGTCAACGGCGATGGATCGTTGGGGCTGAAGCGGTTGAGGTAGTTCTTCAGCTCTTCGCTGTACAGCGGATTGAGGGGCAGCAGTTCCTTGATCGCATTGATCAGCGCCATCCCGTAGGCCTTGACCTCGTCGGTCGGCTCGGTGGGCTGGTGCGGGTACTCGACTTCCACCAGGTACGGCGGGCGGTGGTGCTTGAGCCAGGTCTTGAGGCGCACACGGGTCAGGCCCTGGGCGACGAATTGCAATTTGCCGTTTTCGCGACTGGCGTGATGCACCTTGACCAGGGTGCCGTAGAGCGGCAGCGCCGAGGTATCAAAATGGCGCGGGTCTTCCTGGGGCGTGTCCATGTAGAACAGGGCCAGGGAGTGATGCTCGGATTTGGCGACCAGGTCGAGGGTTTCAGCCCAGGGTTCTTCATTGACGATGACCGGCAGCACTTGGGCCGGGAAGAAAGGGCGGTTGTGAATCGGAATGATGTAGACCTTGTCCGGCAGGTTCTGGCCGGGCAGGGCGAGGCCCTTGCCGGTGTGGTGGTGTTCGGCGTGTTCCGGGTCGGCGTATTCGCTGGGGTCTTCGGGGAATGCTTGCTGGTCGCTCATGGGGCACCTGCGCAATGGGGTATGGGTCTTAGATGGGGCAGGCCGAGGGTGGTTTCAATGGGGGGAGGGGATATTCGGGGGGCGATCAGGATCTGGACAAGTCCTGGGGGTCAGTCTGTAACACGCATGGCGCGCAGGGCAAAACGGGCAGCGTTCCCACGGTATGGGAACGCTCATTCGTCAAATCAAGGGCGAATCTCGATCATCGTGCCGTCCGGTACCAGGTTCCAGATTTCACGCATGTCCATGTTGCGCATGGCAATGCAACCGTCGGTCCAGTCCAGGGTGTGGAACAGGTGCTCGGGGTTTTCCTCGGTGTCCGGGGTGCCGTGGATCATGATCATGCCGCCGGGATCGACGCCTTCACGGCGCGAGCGGGCGGAATCAGTGATATTCGGGTAGGAAATGTGCATCGCCAGGTTGAAGCGGTCGCTGACCTTGCGCCAGTCGATCCAGTAGAAACCTTCTGGTGTGCGTTTGTCGCCTTCCATCAGCTTGGGGCCCTTGGGCCGTTTACCCAGGGAAATGCGATAGGTCTTGAACGGCTTGCCGTCATTGATCAACTGCAATTGATGGGCCGACTTGAGAACCAGGATTTTCTCGATGACCTTGCCATCCAGGGGCTCCATGGCAGTAGCCTGGGACACCGTGATGAACGACAAGCAGAACAGGGCAAGCAACCAGCGCATTGAAACGATTCCCCAAGAGGTGTCGCGACCATATATCTATTTATAGGTGTTTTTGCAGGCGCTGCCGAAGGTCCGGGCCGAGTTCGGACGATCTGTGTGCGCCGGGTGATGATACCAAGATGACATCAAGTGATGACAGACTGAACCAGCGGCGGGATTGATTCGGACCGCACGGGATAGACTTCGGTCTTCCGGTCAGCGAAGAAGCATTCTAAGGTACGGCCCACCGTGCGGAAAGCCAGCTCGTCCCAAGGGATGTCGGCTTCGTCGAATAGTTGCACCTCCAGGCTCTCTATACCGGCGGCAAAATCCAGGTCCGCCAACTCGGCGCGGAAGAACACGTGCACCTGGCTGATGTGCGGCACATCGATCAACGTATAGATGCTCAGGTTGCGCACTCGGGCGCAGGCTTCCTCGGCCGTCTCGCGAATGGCCGCCTGCTCGATGGTCTCACCGTTTTCCATGAAGCCGGCGGGCAGGGTCCAATAGCCCCGGCGCGGCTCGATGGCGCGGCGGCACAACAGGACCTGGGTGCCCCAGGTCGCGACGCAACCGGCGACGATGTTGGGGTTCTGGTAGTGAATGGCGTGACAGCTGTCGCAGACAAAACGCAGGCGTGAATCGCCCTCGGGAATGCGTTGGGTCACCGGGTTGCCGCACTGACTGCAAAATTTCATGCTTGGGTTCCTGAATGCTGCGCCTATCTTGGCGTGCGGTGGTGGCTGTCGGCAAGTTGTCGTTTCGCGACATGCCACTGTCCGGGGGGTTGGGCGACCGAAGCGATTGGTGCATGATGCAGGGTAAGGCACTGATCGAGAACACTCATGCTGGACGAGCTACTGCATCGGGTAAGTCACCACACACCGCGTACGTTGGAGACCGACCGACGTTTCCCAGAGGCCGCCGTCCTGGTGCCGATCACCCGCAGTGACGAGCCGGAACTGGTATTGACCCTGCGCGCCAGCGGGCTGTCGACCCATGGTGGCGAAGTCGCCTTTCCCGGTGGTCGCCGCGACCCTGAAGACCCCGACCTGGTTTTTACCGCGCTGCGCGAAGCCGAAGAAGAAATCGGCCTGCCACCGGGCCTGGTCGAAGTGATCGGACCGCTGAGCCCGTTGATCTCCCTGCACGGCATCAAGGTCACACCTTATGTCGGGGTGATTCCGGATTTTGTCGAGTACCGGGCCAACGATGCCGAGATCGCCGCCGTGTTCAGTGTGCCCTTGGAGTTCTTTCGCGAAGACCCGCGCGAGCACACCCATCGCATCGATTACCAGGGACGAAGCTGGTACGTGCCGAGTTATCGCTATGGTGAATTCAAGATCTGGGGCCTGACGGCGATCATGATTGTCGAGTTGATCAATCTGCTCTATGACGCGAAAATCAGCCTGCATCTACCACCTAAAAGCTTTATCAATACCTGAAGCCATCACTCGAATGGCTTGAACACGCCGCTGCCTGAGCCTTGAGGACAACAAGATGAAATACCGCCTGGGCGACGCCCGTGTCGAGACCCATCCACAGAGCTGGGTCGCTCCCAACGCCGTGCTGGTGGGCAAGGTCAAACTGGAAGAGGGCGCCAACGTCTGGTTCAACGCCGTGTTGCGGGGCGACAACGAGCTGATCCTGATCGGCAAGGACAGCAACGTCCAGGATGGCACCGTGATGCATACCGACATGGGTTACCCGCTCACCATCGGCACCGGCGTGACCATCGGCCACAACGCCATGCTGCACGGCTGCACCGTGGGTGACTACAGCCTGATCGGTATCAACGCGGTGATCCTCAACGGCGCGAAAATCGGCAAGAACTGCATCATCGGCGCCAATTCGCTGATCGGCGAAGGCAAGGAAATACCCGACGGTTCGCTGGTCATGGGTTCCCCCGGCAAAGTGGTGCGCGAGCTGACCGAACAGCAGAAAAAGATGCTGGAGGCCAGCGCCGCCCACTATGTGCATAACTCACAGCGCTATGCACGCGACCTGGCTGAGCAGGAAGAATGAGCACTCCCGAACGCCTGGTTGCATCGCCTTGTGTGAATATTTGCGCACTGGACGACGATGACATTTGCACGGGCTGTCAGCGCACGGTAGAGGAAATCACCCGCTGGAGCCGCATGAGCAACGACGAGCGCCGCACGGTGTTGGGGTTGTGCCATGAGCGGGCCAAGGCCAGTGGGTTGGTGTGGATGATCGGCAAGACACCCGGCCGATAAGATCAAAAGATCGCAGCCTGCGGCAGCTCCTACATTTGATCCCCTGTAGGAGCTGCCGCAGGCTGCGATCTTTTGATTTGGCGTTTGGTTGAAGTACCCTGTGCGCCAAATTGACAGGTGCCTCCATGTTCTTCCTGATCGCCTATATCAGCAGCGTCGTGCTGATCAACTACGCCTTCTCCACTGCCCCGCACCTGGACATCATCTGGTCGGCCTGGGGCGGCCTGGTGTTCGTGTTGCGCGACATGGTGCAAATCCGCTTCGGTCACGGCGCAATCGCGGCGATGTTGGCGGCGCTGGTGTTGTCGTACATCACCTCCGATCCCTCTATCGCCCTGGCCAGCGCCACGGCATTTGCCGTGTCGGAGTGCATCGACTGGCTGGTGTTCAGCATCACCCGGCGCCCGTTGCACGACCGACTGTGGATAAGTTCAGCCCTGAGCATTCCGCTCGATACGTTTATCTTCTTCGGCATGATCGACGCGCTGACCCCGGGGGTGATTCTCACCGCACTGGGGTCCAAGTTCGCCGGCGTCACGGCGGTATGGCTGATCATGGCCTGGCGCTTGCGCAAGCAGGCACTCGTCAGCTGAAGCCAAACCCTGCGGTTCATGTAAAATGCCGCGCTTTCTCCCCATGGGAAGCGCGCCAGGCGCCGCATCCCTCGATGATCCGCTTCTTGAGGACTTGAGATGACCCGTATCGGAACTCCATTGTCGCCCACCGCGACCCGCGTATTGATGTGTGGCTGTGGCGAGCTGGGCAAGGAAGTGGTGATCGAGCTGCAACGCCTGGGCGTTGAAGTGATTGCCGTGGATCGCTACGCCAATGCGCCGGCCATGCAGGTGGCGCATCGCAGCCACGTGATCAACATGCTTGATGGCGCGGCACTGCGCGCGGTCATCGAAGCCGAGCAGCCGCACTTCATCGTGCCGGAAATCGAAGCCATTGCCACCGCGACCCTGGTGGAACTGGAGTCCGAAGGCTTCACCGTGATCCCCACCGCGCGGGCCGCACAGCTGACCATGAACCGCGAGGGCATCCGTCGCCTGGCCGCCGAAGAGCTGGACCTGCCGACCTCGCCTTACCACTTCGCCGACACCTTCGAGGATTACAGCAAGGCCGTCGAAGACCTCGGTTTCCCCTGCGTGGTCAAGCCTGTCATGAGCTCGTCGGGCAAGGGCCAGAGCCTGCTGCGCAGCGTCGATGACGTGAAGAAGGCCTGGGATTATGCCCAGGAAGGCGGTCGTGCCGGTAAAGGCCGGGTGATCATCGAAGGATTCATCGATTTCGATTATGAGATTACCTTGCTGACCGTGCGTCACGTCGGTGGCACCACCTTCTGTGCACCGGTCGGTCATCGCCAGGAGAAAGGCGATTACCAGGAAAGCTGGCAGCCTCAGGCCATGAGCCCGGTGGCGCTGGCGGAATCCGAGCGCGTGGCCAAGGCGGTGACAGAGGCCTTGGGTGGCCGTGGCCTGTTTGGCGTCGAGCTGTTCATCAAGGGTGATCAGGTGTGGTTCAGCGAAGTGTCGCCGCGTCCGCACGACACCGGTCTGGTGACGTTGATTTCACAGGACCTGTCGCAATTCGCCCTGCATGCACGGGCGATCCTGGGGCTGCCGATTCCGCTGATCCGTCAGTTCGGCCCGTCGGCTTCGTCGGTGATCCTGGTGGAAGGGCAGTCGACCCAGACCGCGTTTGCCAACCTGGGTGCAGCGTTGAGCGAGCCGGATACGGCATTGCGTCTGTTTGGCAAGCCTGAAGTGAATGGCCAGCGCCGGATGGGTGTGGCGCTGGCGCGGGATGAGTCGATCGAGGCGGCTCGTGCCAAGGCAACCCGCGCATCCCAGGCAGTTGTGGTAGAGCTCTAACCGCGGCGCGGCATTCGCGAGCAGGCTCGCTCCCACATTGGATCGGTGTACACCAGAACCATGTGGGAGCGAGCCTGCTCGCGAAGCTTCTGATCGTTCCTACGCTCTTATGAGACTCGATTCAGGTCGTTATTGCGCGTTTCCTTCAGGCACAGCACGGCGATCAGGCTCAGCACCGCCGCCCCCGACACATACCCGCCGACGTAACTCAGTCCGCCCATCGCCACCAGTTTCTGCGCAAAGAACGGTGCCGCCGAAGCCCCGACGATCCCGCCCAGGTTGTACGCAGCCGAGGCGCCGGTGTATCGCACGTGGGTCGGGAACAGCTCTGGCAGCAGCGCGCCCATCGGCGCAAACGTCACGCCCATCAGAAAAAGTTCGATGCACAGGAACAGCGCCACGCTCCAGGTCGAACCTTGCGTCAGCAGAGGCTCCATCAAAAAGCCCGAGAGGATCGCCAGCACACCGCCGACGATCAGCACCGGTTTGCGCCCGTAACGGTCGCTGGCCAAGGCTGAGAGCGGCGTGGCCGCGGCCATGAACAGCACCGCGAAGCACAGCAGGCCGAGGAAGGTTTCGCGGCTGTAGCCGAGCGTCGCCACGCCGTAACTCAGCGAGAAAACAGTCGAGATGTAGAACAGCGCATAACACACCACCATCGAACCGGCCCCCAGCAATACCGGTACCCAGTATTGGCTGAACAGTTCCACCAGCGGGATCTTCACCCGTTCCTGGCGCGCCATGGCGTTGGCGAACACCGGTGTTTCGTGGAGTTTGAGTCGCACGTACAGGCCGACCATCACCAACGCCGCGCTGAGCAGGAACGGAATCCGCCAGCCCCAGGAGCGGAACTGTTGATCATCCAGCGTCATGGCCAAGGTCAGGAACAGGCCGTTGGCCGCGAGGAAGCCGATGGAGGGGCCCAATTGAGGGAACATGCCGAACCAGGCGCGCTTGCCCTTCGGGGCATTTTCCGTGGCGAGCAAGGCGGCACCGCCCCATTCGCCGCCCAGTCCCAGGCCCTGGCCGAAGCGCAGCACGCACAGCAGGATCGGTGCCCAGGCCCCAATGCTGTCGTAACCCGGGAGCACGCCGATCAGCGTGGTGCACACACCCATCAACAACAGGGAGGCCACGAGGGTCGATTTACGGCCGATGCGGTCGCCAAAGTGCCCGAACAACGCCGAACCCAGCGGTCGTGCCAGGAAGGCGATGCCGAATGTGAGGAAGGCCGAGAGCATCTGGGCCGTGCCGGAGGTCTGTGGAAAGAACACCGGGCCAATCACCAGCGCGGCTGCGGTGGCATAGACGTAGAAGTCGTAGAACTCGATGGCCGTGCCGATGAAGCTCGCGGTGGCCACGCGGCTGGCGGAGTTCACCGGTGCGGGTGTGGCGTCGTTGTAGGTCGTGCTGGTCGTCATGCGGTAATCCCTGACTGTCATGTGCCCCAGTGGAGCGAATTATTATGGTCGATTACCCAGGGATGTGGGTGCAGGCGCGGGTCGCCGTTCCAGGTCGGAGCAGGCGTCGGTTTGTAGCGGGCGTGTCTGATGGTCAGGCCGGAACTTGCGGTGTGCAGGGTAAGCACGGGACGGCGAGGCTTGGGTAAGCCGTTCGATTATAGGAAGGTGGCTAACGATTCAACAAGTGCAAAAAAGATCGCAGACTGCGATCTTTTAACGGTTATTGGACTGATGCAACTGCCGGTACAGAACTGTTGTGCCAGATCAGCACCCGCGTGACACGGTTGTCCTCGGTTTCGAGAATTTCCAGGCGATAGCGGCCGATTTTCAGGCATACCGGACAGTCCGGGATGGTTTCCAGCGCTTCGGTCACCAGGCCGTTCAGGGTTTTCGGGCCGTCGCTGGGCAGGTGCCAGCCGAGGCTCTTGTTCAAGTCGCGGATCGAGGCGGCACCGTCGATCACCAGGCGGCCATCGGCCTGTGGATGGATGTGCGGGTTGTCCTGGCTTTGCTGGCTTTCGAATTCACCGACGATTTCTTCGAGAATGTCTTCGAGGGTGACGATACCCAGGACTTCGCCATATTCGTCGACCACCATGCCCAGGCGCCGCTGTTGCTTGTGGAAGTTCAGCAATTGCAATTGCAGCGGGGTGCTTTCAGGGACGAAGTAGGGTTCGCGACAGGCCGCCAGCAAGGCTTCCAGGGTCAGGCTGCCGTCGGGTAGCAAATGGCCGATTTGCCGGGTATTGAGCACCGCTTCCACTTGGTTGATGTCGCTGTGGAACACCGGCAGGCGGGTGCGCTGGTTGTGGCGCAGTTGCTCGATGATGTCTTCGATCGGGTCGTCGAGGTTGATCCCGTCGACCTCGCTGCGCGGCACCAGGATGTCGTTGACCGTGATGTTATCCAGTGCATGGATGCCCGGCAGCGCGTGCGGACGGCTGACAGCATGCTCTTGATGGCCGTGAGGGTCGTGCCGCGGCGGTACGGGCTCGTCTTCGCTCTGTTGCACGACATTGGCTTTGCGAGCGAACGGGCGCAACAGCAACTGGCTGATGGCATTGAGCAGCCACGCTGCCGGATATACAAGCTTCAGGGGGATGGCCAGCAAGTTGTTGCCCAGGGCCAGGATTGCGTCCGGATGACGGGTGGCGAGGGCTCGCGGCAGGTAGTCGGCCAGGATCAACAGAAGGGCACCGGCGCCCGCACACGCCAGCCACGGGCCGTTTTCAGCCCAGGTAAAAATCGCCAGCAGGGTACAGATGACCATGACCAGGGCGCGGCACAGGGTATTGCAGAAGATCAGGCTGACAAGGGGGAAGCTCAACCTGGCCAGCGGTTTGTCGCTGGCGCGCGATGCATTGCGCTGGGCCAGCAGGTGCTGCTGCGCGGCTTCTATGGCAGTAAACAGCCCCGACCACAATATCAGCAAGGCTACTACTGCAAGCATCGGCCCTATGGGCAAGTCGTCCATTATTGCCGCCCGTCAGATGTGCAGGATGTATTCACGAACCAGCTTGCTGCCGAAATACGCCAGCATCAACAGGCAGAAACCGGCCAGGGTCCAGCGAATGGCCTTGTGACCTCGCCAGCCAAGGTGGTTACGGCCCCAGAGCAGCACGCTGAAGACGATCCAGGCCAGGCAGGCCAGCAGGGTCTTGTGCACCAGGTGCTGGGCGAACAGGTTGTCGACAAACAGCCAGCCGGAGATCAGCGACAGCGACAACAGTGTCCAGCCGGCCCAAAGGAAGCCGAACAGCAGGCTCTCCATGGTTTGCAGTGGCGGGAAGTTCTTGATCAGCCCGGAGGGATGCTTGTGCTTGAGTTGATGATCCTGGAGCAGCAGCAGTAGCGACTGGAACACTGCAATGGTGAACATGCCATAGGCGAGGATCGACAACAGGATGTGGGCGAGAATGCCTGGCTCCTCGTCGATGATTTGCACAGTACCGGTGGGGGCGAACTGTGCCAGCAGCGCGGTCAATGCACCCAGGGGGAACAGCAGCACCAGCAGGTTTTCCACCGGAATGCGTGAGCAGGCCAGCAGCGTCAGGGCGATGACCGCAGCGGCAATCAGGCTGGCGGCACTGAAAAAATCCAGGCCCAGGCCAATCGGGGTCAGCAGGTGGGTCACCAGGCTGGCGCTGTGGGCCAGCACCGCCAGCACGCCGAGCGTAACCAGCAGGCGCTTGTTGGCCTTGGCTCCGGTGGCCAGGCGAGTGCCTTGATAGAAGGTCGCAGCGGCGTATAAGCAGGCGGCGGCGAGGGTAGCAAGCAAACTGGGTGACAAGGGGAGCATAAGTCCTGTTAGGCAAGCCCGAAAGGCGCTGAGTTTGGCATAGAACCCACGCGACACGAAAGTGCGAGGTGTCCGCCAGACGCAGTCTTCGCTATAATCCGCGACCTGCCCACGCCGCAGGCTCGCCGAGCACACGTTTAGTCCGGTCTGGGCCGCCATTATCCCGGTCTACACAGGGCCTGAAAGGATCGCGCAATGTTTGAAAACTTAACCGACCGTCTCTCGCAGACGCTGCGCCATGTCACCGGCAAGGCGAAGCTGACCGAAGACAACATCAAAGACACCCTGCGCGAAGTGCGCATGGCGTTGCTCGAAGCCGACGTCGCCCTGCCGGTGGTCAAGGACTTCGTCAATTCGGTCAAGGAACGCGCTGTCGGCACCGAGGTGTCGCGCAGCCTGACGCCGGGCCAGGCCTTCGTGAAGATCGTCCAGGCCGAACTCGAAAGCCTGATGGGCGCGGCCAACGAAGACCTGAACCTGAGCGCCGTGCCGCCAGCGGTCATCCTGATGGCCGGTTTGCAGGGTGCTGGTAAAACCACCACCGCCGGCAAACTTGCGCGCTTCCTTAAAGAGCGCAAGAAAAAGTCGGTCATGGTCGTGTCCGCGGACGTTTATCGCCCAGCGGCGATCAAGCAGCTGGAAATGCTCGCGGGTGAAGTCGGTGTTACCTTCTTCCCGTCCGACCTGAGCCAGAAGCCGATCGCGATCGCTCAGGCGGCTATCAAGGAAGCAAAACTCAAATTCATCGACGTGGTCATCGTCGATACCGCCGGTCGCCTGCACATCGATGAAGAGATGATGGGTGAGATCAAGGCGTTGCACGCCGCGATCAATCCGGTCGAAACATTGTTCGTGGTCGATGCCATGACCGGCCAGGACGCCGCCAACACGGCCAAGGCCTTCGGCGATGCGCTGCCACTGACCGGCGTGATCCTGACCAAGGTCGACGGCGACGCCCGTGGCGGTGCCGCCCTGTCGGTGCGTGCCATCACCGGCAAGCCGATCAAGTTCATCGGTATGGGTGAGAAGAGCGAAGCGCTCGACCCGTTCCACCCGGAGCGTATTGCCTCGCGCATCCTCGGCATGGGCGACGTGCTCAGCCTCATCGAGCAGGCGGAAGCGACCCTCGACAAGGACAAGGCCGACAAGCTGGCCAAGAAGCTGAAGAAGGGCAAGGGCTTCGACCTCGAAGACTTCCGTGACCAGCTGCAACAGATGAAGAACATGGGCGGCCTCGGCGGCCTCATGGACAAACTGCCGAACATGGGCGGTGTGAACCTGGCGCAAATGGGCAATGCCCAGAGCGCGGCAGAGAAACAGTTCAAGCAAATGGAAGCCATCATCAACTCCATGACCCCGGCCGAGCGCCGTGACCCTGAGCTGATCAGTGGTTCGCGCAAGCGTCGTATCGCCATGGGTTCCGGCACCCAGGTGCAGGACATCGGTCGCTTGATCAAGCAGCACAAGCAGATGCAGAAGATGATGAAGAAATTCACCGCCAAAGGCGGAATGGCCAAGATGATGCGCGGCATGGGCGGTATGTTGCCCGGCGGCGGCATGCCAAAAATGTAAAGAATTCGCGCAAGGGCTTGCTCTTGCGCAGCCCACACGGACGTGGGATTCACAGCAAACCCGCACTTGGCGGGAGCTGACCGGCCGTTTTTACCGACGGCTCTATAGCAAATCTTGATGGCGGCCGAAAGGCAGCCGGAAAAAGTCATTTGCAAAAGTCCGGATATTCCTTAGAATATGCGGCCTTTCGGGCACCCATGCCCGCTGTGCCTTTAGATTTGCAGCACCGACTACAGGAACGATGTTCACATGCTAACAATCCGTCTTGCCCTTGGCGGCTCCAAAAAGCGCCCGTTTTACCACTTGACCGTAACCGACAGCCGCAACCCGCGCGACGGTTCGCACAAGGAACAGGTTGGTTTCTTCAACCCTGTTGCTCGTGGTCAAGAAGTTCGTCTGTCCGTGAACCAAGAGCGCGTAGCCTACTGGCTGAGCGTTGGTGCACAACCTTCTGAGCGCGTTGCTCAGTTGTTGAAGGAATCTGCTAAGGCTGCGGCCTGAGCAATATGAACGCGACGCCAGCTGCTGCTGATGATTTGATCGTTATCGGCAAGATTTACTCGGTTCACGGCGTTCGCGGCGAAGTGAAGGTGTATTCCTTTACTGATCCGATTAAGAACCTGCTGGATTACAAAACCTGGACGCTCAAGCGTGACGGCAATGTAAAGCAGGTAGAGCTGGTCAGCGGACGCGGGAACGACAAGTTCCTGGTCGCAAAGCTCAAGGGTCTTGATGATCGTGAAGAAGCGCGTCTTCTGGCCGGTTATGAGATCTGCGTGCCGCGCAACCTGTTCCCTGAATTGACCGACGGCGAGTACTACTGGTACCAGCTGGAAGGTCTGAAGGTCATCGATACCCACGGGCAACTGTTCGGGAAAATCGATCATCTTCTGGAAACCGGCGCCAATGATGTAATGGTGGTCAAGCCTTGCGCTGGCAGCCTGGATGATCGCGAACGCCTGTTGCCCTATACCGAGCAATGCGTGTTGGCCGTCGACCTGGCCGCGGGTGAGATGAAGGTGGATTGGGATGCGGATTTCTAAGCGTGGCTAACTTGCGCGTAGAAGTGATCAGTTTGTTTCCCGAGATGTTCTCCGCCATCAGCGAGTACGGCATCACCAGTCGGGCGGTGAAACAGGGGCTGTTGCAGCTCACCTGTTGGAACCCGCGAGACTACACGACGGATCGACATCACACTGTGGATGATCGCCCTTTTGGCGGTGGTCCGGGCATGGTGATGAAGATCAAGCCCCTGGAAGATGCTCTGGTCGAGGCCAAGGCAGCCGCCGGGGAGGGAGCGAAGGTGATTTACCTGTCCCCCCAAGGCCGTCAACTGACTCAGTCGGCGGTACGCGAGTTGGCGAATCTGGATGCATTGATCCTGATTGCCGGTCGTTATGAAGGCATTGACGAGCGTTTTATTGATGCTCATGTCGATGAAGAGTGGTCGATTGGCGACTATGTACTGTCTGGCGGCGAGCTGCCGGCGATGGTCCTGATCGATGCGGTTACACGACTGCTGCCTGGAGCTTTAGGGCATGCGGACTCCGCCGAGGAAGATTCCTTTACGGATGGTTTGCTGGATTGCCCGCACTACACCCGACCGGAGGTGTATGCGGATCAGCGTGTTCCCGACGTATTGCTAAGTGGCAATCACGCGCACATCCGGCGTTGGCGTTTAAAGCAGTCCCTTGGTCGGACCTTTGAACGACGCGTCGATCTTCTGGAAAGCCGCTCGCTTTCTGGAGAAGAGAAGAAGCTGCTCGAGGAATACATCCGCGAGCGGGACGATAGTTAACAACGTATCGATGGTAGATCCGACGATTTACCTTAGGAGCACAGCATGACTAACAAAATCATCCTTGCACTCGAAGCAGAGCAGATGACCAAAGAGATCCCTACCTTTGCCCCGGGCGACACCATTGTCGTTCAGGTGAAAGTGAAGGAAGGCGACCGTTCGCGTCTGCAAGCGTTCGAAGGCGTTGTAATCGCCAAGCGTAACCGCGGCGTTAACAGTGCATTCACCGTGCGTAAGATCTCCAACGGTGTTGGCGTAGAGCGTACTTTCCAGACCTACTCCCCGCAAATCGACAGCATGGCTGTCAAGCGTCGCGGTGACGTACGTAAAGCCAAGCTGTACTACCTGCGTGACCTGTCGGGTAAAGCAGCTCGCATCAAGGAAAAACTGGCTTAAGTCCAGCTTCCGATGCAGAAAAAAGCAGCCTACGGGCTGCTTTTTTGTTGCCCGCGATTTATCTTCGTTGACCGTGTTGCCGGTCCCACCTGAGCCTTTATGCCCGCCATCGATCACCCCCTGATAGACCAGTTCCTCGACGCTCTCTGGCTGGAAAAAGGCCTGTCCGACAACACCCGCGATGCCTATCGCAGCGATCTGGCCCTGTTCAACGGCTGGCTGCAGGAGAAGGGCCTGGAACTGGTCAATGCCGGTCGAGAATTGATTCTCGATCACCTGGCCTGGCGTCTGGAACAGAACTACAAACCCCGATCCACGGCGCGATTTCTCTCGGGTGTGCGCGGCTTTTATCGCTATCTGCTGCGGGAAAAGCTGATCGCCATCGATCCGACCTTGCGCGTGGACATGCCGCAGTTGGGCAGGCCCTTGCCCAAATCCCTGTCGGAAGCTGACGTCGAAGCCTTGCTCAAGGCGCCGGATTTAAGCGAAGCCATCGGCCAGCGCGACCGGGCCATGCTCGAAGTCCTCTATGCCTGTGGCCTGCGGGTGACAGAGCTGATCAGCCTGACGCTGGAGCAGGTCAACCTGCGCCAGGGCGTGTTGCGGGTGATGGGCAAGGGCAGCAAGGAGCGGCTGGTGCCGATGGGCGAGGAGGCGATTGTCTGGGTCGAACGTTATCTGCGCGATGGTCGTGGCGAGTTGCTCGGCGGGCGGCCCAGCGATGTGTTGTTCCCCAGCCAGCGCGGCGAGCAGATGACCCGCCAGACGTTCTGGCACCGGATCAAGCACCAGGCCAAGGTTGCCGGGATCGGCAAGTCGCTGTCGCCGCACACCTTGCGCCATGCGTTCGCCACGCATCTGCTCAACCACGGTGCGGACCTGCGGGTGGTGCAGATGCTGCTCGGCCACAGCGACCTGTCGACCACGCAGATCTATACCCACGTCGCCCGGGCGCGTTTGCAGGACCTGCACGCCAAACACCACCCTCGAGGCTAATGTTGTCCCCTGTGGGAGATTCTATGGTTGAGGTGAAGCCCTCAACTTGTTTTCGGTTGGTATTCGCTCTGTCCCTTTAGCAGAGCGAATACGATCCGAGCGAGCTTGCGAGCCAGCATCACCAGGGCTTGAGTGGTGCTGAAACCCCGATTTCTTTGTTCTTGGTAAAACCCTTTCCAGGCTTCGGTTCGACTCGCCGACATAGCCGCATTGTGCAGAAGGCGGCGGGCTTCTGGATCGCCT
>NZ_NOIO01000023.1:0-107307 GCF_014596605.1 Pseudomonas sp. PSB11
GGAACGGGCCGATGCCACGGCAGAACAGCGGACGGATGTAGGCCGGTACGAAGCCTGGGAAATCGAATGCGTTTTCCACGCCTTCTTCCTGGGCCATCTGACGGATGTTGTTGCCGTAGTCGAAGGTTGGGATGCCTTGTTTTTGGAAGGCGAGCATCGCCTTGACGTGCACGGCCATCGATTGCTTGGCGGCCTTGATCACCGCAGCCGGTTCGGTCTTGGCGCGAGCGCGATATTCGTCCCAGGTCCAGCCAGCTGGCAGGTAACCGTTGAGCGGGTCGTGGGCGCTGGTCTGGTCGGTGACCATGTCCGGACGCACACCGCGACGAACCAGTTCCGGGAGGATTTCAGCCGCGTTACCCAACAGGGCGATGGAGATCGCCTTGCCTTCCTTGGTGTATTTGGCGATGCGCGCCAGAGCGTCGTCGAGGTCTTTGGCCTGTTCATCGACGTAACGGCTTTTCAGGCGAAAATCGATGCTGACCTGCTGGCATTCGATGTTCAGCGAGCATGCACCAGCCAAGGTGGCCGCCAGAGGCTGCGCACCACCCATGCCACCGAGGCCGGCGGTCAGTACCCACTTGCCTTTGAGGTCATCGTTGTAGTGCTGGCGACCGGCTTCGACGAAGGTTTCGTAGGTGCCCTGGACGATGCCCTGGCTGCCGATGTAGATCCAGCTGCCGGCGGTCATCTGGCCGTACATGGCCAGGCCTTTGGCGTCGAGCTCGTTGAAGTGCTCCCAGCTCGCCCAGTGCGGTACCAGGTTGGAGTTGGCGATCAGGACGCGCGGGGCGTTGGCGTGGGTCTTGAACACGCCGACCGGCTTGCCGGATTGCACCAGCAGGGTCTCGTCGTCGTTCAGGTGGGTCAGGCTCTCGACGATCTTGTCGTAGCACTCCCAGTTACGTGCGGCACGACCAATACCACCGTACACCACCAGTTCCTTGGGGTTCTCGGCGACTTCCGGGTCGAGGTTGTTCATCAGCATGCGCAGCGGCGCTTCGGTCAGCCAGCTCTTGGCGGTCAGCTTGTTACCGCGGGCAGCGCGGATTTCAACGTCACGAAACTTGGTAGTTTTATTGTCAGTCACGAAAAAGACTCCTCAGCGATCAATCCAAACCAACCCTGGCGGTGGGTAAGCCAGCCTGTGCGCGTTAACGCTCCACAAGCGAATCAGTGGACGTTGCGGGGAGTCTCGATCGACTCATACGCATACGTCTTTACTTGTACATACAAGCATATGCAATCAAGCGGCCAACTTGTTGGATGAACATTCAAGAAAAATTCTGAAATGGCTGGAGGGCGCCTGGATCAAGGGTTGCGGCGTAGATGAAAATTTTCGAGGGGATTTTTTGAAGAAGGGTGGCGTTGTTACTTGAGCGTGGTTTTGCGCCACGCTGGGGCGTTCGGTAACAAAGTGGTGCGCGATGGGAAACAGGAAAGGTGATTGCTTTTGTGGCGAGGGGATTTATCCCCTCGCCACATGAGATATGTTTAGCAGTTAATCAACGCACAGACAGCTCAATCACGCAGCAGGCGCCGTTGCTGGAAACTTCCAGCAACCCGGTGTTACCGACCAGTTGCAGGCAATCATGCCGACCAAGCTGCGATGCATTGTTACCGACCTTCACCTCAAGCGCCTCGCTCACACTGAACACCAGCACAATCCCCGCCTCACTGAAAAACCGTTGCTCGCCGCTCAGCCATTGCAGCCGTGCGCTGTAACGCTGCGGCGCGTATATCAGGTTGAAATCGCGGATTGGCCCACCCAGCAAGGTGCACGACACCTGGCTCTCGCCACTGAAGGCAAATGGATCGATCGGTAACAACGGTCGCGTGACCTGACCGTCGACCGACAAGGTCATGCCATCGCCCTGCAACACGGTGATGATTCGCTCATAGCCGGCGAAGGTGGAAAACCCGCCCGACTCGCCAATGTCGGCAATCGACAGGCGCCAGCCGAAACCGTCCAGCCCAGTTCCGGCGTCACGAGTGATCTCTTCGGTGCTGCCGCCGCCGTTTTTCCACGGCATGCGCGGGTAATCTTTGGCGCGTAAAACTTTCAAACTGCTCATTTATGAAAGCGTCCTTCCAGACGATGACGGGAACCGGGGTGGATCAGGCGGGCGGCGGTCACCGGTTGACGGCCGGACCAGGTGCGGCGACGGATCAGCAGGCACGGCTCGCCTTTTTCAATCTGCAGCAACTTGCATTCGGACGGCTCGGCCAGAATCGCCTCGACCACGTGCTCGCCTTCGGTCAGCGGCGCGACCTGGTTCAGATAGGCGTACGGCGTTTGCAAGGTGAAGTCCTGCTTGAGGTAGTCAGGCGCCACCAGTGCGTTGACGAAACGGTCTTCGATTTGCACCGGAATATCGTTTTCGAAATGCACGATCAACGAGTGGAACACTTTCTGGCCTTCACGCATGTCCAGCGCCAGGGCGCGTTCGGAGCCTGCTGCCTCTTCTTCAAGAGTGATCACCTTGCAGGTGTGGCGATGGCCACGGGAGGCGATTTCGTCGGCAATGTTGTGCACTTCAAACAGGGCGGACTGGCTTTTTGGCTCGGCGACGAAGGTGCCGACGCCTTGCATGCGCACCAACAGACCGTCGGCGGTCATTTCGCGCAAGGCGCGGTTGATGGTCATCCGGCTGAAACCCAGCTGGCTGACCAACTCGCTTTCCGACGGAACGCGGTAGTGCGGCGGCCAGTTACCGCTGTCGATTTGCTGGGTGATCATCTGTTTGACGCGGGCGTACAAGGGCGCCGGACTGTCGCCCATGTTCGCGGCCAACGGAGAGACTGGAGGCGGAGTCGGCACGGTTAATCCTTGGTCGTTTGATTGATATCGCTAGCTTGCCGGAGTTTACCGGGCAGGCAAACGTCTGTATATGTATATACAAATAACACACGATGGGGTGCTGAACCATGTCCGCCTTCTTTGCCGAACGCGCGCTGCTGCCTAACGGATGGGCCAACAATGTACGTCTTGAGGTCAGCGCCGATGGCGTCCTGACCCATATCCAGGCCGATTCCCATGCAGATGACGCCGAACGGTTAAGCGGTCCGCTGCTGCCAGGCATGCCGAACCTGCACTCCCACGCCTTCCAGCGGGCCATGGCCGGGCTGGCGGAAGTGGCAGGCAACCCGAATGACAGTTTCTGGACCTGGCGCGACCTGATGTATCGCCTCGTCGGAAAAATCAGCCCGGAACAACTCGGCGTCATTGCCCGCCAGCTGTACATCGAAATGCTCAAGGCAGGCTACACCTCGGTGGCCGAATTTCATTACGTGCACCACGACACCCACGGCCAGCCTTACGCGGATCCCGCCGAACTGGCGCTGCGCATCAGCCAGGCCGCCAGCGCTGCCGGTATCGGCCTGACCTTGCTGCCAGTGCTCTACAGCCACTCAGGTTTCGGTGGCCAGACGCCAAACGACGGTCAGCGTCGCTTCATCAACAGCACCGAGAACTACCTCAAGCTGCAATCGCGACTGCAGCCGATACTGGCGCAACAACCCGCTCAGTCCCTGGGTTTGTGTTTCCACTCATTGCGTGCGGTCACACCGCAACAGATCAGCGAAGTGCTGGCGGCCAGCGACAAGCAATGCCCGGTGCACATTCACATCGCCGAACAGCAAAAAGAAGTGGACGACTGCTTGAGCTGGAGCGGTCGTCGCCCGCTGCAATGGCTGTATGAAAATACCGAAGTCGATCAACGCTGGTGCCTGGTCCACGCCACCCACGCCAACCCGGAAGAAGTCACGCTGATGGCCAAGAGCCGGGCCATTGCCGGCTTGTGCCTGACCACCGAAGCCAACTTGGGCGACGGGATATTCCCGGCGGTGGATTTTCTTGCCCAGGGCGGGCGCATGGGCATTGGTTCCGATAGCCATGTGTCGTTGAGCGTTGTGGAAGAACTGCGGTGGCTGGAATACGGGCAACGCCTGCGTGATCAACGGCGCAATCGCTTGTATGGCGCGGATCAGCCGATGGTCGGCCGCACGCTGTTTGATGCTGCACTGGACGGCGGTGCGCAGGCGTTGGGGCAACCGATAGGTGCATTGGAGGTTGGCAAGCGTGCGGACTGGCTGGTACTGGACGGCAGTGATCCTTACCTGGCCACTGCGAGCGGCGATGGCATCCTGAATCGCTGGTTGTTTGCCGGTGGAGATCGTCAGGTGCGTGATGTACTGGTCAATGGCCAGTGGGTCGTGCGTGACGGGCGGCATGCCGGGGAAGAGGAAAGCAATCGCGCCTTCACTCAAGTCCTGCGCGAACTTTTAGGCTGACGAATACAACTGTGGGAGCGGGCTTGCTCGCGAAGGGGTCATCACACTCAACAGAGATGTTGACTGACAGACCGCTTTCGCGAGCAAGCCCGCTCCCACATTGTTATGCGCTAACCGTCAGTTGGAGGTCTTGGCCATCTGCGTATCCGACGCTCGCCAGATCAGCCGCGTGGTGTCGTAACCCTGCTGACGCGCCTTGCTCAGCAACTCTTCACGCACCACACCGTTGACGGTCGGGGTGCGCGCTAACAACCACAGGTAACGGCGGCTAGGATCGCCAACGATGGCAGTCTTGTAGTCATCGCTGACGTACAACACCCAGTATTCACCCTTCGCCACACCCGGTATCAACCTTGAAAACCAGGTATCGAATTCAACCCACAATTTGTCGGTCTTGCCTGGCACCTGTGGATAAGCCGTGCCCCTGACCTCTTCCCATTCCCACTGCGGGGTCAAGCAGCGATTCAACACCGCGACGTTACCGTCAGGCTTGAGTGTGTAGTGGGCTTCGGACTGCGCACAGTCGCGCTGGAAGTACATCGGCAGTCGCGCCAACTCGTACCAGGTACCTTGATAGCGCTTGAGATTGACACTGTTGGCGGTTTTGGGCGCCAACGGGTCCTGGCCAGAACTGGCACAGCCGGCCAACACCAGGCCGGCAAAAAGCATGATCAATAACCGCTTCATTGTTTTTCTCCCGCGGGCACGTGGCCCCGGTTTACTTCAGGCCTTGGCCGGAAAACATCAACACTTTGTCACCAGCGAACTGCACGCTGATAAAGCTCTTTTCGTCGCCCCATGTGCAACTGGACATACCAAGCGCGCCTGAGCAATCGGTAGGTTTGCCCAAGAGGGTCTCGACCTCGGCCTTGGCCATTCCTGACGACAGCTTTGAGTAGTTTTCCTGATTGACCTTGCTGCACGCAGCCAACAACACGCAAAACGACAGCAGGGCGATGGATCGCAGCGACATGTGAAACTCCACGGACGAGGGGATTGGCATGACTGCCAAGCTGAACCTTAGAAGAGAAAAGCCCTATCTGGTTCCCTGTCCGACGGCCTATTTGTAAGGCCGCTCGTCTATCTTTTCGCAAAAATCCGGAACTTCGTCCCGTCGCCCGGGTATTTCATCGGTTTTTGCATAAAGCGCCTAATCTTTGGCGCCGTTCTGTCGACATACAAGCAACGCTAAGCCACGCCCGTGGCATTTGCTCCCCCTTTTGTAGACCCGATCTCCTGCGGTAGCTCATCCAATGACCAGAAACATGAAATTCAGCCACAAGATCTTGTTGGCTGCCGCCCTCGTGGTGGCCGTCGCATTCGCTTGTTTCATCCTGTTCAACGACTATCGCCAGCGCCAGACTTTGCGCAGCAGCACCGAAGCCTCGATGCAGGAACTTGGCAGCCTGACCACCAGCAATATCCAGACCTGGCTGGAAAGCCGCATGCAATTGCTGCAATCGATGGCCCAGCAGGTCAGCGCCGACGGTAACGCCCCCGTCAGCCTGAAACGAATCATCGACCTGCCCGCCTACACCGGCAACTTTCAGTTGAGTTACTTCGGTGGCGCCGATGGCGTGATGTTCTCAGTCCCGGCAGGCAATCGCGCGCCGGATTACGACCCGCGCACCCGCGGCTGGTACAAGGCTGCGAACAGCGCGCAACAGACCATCGTCACCGAACCGTACATCGCCGCCTCTTCCGGCAAGCTGGTGATCACGGTGGCAACCCCGGTTCAGCACCAGGGCCAGATGATTGGCGTTGCTGGCGCCGACATCGACCTGTCCAGCGTCAGTGCGATCATCAACTCGCTGAACTTCGGCGGCCACGGCCATGCCTTCATCGTGGGTGCCGACGGTAAGATCCTGATTCACCCGGACAGCAAATGGGTGCTCAAAAAGCTCACCGACGCTTACCCCAACGGTGCGCCGACCGTCAGCCCGGGCATGAAAGAAGTCGAGATTGATGGCAAAAGCCAGTTCATCTCCTTCACCCATGTCAACGGGGTGCCGTCTGCAGACTGGTACGTGGCACTGGTGCTGGACCAGGACACCGCGTTCTCGATGCTGAGCCAATTCCGCACCTCGGCGATCATCGCCATGGTGATTGCAGTGGTGATCATCATCGCGTTGCTGGGCATGTTGATCAGTTTCCTGATGCAGCCGTTGCTGACCATGGGCCGTGCCATGCACGACATCGCCGAGGGCGAAGGTGACCTGACCAAACGCCTGACCATCCACGGCCATGACGAATTCGGTGCACTGGGGCTGTCATTCAACCGTTTCGTTGAACGCATCCACACCTCGATCAGCGAAGTGTCCTCGGCCACGGGCCAAGTCAACGAAGTGGCCCTGCGTGTTGTCGCCGCGTCCAATTCGTCGATGTTCAACTCCGATCAGCAAGCCTCCCGCACCAGCAGCGTCGCCGCCGCGATCAATCAGCTCGGCGCCGCCGCCCAGGAAATCGCCCAGAACGCCGCCCTCGCCTCACAGCACTCCAGCGATGCGCGCGCGCTGGCCGAAGAGGGCCAGCAGGTGGTGGATAAGACCATCTCGGCGATGCACCAGCTTTCGGCAAAGATCAGTGACTCGTGCGGCAACATCGAGACGCTCAACAGCAACACCGTCAACATCGGGCAGATTCTTGAGGTGATCACCAGCATCTCCCAGCAGACCAACCTGCTGGCGCTCAACGCGGCAATCGAAGCCGCGCGCGCCGGTGAGGCCGGACGTGGTTTTGCCGTGGTTGCCGACGAAGTGCGCAACCTCGCCCACCGCACCCAGGACTCGGCGCAGCAAGTGCAGAAGATGATCGAAGAACTGCAAGTCGGCGCCAGGGAGGCGGTCACCATCATGACCGACAGCCAGCGTCAGAGCGAAAGCAGCGTCGGTATCGCCAACCAGGCCGGTGAGCGCCTGGGCAGCGTGACCCAGCGCATCGGCGAGATCGATGGAATGAATCAATCCGTTGCGACCGCAACGGAAGAACAGACAGCCGTGGTGGAATCGATCAACGTCGACATCACCGAGATCAACACGCTGAACCAGGAGGGCGTGGAGAACCTGCAGTCGACCTTGCGCGCCTGTGCCGACCTTGAACAGCAGGCGGCGCGGTTGAAGCAGTTGGTGGGTAGTTTCCGGATCTAAGGCGCTCTTGCGGGCCCCTTCGCGAGCAGGCTCGCTCCCACAGTTGAAACACATGCCCCTGTGGGAGCGAGCCTGCTCGCGAAAGCGGCATCAGCCGCGATGAAGATTCAGAACCTTGAACCGGGTTTCGACAGAAACTCCAATTCCTCAGCCGTAGACTCACGCCCCAACACCGCATTGCGATGCGGAAACCGTCCAAACTGCGCAATCACCTTCTGATGCCGCTCGGCAAAATCCAGATAATCGGCAAACAATGCCCGATCACTTTCCGGTTGTTGCGCCACCAGTTCGATGTGGCGCGAGACGCCTTCGTTCTGCACCGCGAGGTTCTCGCTGTGCTCGAACACCAGAAGGATAAACACTTGCTGAATCGGTGATAACTGCCGGTCAAAATCCGCAGCAATGCCTTGGGCGGCCAGCTTCTGGGCCCGCAGATCACCGGAAAAGGCTTTGGGGGTGTCGCGAAAGATCATGCGGGGGAGTTGATCAAGCAACAGCACCAGTGCCAGCCAACCTTCGGGACATTGCATCCACTCGGTCAATCCGCCGGCCAGTGCCTGCTCGACCTGGTCCCCGAAACGCTCTCGCGCCTCGAGGTCCTGGCTGTCACGCTTGCCGAACCACAACTTGCCCTTGTCAGCCGCGATTGCCCTGGCTTCTTCGGCTGTACCGAACCACCAATCGAGCAACGGCTGCCAGGGCGCGTTCATGGTTTATTCCTTGTGGTAAGCCGTAACGCGTGCGACTTCTTCTTTCGAACCGAGGAACACCGCCACGCGCTGGTGCAGACCTTCAGGCTGGATGTCGAGAATACGTTGGTGACCATCGGTGGACGCGCCGCCCGCCTGTTCCACCAGGAACGACATCGGGTTGGCTTCGTACATCAGGCGCAGTTTGCCCGGCTTGGACGGCTCGCGGCTGTCGCGCGGATACATGAACAAGCCACCGCGGGTCAGGATGCGATGCACGTCGGCGACCATAGCCGCGACCCAACGCATGTTGTAGTTCTTTTTCAACGGGCCTTCGTCGCCTGCCAGCAGCTCGCCAACGTAGCGCTGTACCGGGGCTTCCCAGTGACGCTGGTTGGACGCGTTGATGGCAAATTCCTGGGTCGCTTCAGGAATGGTGATGTTTTCGTGGGTCAGTACGAAGCTGCCCATTTCACGATCCAGGGTGAAACCTTTCACGCCGTCGCCCAGGGTCAGGATCAACATGGTCTGAGGACCATAGATCGCGTAACCGGCGGCCACTTGCTGGGTGCCTGGCTGCAGGAAAGCCTTTTCATTCAAGGGCTCGTTCTGGCTCAGGTATTCGTTCGGGCAACGCAGTACCGAGAAGATAGTGCCTACCGGGGCATTGATGTCGATGTTCGACGAACCGTCCAGCGGGTCGAATACCAGCAGGTACGCGCCTTTCGGGTATTTGCCCGGGATCTGGTAGGCATTGTCCATTTCTTCGGACGCCATGCCGGCCAGGTGACCGCCCCATTCGTTGGCTTCCAGCAGGATCTCGTTGGAGATCACGTCGAGCTTCTTCTGCACTTCGCCCTGGACGTTTTCGGTGCCCATGCTGCCCAGAACGCCACCCAGGGCACCCTTGGACACGGCGTGGTTGATCTCCTTGCAGGCACGCGCCACCACTTCGATCAGGAAGCGCAGATCGGCAGGAGTGTTGTTGCTGCGGGTCTGCTCAATCAAATAGCGACTCAAGGTAACGCGGGACATGGAAGGCTCCGGTGGAATGGGGGACTAAAAACCCGCGCAGTTTAACGCGAGTCGGGGCGCATTTCCTCCTATCAGACGTGATCGGCTGAAGAGAGTTCAGGCGCGGGGTTCAGCGTAGTAGTAAATGGGCTGGATGTGAGCAGGAAAATAGCGGTCAAATCAGCATTTTTATTGACTGATCGACCGCCTTCGCGAGCAGGCTCGCTCCCACATGAAACGCATAACCTGTGGGAGCGAGCCTGCTCGCGAATGGTGCGTAGCGCAAGCCATTCTCAGGTGTTGGCGGGCGGCTTGCGCAGCAGGCTGAATGCCATCGCCGCCAGAAACAAAACCCCAAGCAGCAACACCGCCCACAGGCCAAACTTCTTCCAGTCGGTGCCCACCGCCGCCGGCAGTGTCGAAACAGCCGGCGTTGTCACCCTCCCACCATCAACCGACGCCTGGCCCAACGTCGCCAGCTTAGCCGGGCTGTAATCCGGAATCAGCGTCGCCAACGGCAAACTCGCCGCTTTCACCATCGCATTACCCAACGCCAACGTATAAGGACCAGGTCCGCGCGCCAGAAAAACCAATTGCGTCGCCCTCACGGCGAACTTCACCGTTGGCGCCTGTGCGCCCAGGCCACCACCGCGCTCGTCCACGGTCAGTTTCAACTGTTGCATGGCTTGCCCCGGCAACTGCAACTCGTTCTGCACCACGTCCTCGCCATTCTGGGTCAGGCGATAGAGCAAGCCACTGCTCAACGGCTGCCACGGCAAGCTGCTGTCGCGCCGTCCAGACAGGATGACCGGCGCCAGGCTGTTAGGTTGACTCAATTCAACCTGCACTCGCTCGACGTTCAGCCCCCTCGGTAATTGCCAGGTGTACTCACCTGCCTTCACGCTATTGCCGTCCAACGCGTGGGACCAGGTCAACGGCAGTGGTAAGCTGCGCACGCTTTGCAGCTGCGCCGATGTCAGTATCGGCGCCGATTGCGGCGAGTCCCACAGCAAGCGCAGATAGCGTGCAGGTTGCCCCGGCAGGCCGACCTCATGCTGCTCAACCCGCTCATCGGCAAACGTCAGCCGCGCCAGTTGCCCCTCGCCCCAGGACTGCCAATGTTGCAAATCGTCGCTGGCCTCGATGCTGAACCGCTGGAAGCCATCACGCTCACTGGTCCAGTCGAGAATCAGCTGCTGCAAAGGCGCATTGATGGCGCTGGCATCCAGTAGCCAGCCCCGTAACGCTTCCTCCCCCACCTCCAACTCAGTGGAAGGCTGCACCTGGACTAGGGTGCCATTGGCGCTCGCTTGCACGCGAACGCTCGGTGCATGCCCGGTGGCGTCCGCCGAGTCGTACAGCGGGAACCATTTGACGTCGGTCAACGTAGGGTTGTCGTCAGCGTGTGCGTTTGCCCGTGACAGGGCATAGGCTTGCGGTTCGCCAGCGGCGTTGAACACGCGCACATCACTGAGGTCAGTCTGGCGTGCGCTCAATTGCACGGCCAGGGGCAGCTCAAGGCGATACCACGGACCTTCACCGCTCAGGGACAACGGTACTTGCGTGGCGAAGTCCGCCGGTGTTTCCTGGGCCCACGTTTCCTGGAAAGAGACAGAGAGTGCCATGCCCACTGCAAAGATACCCAACCAGGCCCGGTTCAGCTTTTGACTCAAGACGACACTCCTTCGGTTTGCGGCGCCGGTTTTTCGGGGGCCCCGGCAGTTTCGACGCGTTTGGGTGGCAACGGGGCGAAATAGCCCACTACCAGCAGCAGCACGCCCACGCCGATAAACGACACGATCCGCGCCAGCCCGCCACGGTTGCTCAATTCCACGAAGAACAGTTTCGCCACCACCACGCCAATCAGGGCCGCACCGATCAACCAGACTTCACGCCGATGACGCAAATGGCCACCAATCATCAAGCCCAGCGCCATCAAGGTCCAGACGATGGACAGGCCGGCCTGGACCCGCATCGACTCGAGCAAGGCAGGCAGCTCGAACGGTACGCCGCCCCAATGGTGAGCCGTGCGCATCACCAGGGCAGTGAAGAACATGAACAGCGACGAAGCGACGAGCGCTTGCACAGCGGCCGCCCCAGCAGCGCTGTAGCTCCCGGGAATCACCTGTTGCGCTGCCTCACTGCGGGACCAGGCGTAGACGCCGAACAACGCAAACAGCAGGCCCAATTCCAGCGGGTTGAGCAGCGGTAAATAGGGCAAGGGATCAGCCTCGCCATCACTGATCATATTGGCCAGCCAGAACCAGCCCAGCATCAACAATGCCAAAGGCGCGGCGGCATACACACGGTATTCGCGAGCGTAGACCGATACCGGCCAGGGCCAGGCACGCGGTGCCGCCATAAGCACCAAATAGAGGCTCGGCAATATTGCCCAACCCAGCCAGCGCCAGGCGTTGTAGTGCTCGGACAACAGCAGCAAGCCATAACGCAGCTCCAGGGCCAGCACACCGATCAGCAACCAACACCCGAGTACGTGAGCGCTGCTCAGGGCAGCGCTCGGCAGGAGGGGCGCCAAGCGTCGCAGAGACAGGAAATGCACGATGAACACCACCGCCCACAGCAACCAGCCAGCGTTGGCGGCCGGATGAAAGCGCGGATGCCAAGCGGCGAGCAACACCAAACCGGCAGTCGGGATCAGCAAGGTGCAGAGCACACCCAGCGCGGGCCACGCCAGGCGCAGCGCCAACACGGCCCAAAGCGCCACGCTGATTGCCGCAACTGCCAGCAGCAAAGTCGCCTGCAGGGGCAACGGTGCAAACAGCAGCACTTCACTGACCCAGGCCAGCGCCCACCACCCTGCTCCCCACGCCAGCAACACTCGCGACAAACGCTGCAGGTTCACACCATCGATCACCGTGACAGCAAAGGCGACTTGCAAACGCCACGCCCCGATCAATGCGACCAGGCCCAGCATCAGCGGTGACCAGAAGCCAGCATGAGCCAACGGCCGCACGCCTTCGCTGACCAAGGGTTCAGCCACCAGGAACAGTACGGCGCCCAGCAGCTGAACGACAAGCGCGCTCAGCAGGAATGTAGCCGAGCGCAGGTGCAGACCGACGAACAAAGTCAGCAGCCCGGCCATTGCCCAACTGATTGACGTGCCATGGGCGAAAAAGAACATCGGCGCCAGCAAGTAGACAAATGCCAGGCCGAGTGCGGCCAGGACCGGCAGTAAATGACGCTCCCGGGACGACACCTGCCCAGGCAAGGCCTTGTGCAACTGATGGAAACTGAACAGCAATGCGCCGCCGAGCATCAACGCTCCCAGCGGCGTGCCATCAAGCAAGCTATTCTCGCCGCTGTGCAATTCACCGAGAAACACCAGCGCCGCGCCCGCTTGCAACAACAAGGCAAATGCACGAGCGAGCAAGCGTTGCTGGCGCAGACCCAGCCAGAAAATCCCCGCCCCTTCCACCGCCCATGCTCCACTCGTCCACCGCGCATCCAGCCCCAAGGGAATCGCCAGGCTGGCGAAAATAACACCCAGCGCCAGGCAGGTTTCCGCCAACAGCTGTGCTCGCCCTCCCATCAGCATCCGAGCCAGGCCCATGTAGATCATGCCGAGCGCCAGGGCGCTGAACGCGGCAGCGAACTCCAGATGCTGAACCACGGCGAATTGCAATCCAAAGCCAACCAGCGGTGGACCGAACAGCAGTGTGCCGTCGACGTAATCACCCTTGCGCGCGGACCAGCGCAACAGCGCCTCACGGCTGTCATCCTCGGGCGCGTCCCCCAGGTGCAGCAATTTACGTCGGGCGAACAACAAGCCAATGGCCAGGTACATCACGAAGAAAAGAATCAGGAACGGCTCGGTGCTCCACAGCAACTCTGGCGTATAGGCGCGCAAACCCCAGGCGAACCCGATACCGAAGGTGCCGGTGAAGCCGATCACATTGAGCAAGCGCCAGGCCTTGAACCAGGCAATAACGAGGATGCCGGCGTTGAGCAAGGCGAAGTAACTGAACAACGCGACGTGACTGCCGGCCCCCGTGGAAGCCAGCAGCGGCGCGGCGAATCCGCCCAGCGCGGCGGCGGCGGCCAGGCCCAGTGCGTCCTGGGTAATGGCCAGGATCGCCGAAAACACCGTCACCGCCACCAACAGGCCAAATGCCGCTGAGGGGTCGAGCAACGGATGCAGGCGCATCGCGGCAAACACCGTCAGGTACAGCACGGCAATGGCGGCGCCTTGCAGCATCAAGGCGTAATCACTGTTACGCGTTCGCAGCCACCAGCCCAGACCCAGCAGGCCCATCGCTACCGCCGCGACTCCGGCATAGCGTAATTCGATCGGCACCACCATGCCCTCGGTGGCGTAGCGCAGCAGGAAGGCCAGACCGAGGAACAACAGCATCACACCGACCCGCAGCACGGTGTTGCCACCCAGTAACCACGCACGCGCCGATTTGATGGCGCGCTCGACGAGGCTTGGTTCGGGGGGATGGGCGCGTTCGCGCACGACTGGCGCGGGTTTCCATGCATCGAAGGGCTGTGCATGGCTGGACTGGGTAGCCGCAGCGGTGGCCGTTTCCAGATCGGGCGGCAGTTCCCATATCAGCTCAGGGGTTTCGACGGGGGCTTGAGTGACCGCGATGTCAGCAACTGGAGCAGTAGCGCTGGCTTCAGGCACCTTGATCCCAGGCCCCTCAAGCAAAGCCAAGCGTTGCTCGACCGCGCGCAGTGCCAGTTGCGCCTGTTCGAGCAGGCGACGCTGCTCACTGGCCTGGGATCCCAGCCTGCCAATGTGAACGGCCTGCCCGATACCCAACCCGAGTAACGCGCCCAGCAACGCATCGCTGAACGACTCGTCGAGTACCCAGCCCAGCACCAGGCCCACAAGCATGAACATCCATTGCATGGTCGATATCCCTAAGCGCAATCAAGGAAGATTAGCGCAGCCAGCTCCAAAAAGATCGCAGCCTCCGGCAGCCCTTACAAGGACATACAAATCCCTGTAGGCGCTGCCGGAGGCTGCGATCTTTTACGGCTGCCAGTATATCGACCCGCTGGAAAAGTTACTCCAACGCCTTCCAGATATCCGTGGCGTACTCGCGAATCGTCCGGTCAGACGAAAACCAGCCCATGCGCGAGGTGTTCAGCACCGCCGATCGCCACCATTCCTGGGAATCGTGCCAAAGGGCTTCGACGCGCATCTGCGCATTCCAGTAGGAGTCGAAATCGGCGCAGACCAGGAAGCGGTCGTAATCCACCAACGAATCGATCAAGCCGGTGTAACGGGACGGATCATCCGGCGAGAACACCCCGCCGCGAATGGCTTGCAAAACATCATTGAGCCGATGGGACGCGGCAATGTCCGGTACCGCGCTGAACTCGTGGTTCTGCTTGCGCGCTTCGACCTGCTGGGCGCTGAGACCAAAGATGAACATATTCTCCGCGCCGATGCGCTCGGACATCTCCACGTTGGCACCGTCCAGCGTGCCGATGGTCAATGCACCGTTGAGGCCGAATTTCATGTTGCTGGTACCCGAGGCTTCGAAGCCGGCAGTGGAGATCTGCTCGGACAGATCCGCCGCCGGAATGATGCTCTCCGCCAGGCTGACGTTGTAGTTGGGCAGGAACACGACCTTGAGCAATCCGCGTACAGTCGGGTCGTTGTTCACCACCCGGGCGATATCGTTGGTCAGCTTGATGATCAACTTGGCCTGGTGATAACTGGCCGCCGCTTTACCGGCGAAGATCTTCACCCGTGGCACCCAGTCGATTTCAGGTTCCGCACGAATCGCCTGGTACAACGCCACGGTGTGCATCAGGTTGAGCAGTTGGCGCTTGTATTCGTGGATCCGCTTGACCTGTACGTCGAACATCGCCGCCGGGTTGACCGCCACCCCCAAACGTTCGTGAATCAGGTAGGCCAGGGCCTTTTTGCTGTGCAGACGCTGTTCGGCGAAGGCCTTGCGGAACGCAGGCTTGTCGGCGAATGGCTGCAGGTCGAGCAGTCGATCCTCGGGCTTGTCCAGCAAGTCCGGGCCGAGGGCATCGACCAGCATTGAGGTCAGTTCCGGGTTGGCCTGGTACAGCCAGCGGCGGAACGTGATGCCGTTGGTCTTGTTGTTGATCCGTTGCGGATAAAGCTTGTGCAGCTCGGAGAACACCGTCTTGCGCATCAGTTGCGTGTGCAAGGCGGATACGCCGTTGACACTGTGGGAGCCGAGGAACGCCAGGTTGCCCATGCGCACGCGTCGACCATTGTCTTCCTCAATCAAAGACACCGCGCGCAACACATCGAAATCATGGATGCCCTTGGCCCGCAGCGAGTCGATGTGCTGGGCATTGATCAGGTAAATGATCTGCATGTGCCGTGGCAGCATGCGCTCCATCAGGCCCACCGGCCAGGTTTCCAGCGCCTCGGGCAGCAACGTGTGGTTGGTGTAGGAAAGCGTGTCGACCGTGACCTGCCAGGCCGCATCCCACGCCACGTCGTAGACATCCACCAATTGGCGCATTAACTCGGCCACGGCAATCGAGGGGTGGGTGTCGTTGAGCTGGATCGCTGCGTGATCGCCCAGGGTCAGGACCGAGGTGTGCATGTTGCGATGACGGCGCAGCAAGTCCTGCAGGGAGGCGGCGACGAAGAAGTATTCCTGGCGCAACCGCAGTTCCTGGCCGGCCTCGGTGCTATCTGCCGGGTACAATACTCGAGAGATACTTTCGGCCCTGGCCACTTCCGCCACCGCTCCCAGGTGATCGCCGGCATTGAAGCGTTCCAGGTGCAAATCTTCCATGGCCCGCGCACGCCACAGCCGCAACGTGTTCACGCTTGCCCCGCGCCAACCGACCACGGGTGTGTCATAGGCAATGGCCCGTACGGTTTCCGCCGGGTGCCAGACTTGCTTGGATTTGCCTTCGCTGTCGGTCACGGTCTCGACGCTGCCACCGAAGCCGATCGGGTAAACCACTTCTGGCCGCTCGAACTCCCACGGATTGCCGAAGTCCAGCCAGTGCTCGGTCTGCTCCTGTTGCCAACCGTCGACGATGGCCTGACGAAACAGGCCGTGCTCGTAACGAATGCCGTAGCCATGACCCGCGATGCCAAGGGTCGACATGCTTTCCATGAAGCAGGCCGCAAGTCGTCCAAGACCACCGTTACCCAACGCCGCATCAGGCTCCAGCAGGCGGATGCGTTCAAGGTCGACGCCGAGTTCGGTCAGGGCTTCGCGTGCCACGTCGAGCAGGCCGAGATTGCTCAGGCTGTCGTAAAGCAGTCGGCCGATCAGAAATTCCAGGGAGAGGTAATAAACCCGTTTCTGCCCTTTGCGGTAAATCTGCCGAGTGTGGTCCATCCAGTGCTCGACCATATGATCACGCGCTGCCAGGGCAATGGCTTCGAACCAGTCATGATCGAAGGCGTGATCCGGGTCTTTGCCCACCGCGTAGGTGAGTTTGGTCAAGACGGCGTCGCGGAATGCGGCCACCTCTGCTTCGCGAACAAGTGGTTCTTGAGTCATCGATAGGACCTCGAGCGAGCTTGGAGTTGTCTGAGACTAGACGGTCTGACAAACGGTATAGACTCTGGTTCGGCAGTTTTTCCTGTTAATGCGCGTCAAGCCGGCAATACATTGTCATGTACCTGATTCAATGCAGGGGCCGTGCCGGATTAGTGGTGCTGCGTGGATGCCCATGAAAAAAAACTGGCGAAAGGTTGTTCAAAAATCCACCAGTCCCGGTATGATCGCGCGCCCTGATGCACACGCTGGTAACAACCGATGATGAAGCCCAACCTGATCGCCGCCGCGGAGATCGACCGACTCGACACCTGGGCCAAGTACTCTGCCCCAATGTGCGGCTCCTGCCTATCGAGCTGCTGCACCCTGCCGGTCGAGGTCAAGATCAAGGACCTGATCCGCATCGGCATCGTCGACGAGTTCGAACGCGGCGACCCGCCAAAGAACATCGCCAAGCGCCTGCAGAAGGAAGGGATCGTCGAGCGCTATAACCAGAAGTCCGAGATCTTCACCCTCCAGCGCATGAGCAACAACGATTGCCTTTATCTGGATCGTAAGAGCCGTCTGTGCACTATTTATGAAAAGCGCCCGGATACATGCCGCAACCACCCGAAAATCGGCCCGCGGCCGGGGTATTGCGCGTACAAGCCCAAGGAAGTGGTGCGTGAAACCAATTCCCGGAGTATCGAGCGGTTCTGATCTGATCGTTCACACGCTCCGCGTGGGAACGATCAACCTGGCACAGCACAAATCGCAGACAAACAAAAACGCCCCCGATCTCTCGACCGGGGGCGTTTTCGTTCAGCCTGGGCTAAATCTTATGCCTTGGCTTTCTTGGCAGCGCGGGTACGCTCGCTTTCGTCCAGGATCTTCTTGCGAAGACGGATGGACTTAGGCGTCACTTCGCACAGCTCGTCGTCCTGGATGAATTCCAGGGCCTGTTCCAGGGTGAAGCGAACAGGTGGAACCAGGGCGATGGTTTCGTCTTTACCCGAAGCACGCATGTTGTCGAGCTTCTTGCCCTTGGTAGGGTTGACGCCCAGGTCGTTGTCACGGCTGTTCAGACCAACGATCTGACCGTTGTAGATTTCCTGACCGTGTTCAACGAACAGCTTGCCACGCGCCTGCAGGGTTTCCAGGGAGTAGGTCAGTGCCTTGCCGGTTTCAACCGAAACCAGAACGCCGTTCTGACGGCCGGACATGTCGCCGGACTTCATCACGTCGTAACGGTCGAAGATCGAGGTCAGGATGCCAGCACCGTTGGTCAGGGTCAGGAACTGGTTACGGAAACCGATCAGACCACGAGCAGGGATGTTGTATTCCAGACGCACACGGCCCTTGCCATCCGGCACCATGTTGGTCAGGTCGCCCTTACGCAGGCCCATCTCTTCCATCACCTTGCCTTGGGATTCTTCCGGCAGGTCGATGGTGACGTTTTCGTACGGTTCGTGCTTCACGCCGTCAACCAGACGGATGATCACTTCCGGACGGCCTACAG
Source organism: Pseudomonas sp. PSB11 (assembly GCF_014596605.1). Lineage (NCBI taxonomy): Bacteria > Pseudomonadati > Pseudomonadota > Gammaproteobacteria > Pseudomonadales > Pseudomonadaceae > Pseudomonas > Pseudomonas sp. PSB11. The sequence continues at coordinate 18,122 of NZ_NOIO01000023.1, forward strand.
CCATTTCGAAACCTTCGCGACGCATGGTTTCGATCAGAACCGAGAGGTGCAGTTCGCCACGGCCCGATACCTTGAACTTGTCAGCCGAGTCGCCTTCTTCAACGCGCAGTGCAACGTTGTACAGCAGCTCTTTGTCCAGACGTTCCTTGATGTTACGGGAAGTCACGAACTTGCCTTCTTTACCGCAGAATGGCGAGTCGTTTACCTGGAAGGTCATGGAAACGGTTGGCTCGTCGACGGTCAACGGCTTCATCGCTTCGACATTGTCCGGGGTGCACAGGGTGTCGGAGATGAACAGCGATTCCATACCGCTGATGCACACGATGTCGCCTGCAGCAGCTTCTTCAACGTCTACACGGTGCAGACCGTGGTGACCCATCAGCTTCAGGATACGACCGTTACGCTTCTTGCCGTCGGCGCCGATAGCCACAACCGGGGTGTTCGGCTTGACGCGACCACGAGCGATACGGCCAACACCGATAACACCCAGGAAGCTGTTGTAGTCCAGTGCGGAGATCTGCATCTGGAACGGACCGTCACGGTCTACAGCCGGCGCTGGTACGTTGTCGACGATCGACTGGTACAGCGGGGTCATGTCTTCAGCCATTTCGTTGTGGTCCAGACCGGCAATACCGTTCAGGGCCGAGGCGTAGACGACTTTGAAGTCCAGCTGTTCTTCGGTGGCACCCAGGTTGTCGAACAGGTCGAAGATCTGGTCCAGAACCCAATCCGGACGCGCGCCTGGACGGTCAACCTTGTTGATGCACACGATCGGACGCAGGCCGGCTTCGAAAGCCTTCTTGGTCACGAAACGAGTTTGCGGCATAGGGCCGTCTTGAGCGTCAACCAGCAGCAGAACGGAGTCGACCATCGACATTACGCGTTCTACTTCGCCGCCGAAGTCGGCGTGGCCCGGGGTGTCCACGATGTTGATGTGGTAGCCGTTCCAGTTGATGGCGGTGTTTTTCGCCAGAATGGTAATACCGCGCTCTTTCTCCTGGTCGTTGGAGTCCATCACGCGCTCGTCGTTGAGCTCGTTGCGCTCCAGGGTGCCGGATTGACGCAGGAGTTTGTCTACCAGGGTGGTTTTACCATGGTCAACGTGAGCAATGATGGCGATGTTACGTAGATTTTCGATCACTTGTGTATCTCGATCAGAGGATTCGGTGCGCTGACAAGTCTTGGCAGCGATTTACAGTAGAGTCAGGCCTTGCCGTTACAGCTTGACGGCGGCGTCGGGGGGCCGGTGACGCAAGCCACAGGCAAACAGCCCCGGGCACTTAGCTCGGTCGATAAACGCGCACATTGGCATGTCCCTCACTGAGCAAATGGTGGGCATGCAGGCGACTCATCACGCCTTTGTCGCAATAAAGCAGGTACTGGCGAGTAGGGTCCAGTTCCTTGAAACGAGCGTTCAGTGCATAAAACGGCATCGTTTGTACCTCGATGCCAGCAAGGTCCAGCGGGTCATCTTCAGCGGCATCCGGGTGACGGATGTCGATCACGATCTGACCGGCCAGCGCTTCGCTGACTTCTTCAATTTGCAGGTCCTGGCCCAATTCGTCGATCACGCGATCGATCGGTACCAGTTTGGCGTTCTCGAGCGCACGCTCAAGGACTGCCATGTCGAATTCTTTCTCTTCGTGCTCCACGCGATGGCGCTTGGCAGCAGTCTTGGGGTTCACCGAGATGACCCCGCAGTACTCCGGCATGTGCCTGGCGAAGTCGGCGGTGCCGATTTCGTTGGCCAGGTCGATGATGTCCTGCTTGTGGCTGGCGATCAGCGGACGCAAGACCAGCTTGTCGGTCACGCAGTCGATCACGGACAGGTTCGGCAGGGTCTGGCTCGATACCTGGGAGATCGCCTCTCCGGTGACCAGCGCGTCGATGTGCAGTCGATCGGCAATTTGGGAGGAAGCGCGCAACATCATACGCTTCAATACTACGCCCATATGACTGTTATCGACTTTGCCGAGAATTTCTCCCAGCACTTCTTCGAACGGCACACTGACAAATAACACGCGTTGCGAGCTGCCGTACTTCTTCCAGATGAAATGCGCGACTTCCATGACGCCCAATTCGTGGGCACGCCCGCCCAGGTTGAAGAAGCAGAAATGCGCCATCAGGCCGCGGCGCATGATCTGGTAGGCGGCGACAGTGGAATCGAAGCCGCCGGACATCAGCACCAGCGTCTGCTCCAGCGCACCCAGCGGATATCCGCCGATACCGTTGTGCTGGCTGTGGATCACGAACAACCGTTGGTCGCGAACTTCGATGCGCACTTCGATTTCAGGCTTTTTCAGGTCAATCCCGGCGGCACCGCACTGTCGACGCAACTGGCTGCCGACATATTTCTCGATGTCAATCGAGCTGAACGGGTGCTTGCCGGCGCGCTTGCAACGCACCGAAAAAATCTTCCCGGCCAGCGCATCACCGTAGTGCTGCTTGCACTTCTCGACGATGTCATCGAAGTCACCCAACGGGTACTCGTCGATTTGCAGGAAATGCGCAATGCCCGGCATGCAGCTCAGGCGCTCGCCCATCTCCTTCAGGGCCTTGGGCTCGCTGACGCGGGTCTCCAGCTCGAGATTGTCCCACACGCCGTTCACCACCACAGCCGGGTCCAGATCGCGGAGCACGGCACGGATGTTCTTGGCCAACTGGCGGATAAAACGCATCCGTACCGGGCGGCTCTTGATGGTGATCTCTGGAAAGACTTTTACGATTAATTTCATGGAAACAGCGCGCGCGAGGCCTGCCGAAAAAGGGGGGCGCGGATTATAGCGGAAATTGCTCAAGGTTTAACCAGTTAATGTGCAGAAGGTTTTGCACGCACCAAAACAGGTCATTTATTGAAATAAGCGCCACATTGTAGGGCGATATTTTCCGCATTAAGGTGCTTAACCGCCTTACAAGCGTGAAATTGGGGCAAAAAACCCATGGTGGGGCACTGGCATGCAATTTGCTCCCTTGTGAGGCAGGTTGCCTTGGCAGAGTATTCGCGCCGGCATCACAAACATCTAAGGGCATCCACTACCAGCCCTAATCCACCCGGAGGACACTATGTCGAAGTCGGTTCAACTCATCAAAGATCATGACGTCAAGTGGATTGATCTGCGCTTCACAGACACCAAGGGCACTCAGCACCACGTGACCATGCCGGCTCGCGACGGTCTGGATGAAGACTTCTTCGAAGTCGGCAAGATGTTCGACGGCTCCTCCATCGCTGGCTGGAAAGGCATTGAAGCTTCCGACATGATCCTCATGCCGGACGACAGCACTGCCGTACTGGACCCGTTCACCGAAGAGCCAACCCTGATCCTGACCTGCGACATCGTCGATCCTTCGAGCATGCAAGGCTACGATCGCGACCCACGTGCGATCGCCAAGCGCGCTGAAGAACACCTGAAAGCCTCCGGCATTGGCGACACCGTATTCTGCGGCCCGGAGCCAGAGTTCTTCATCTTCGACCAGGTGAAGTTCAAGTCCGACATTTCCGGTTCCATGTTCAAGATCTACTCCGAACAAGGTTCGTGGATGTCTGACCAGGACATCGAAGGCGGTAACAAAGGTCACCGTCCAGGCGTCAAGGGCGGCTACTTCCCGGTTCCACCGTTCGACCACGACCACGAAATCCGTACCTCCATGTGCAACGCACTGGAAGAAATGGGCCTGACCGTCGAAGTTCACCACCACGAAGTGGCAACTGCCGGCCAGAACGAAATCGGCGTCAAGTTCAACACCCTGGTGAAGAAAGCCGACGAAACCCAAACCCTGAAGTACGTCGTGCACAACGTAGCCGATGCCTACGGCCGCACCGCTACCTTCATGCCTAAGCCCCTGTACGGCGACAACGGTTCGGGTATGCACGTTCACATGTCCATCTGGAAAGATGGCAAGAACACCTTCGCAGGCGAAGGTTATGCCGGCCTGTCCGATACCGCCCTGTACTTCATCGGCGGCATCATCAAGCACGGTAAGGCCCTGAACGGCTTCACCAACCCGGCGACCAACTCCTACAAGCGTCTGGTTCCAGGCTTCGAAGCTCCGGTCATGCTGGCCTACTCGGCCCGTAACCGTTCCGCCTCGATCCGTATTCCTTACGTGTCGAGCCCGAAAGCCCGCCGTATCGAAGCGCGTTTCCCGGATCCGGCTGCCAACCCATACCTGTGCTTCGCCGCACTGATGATGGCTGGCCTGGACGGCATCCAGAACAAGATCCACCCTGGCGACGCAGCTGACAAAAACCTGTACGACCTGCCGCCTGAAGAGGCGAAAGAGATCCCACAAGTTTGCGGCAGCCTGAAAGAAGCCCTGGAAGAGCTGGACAAAGGTCGTGCGTTCCTGACCAAAGGCGGGGTTTTCAGCGACGACTTCATCGACGCCTACATCGCCCTGAAAAGCGAAGAAGAAATCAAGGTTCGTACCTTCGTACACCCACTGGAATATGAGCTGTACTACAGCTGCTGATCCGGTAGCGCCTGCGCAAGCGGCGTGACAAAGAGGCCTCCTTCGGGAGGCCTTTTTTTGTAGGCAACTTCTCACGCAGGGAGTCCATGTTTCCCCGCGCATTCACGGCAACGTCCGGCTTAAAAAAATATCGGCTAACCGTAGCCTGTACCGTCTTGAACTCAAAGGACGGCAACATGAAACCTTCCGTGCTCACCCCCCTGTTTACCGCCCTCATCGCCCTTGCCCTACAGGGCTGTAGCAACTCAGCGTCCACAGCAGCGATCGAACGCAAAGTCCTGTTGCAAAGCAGCGCCTCCTGGGACAGCACGCCTTACACCCATTACCCTTACGCCGAACCACAACTTTCGGTGCTTAAATTGAAAATTCCGGCCAATACGCAACTTCCATGGCATCGCCACGCCATGCCAAATGCGGCGTATGTCCTCAGCGGGGAGCTGACGATAGAAAGCAAGGAAAGCGGCCAGGTTCGACGCGTCAAACAAGGCGAAGCGGTGGCCGAAATGGTCAATATCACCCACCGCGGAGTCACCGGCGAGGAACCGGTAGAACTTATCGTGTTCTATGCTGGGAGCGAGGGCATTCCTTTGTCAGAGTAATTTTTCGCTGCTTGCAGGGAGCCTGAATGCGACCATTCTTATTATTTCTGGGGCTTTTATCAGGCTTTCCTGCAACGGCCCAAATCTACAAATACACCGATGCTGCCGGCAACACGGCCTACAGCAATCAACCACCCAATGGTGTTAGCGCCCAGACGGTTGATCTACCCCCGCTTAACAGCGTCGATAGTCAACCGGCCAACGAACCTCCTGCGCCCGCCCCCATCGGCAACCCCGAGCAGATAAACAGCACCTACGAGATTCTTGAGCTGACTGGCCTGCCCAACGAAGGGGCCTTGCGCGCCAACAACGGCACCTTCACGGTCAACGTGCTGATCAAACCACGCCTGCAAGGCTCGCATCTGTTCAGGTTGTTACTGGACGAGCAACCCTATGGCCAACCAGGCAACGTTCCGAGTCTTCAACTGGTAAACATCGATCGCGGCCTGCACAGGCTCGCCGTTCAAGTGATCGACGGCGATACGGTGATACAACAAAGTCCCACCGTGACCTTTACCTTGCAGCGGGTGCACAAGCGTTGAAAGCCTGAGCGCGTTTCGCTTCTTTTAACCTCATACAGGATTACGCACTATATTGGTGCGATAGGTTGCACCGCGTTCCAATCACAGCCCATTTTGGTTCGAAACTTCCCGCGAAAGCTGGCAGAACGCCACGCAATCGAGCGTCAAACGCCTGTTTCAGGGGTTTAGCGCTTCTTTTCGGAGCCTTGGTTTGGTTTTTGCATTTTCCTCGCATCAGCTCTTTATTCATGCGCCAAAAGAGGTCCTGAATGACCATCAGCGACGCACTACACCGCTTGCTACTCGACAACCTGACCACCGCCACCATTCTGCTCAACGCCGAGTTGCGCCTTGAGTACATGAACCCCGCGGCGGAGATGCTCCTGGCCATCAGCGGCCAGCGCAGCCATGGGCAGTTCATCAGCGAGCTGTTTACCGAGTCCACCGAAGCGCTCAACTCTTTGCGCCAGGCGGTCCAGCAGGCGCACCCGTTCACAAAACGCGAAGCAATGCTCACCGCCCTCACCGGCCAGACCCTGACGGTCGATTACGCGGTAACACCGATCCTGAGCAATGGCGACACTCTGCTTCTGCTCGAAGTCCATCCCCGCGACCGCTTGCTGCGCATCACCAAGGAAGAGGCCCAGCTGTCGAAGCAGGAAACCAGCAAGATGCTGGTACGGGGCCTGGCCCATGAAATCAAGAATCCGCTGGGCGGTATTCGCGGCGCGGCACAGCTGCTGGCCCGCGAACTGCCGGAAGAAAGCCTGCGTGACTACACCAACGTCATCATCGAAGAGGCCGACCGCTTGCGCAATCTGGTCGATCGCATGCTCGGCTCGAACAAGCTGCCATCACTGGCCATGTGCAACATTCACGAAGTGCTGGAACGCGTCTGCCATTTGGTCGAGGCCGAGAGCCAGGGCTGCATCACGTTGGTGCGCGACTACGATCCGAGCATTCCGGACGTCCTGATCGATCGTGAACAAATGATCCAGGCCGTGCTGAACATCGTGCGCAATGCGATGCAGGCCATCAGCAGCCAGAATGAGCTGCGCCTGGGCCGCATCAGCCTGCGCACCCGCGCCATGCGCCAGTTCACCATTGGCCACGTGCGCCACCGCCTGGTGACCAAGATCGAAATCATCGACAACGGCCCGGGCATTCCTGCGGACCTTCAGGAAACCATCTTTTTCCCCATGGTCAGCGGCCGTCCGGACGGTACCGGGCTGGGCCTGGCCATTACCCAGAACATCATCAGCCAGCACCAGGGCTTGATCGAATGTGACAGCCACCCCGGCCACACCACATTCTCGATCTTTCTGCCACTGGAACAAGGAGCCACATCGACATGAGCCGTAGTGAAACCGTGTGGATCGTCGATGACGACCGTTCTATCCGTTGGGTCCTGGAAAAAGCCTTGCAGCAGGAAGGCATGACCACGCAAAGCTTCGACAGCGCCGATGGCGTGATGAGCCGACTGGCGCGCCAGCAGCCCGACGTGATCATCTCCGACATCCGCATGCCCGGCGCCAGCGGCCTGGACCTTCTGGCGCGGATTCGCGAGCAACACCCACGGCTGCCAGTGATCATCATGACCGCGCACTCCGATCTGGATAGCGCTGTCGCGTCCTATCAAGGCGGCGCGTTTGAATACCTGCCCAAGCCGTTCGATGTCGACGAAGCGGTTTCCCTGGTCAAGCGCGCCAACCAGCACGCTCAGGAACAACAAGGCCTGGAAGTCCCGGTCGCACTGACCCGCACCCCGGAAATCATCGGCGAAGCACCCGCGATGCAGGAAGTGTTTCGCGCCATCGGGCGCTTGAGCCACTCCAACATCACCGTGCTGATCAACGGCGAATCCGGCACCGGTAAAGAACTGGTGGCGCACGCCCTGCATCGCCACAGCCCGCGCGCCGCTTCGCCATTCATTGCACTGAACATGGCAGCGATCCCCAAGGACCTGATGGAATCCGAGTTGTTCGGCCATGAAAAAGGCGCGTTCACCGGCGCCGCCAACCTGCGCCGCGGGCGATTCGAACAGGCGGACGGTGGCACGCTGTTCCTCGATGAAATCGGCGACATGCCGGCCGACACCCAGACTCGTTTGCTGCGGGTCCTGGCCGATGGCGAGTTTTACCGCGTCGGTGGTCACGTCCCGGTCAAAGTCGATGTGCGGATCATCGCCGCCACGCACCAGAACCTGGAAACCCTGGTGAATGCCGGGAAATTCCGTGAAGACTTGTTCCACCGTCTCAACGTGATCCGCATCCACATACCGCGCCTGTCGGACCGACGCGAAGACATCCCGACCCTGGCCAAGCACTTCCTCAGCCGTGCAGCGCAGGAACTGGCGGTCGAGCCGAAGCTGCTGAAAAACGAAACCGAGGAGTATCTGAAAAACCTGCCATGGCCGGGCAACGTTCGCCAACTGGAGAACACTTGCCGCTGGATCACCGTGATGGCCTCGGGTCGCGAAGTCCATATCGGCGATCTGCCTCCGGAGTTGCTGAGCCTGCCGCAGGACTCGGCCCCGGTGACCAACTGGGAACAGGCGCTACGCCAGTGGGCCGACCAGGCACTGGCTCGCGGTCAATCCAGCCTGCTGGACAGCGCCGTACCGACTTTCGAGCGGATCATGATCGAAACTGCCCTCAAGCACACCGCCGGCCGCCGGCGCGATGCCGCTGTATTGCTGGGATGGGGGCGAAACACCCTGACTCGCAAGATCAAGGAATTGGGGATGAAGGTTGATGGTGGGGATGATGATGAGGGGGATGAAGCCTAAACAGCCTTAAAGGTATCGTCGCGCTTTAGATCCAATCGCGGGCAAGCCATATTTTTGTGGTTAGCACAGGATCCCTTGTGGGAGCGGGCTTGCTCGCGAAGGCGGTGTGTCAGTCGACTTCAATCTTGACTGACGCACCGCCTTCGCGAGCAAGCCCGCTCCCACATTTGAAGCTCAGTGCACCGCCGGAAGGCACCGTGAACCGCAATCGCGCACGGCAACGGCTCCGAAATCCTGCCTCCGTTCGTAATCGACCCCCTATTGAAGAAACATGAAAGCCCCGGATTACGGGGCTTTCAGCTTTACTACGCGACTTTCTGTTTCAACTTGTTAAAACCTGGCACGCCCCCTGCAATAGTCTCATCAGTGATGCAGATCACCACCCAGTTTCGGGGACCTTGGTACAGGCAGGCCGGGGATTCCCCTCTTTACACCGGGCTCATACCGCACAAGCGACGAGCCCCCAGTTTTGGGGTCCTTGGTACAGGCAGGCCGGGGATTCCCTCTTTACACCGGGCTCAAGCGCAATGCGCGAGCCCTCCCGTTTTGGGGACCTTGGTACAGGCAGGCCGGGGATTCCCTCTTTTATTGCTCCCGGAGATGGATCTCCAGCCGCCAGCGGTCATCGACCTCGCTACCGGCCCACTCACCCTGCAGGGGACGGGCCGCCACCAGCGTCAACAACAATCCCCCGTCACTCAAGCGCACCCGCCAGTTCACATCCTTGCCGTTGAGCTTGAGCTGGCCTTTTTGCGCCTTGCCTTGAGCTTCGAACAACAACGCAACACTGCCTTCCACGATCTCGCCGTGGGTCTTGGGCTCATTGTTGAACCACACCACCAACCCGTCGCTGGTCACTTCGATCTGTTGCAATTCGCTGGGGTCTGGAGTGGTCAGACGACCAATCATCAACCCCACCATTACCCCCACAATGGCCAGTGAAGCCATCACACGCGGGAATAGTTTCGAACGAGGGTCGGCTTGCGGCGTAGAATGCCGCTCATCTCTACCTTCGGAGCCGTGCATGTTTCACGTCATCCTTTTCCAACCAGAAATTCCGCCGAACACCGGCAACGTTATCAGGCTGTGCGCCAACAGTGGCTGCCACCTGCATTTGATCGAACCGCTGGGCTTTGAGATGGACGACAAGCGCCTGCGCCGGGCGGGCCTCGACTACCACGAGTATGCCACCTTGCAACGTCACGCGGACCTGGCCAGCTGCCTGGAAAGCCTCGGTCATCCGCGCTTGTTCGCCTTCACCACAAAGGGCTCGCGGCCGTTTCACGACGCCAGCTTCGCCCCTGGTGACGCCTTCCTGTTCGGTCCGGAAAGCCGCGGCCTGCCAGCCGAGGTGCTCGACGCTTTGCCCGCTGAACAACGCCTGCGCCTGCCGATGCGCGAAGGCTGTCGTAGCTTGAACCTGTCCAACACCGTGGCCGTCGCCGTGTACGAAGCCTGGCGGCAGAACGACTTCAAATAACACCACATAACAAATGTGGGAGCGGGCTTGCTCGCGAATGCGGTGTGTCAGTCGACTTCAATCTTGACTGATACACCGCATTCGCGAGCAAGCCCGCTCCCACATTGGACTTGCTTCGACACTCAGACCGCTTATTGAACGGTCGGAGTCTCGCCCGCCGCTTGCATGCGTTGCAGCTCTTGCGCGTACAAGGCATCGAAGTTCACCGGAGCCAGCATCAGGGCCGGGAACGAGCCGCGGGTCACCAGGCTGTCCAGCGCTTCGCGAGCGTACGGGAACAGGATGTTCGGGCAGAACGCGCCCAGGGTGTGACTCATCGAAGCGTCGTCCAGGTTCTTGATCAGGAAGATACCGGCCTGTTGCACTTCGGCGATGAATGCCACTTCTTCACCGTTCTTCACGGTGACCGACAGGGTCAGCACAACTTCATGGAAGTCGCCTTCCAGCGCCTTTTGACGGGTATTGAGATCCAGACCGACACTCGGTTCCCACTGCTGGCGGAAGATCGCCGGGCTTTTCGGGGCTTCGAAGGACAAGTCACGTACGTAGATGCGCTGCAAGGAGAATTGCGGTGCGGTTTCTTCTTCGCTAGCTGCAGTGTTCTGTTGGTCAGTCATCTCAGATCCTTTCTGATCTTGGGCTTTTATAGGGTATGGAATTCAGGCCTTGAGCAGTGCGTCGAGCTTGCCGGCGCGCTCCAGGGCAAACAAATCATCACAACCGCCAACGTGGGTGCTGCCGATCCAGATCTGCGGCACGGACGTACGCCCGGCCTTCTGAGCCATTGCGGCGCGCACCTGCGGCTTGCCATCGACCTTGATCTCTTCGAAGGCCACGCCTTTGTTCTCGAGCAGGTATTTGGCTCGGGAGCAATAAGGGCAGTAATCGCTGGAATAGACGACGACGTTGCTCATATCACTTCACCAGCGGCAGATTGTCGGCTTTCCAGCTGGAAACACCACCGGACAGTTTGGCAGCGGTGAAGCCAGCCTTTACCAGTTCGCGAGCGTGAGTCCCGGCCGTCTGGCCCATCGCATCGACCAGAATGATGGTCTTGGCCTTGTGCTTTTCCAGCTCGGCAACACGGGCAGCCAGTTTGTCGTGAGGAATGTTCAATGCACCAACAATGTGACCGGCGGCGAAATCCTTGGCAGGACGAATGTCGATTACCACGCCCGCGTCTTTGTTGACCAGGCCAGTCAATTCGCCAGTGCTCAGGCTACGACCGCCGCCCTGCATCTGATAGGCAATCAGCAACGCCAGCAGTACGACGAAGATACCGACGAGGATGTAGTGGTTAGTGGCAAATTCAATCAGGTGAGCAACCATCGAAGGAGGTTCCAGGGCGTTAAAATGTCGGCCAGTATACACAGCCACTATGGTGGGCCAAACCCCGTCCGGCGGTGACGTGGCCGGAACTTCGCTTTAAACTGCCACTCCCTTTTCCATCGCCCTCTTTTATCTCAGCCACGAGTGGACTCCATGACTACCACGCCTAAACCTTTGGTCCTGATTATTCTCGACGGCTTCGGTCACAGTGAGAGCCCTGAATCCAACGCCATCTTTGCGGCGAAGAAGCCCGTACTGGACCGTTTGTGGGCCACCGTGCCCAATGGCCTGATTTCAGGCAGCGGCATGGACGTCGGCCTGCCGGACGGCCAGATGGGCAACTCCGAAGTCGGCCACATGAACCTCGGTGCCGGCCGCGTGGTGTATCAGGACTTCACCCGTGTGACCAAATCGATCCGCGACGGCGAGTTCTTCGAGAACCCGACCATCTGTGCCGCGGTGGACAAAGCCGTCGCTGCCGGGAAGGCCGTGCACTTCATGGGCCTGCTGTCCGATGGCGGCGTGCACAGCCACCAGGATCACCTGGTCGCCATGGCCGAACTGGCCGCCAAGCGCGGCGCCGAGAAAATCTACCTGCACGCCTTCCTCGACGGCCGCGATACGCCGCCGAAAAGCGCGCAATCGTCGATCGAACTGCTGGACGCTACCTTCCAGGCCCTGGGTAAAGGCCGTATCGCCAGCCTCATCGGTCGTTATTTCGCCATGGATCGCGACAACCGTTGGGACCGTGTCTCCCAGGCCTACAACCTGATCGTCGAAGGCCAGGGCGAATTCAACGCCGCCACCGCTCAGGAAGGCCTGCAAGCGGCTTACGAGCGCGGCGAAAGCGATGAATTCGTCAAGGCCACTTCCATTGGCGAGCCGGTGAAAGTCGAAGACGGCGACGCCGTGGTGTTCATGAACTTCCGCGCCGATCGCGCCCGCGAGCTGACCCGCGTTTTCGTCGAGGACGACTTCAAGGAATTTGCACGTAGCCGTCAGCCAAAACTGGCCGGTTTCGTCATGCTGACCCAATACGCCGCGAGCATTCCCGCACCTTCGGCCTTTGCCGCCGGCAGCCTGGAAAACGTGCTGGGCGACTACCTGGCGAAAAACGGCAAGACCCAGCTGCGTATCGCCGAAACCGAGAAGTACGCCCACGTGACCTTCTTCTTCTCTGGCGGTCGAGAAGAACCGTTCCCGGGCGAAGAACGCATCCTGATCCCGTCGCCCAAAGTCGCCACCTATGACTTGCAGCCGGAAATGAGCGCGCCTGAAGTCACCGACCGCATCGTCGACGCCATCGAAAACCAGCGTTACGACGTGATCGTGGTCAACTACGCCAACGGCGACATGGTCGGCCACAGCGGCGTGTTTGAGGCAGCGGTCAAGGCTGTTGAGTGCCTTGACCAGTGCGTCGGCCGCATCGTCGATGCCCTGGAAAAAGTCGGCGGCGAAGCGCTGATCACCGCAGACCATGGCAACGTCGAGCAGATGTCCGACGAAACCACCGGCCAGGCCCACACCGCGCACACCACCGAACCGGTGCCGTTCATCTATGTCGGCAAGCGTGACCTGAAGGTTCGCGAAGGCGGCGTGCTGGCAGATGTGGCGCCAACCATGCTGAAGCTGTTGGGCCTGGAGAAGCCGGCGGAAATGACCGGTACTTCAATTCTGGTGTAACCGGGATATCCCAAACACCGAAAAACCCTGTGGGAGCGGGCTTGCCCGCGATGGCGTCGTGAAATTCAACATCAATGTTGAATGACAGAGTGCAATCGCGAGCAAGCGCGCTCCCACAGTGGTTTATGGTGTTTTCGAAATGGAATTCAGTCTGGCACTTGCTCCAGTCATCACACAGTCAGAAATGGGCATTTTTTTTGCTGCTCATGGCGGGCATACTAGGACGTCCCTTTCTTTGGTGTCGCCCGCCTCTATGCTTCGCGTCCTGATAGCCCTCGCCCTGACATGCCTGCTCCAGCCGGCCTTCGCCGATGAGCGCGCGCAAACCCAGCAACAGTTGGACGCCACGCGTCAGGACATTGCCGAGTTGAAAAAACTGCTGGGCAAGCTGCAGGAAGAAAAGTCCGGCGTGCAGAAAGACCTCAAGGGCACTGAAACCGAGATGGGCAAGCTCGAGAAGCAGGTCGACGCCCTGCAAAAAGAGCTGAAGAAAAGCGAAACCGAGTTGCAACGACTCGATGCAGAGAAAAAAAAACTCCAGAGCGCGCGCACTGAACAACAGCGACTGATTGCCATCCAGGCCCGCGCGGCTTATCAAAACGGCCGGCAGGAATACTTGAAACTGCTGCTCAACCAGCAGAACCCAGAGAAGTTCGCCCGCACGCTCACCTATTACGACTACCTGAGCCAGGCTCGCCTGGAGCAGTTGAAGAATTTCAACGAAACCCTGCGCCAGCTCGCCAATGTCGAAAAAGACATCGGCCTGCAGCAGGCGCAATTGCTGGTGCAGCAAAGCAGCCTGGAAACCCAGCGTGGCGAGCTCGAGAAAGTACGTCAGGAGCGCCAGCAAGTCCTGGCCAGGCTCAACGATGACGTGAAGGCTCGCGACCAGAAACTGGCAGCCCGTGAGCAGGATCAGGCAGACCTGTCTAAAGTCCTTAAAACCATTGAGGAAACCTTGGCCCGCCAGGCTCGTGAGGCAGAAGAGGCGCGACAAAAAGCGCTGATCGCCCAGCAGGAAGCCGAAAAAAAGCGTTTACGTGAGGCCCAGGCGCTGGCAGATGCCAACGACGATGCCCCACGCAAACCGGTTAAATCGACACCCGGCCCACTGGTTTCCAGTTCCGGCGAAACCTTTGGCGGCGCATTTGCTTCAACTCGCGGCAAACTTCCATGGCCTGTCGATGGTCGACTGTTGGCGCGCTTCGGTGAAAGCCGTGGCGACGACGCCCGGACCAAGTGGGACGGCGTAATGATCAGCGCTTCTGCAGGCAGTGCGGTGCATGCGGTGCATGGCGGTCGAGTGGTGTTCGCCGACTGGCTGCGCGGCGCCGGGCTGCTGGTGATTCTCGACCACGGCAACGGTTTCCTGAGTCTTTATGGTCACAACCAGACGTTGCTCAAGTCTGCAGGTGACGTGGTAAAAGCCGGTGAATCCATCTCCACTGTCGGTAACAGTGGCGGGCAGGACACACCAGCGCTGTACTTTGCTATTCGTCAGCAGGGTCACCCGAGTGATCCGGCGCAATGGTGCCGCGCGCAAGGATAGGCGCTGAGTCACCTACATTAGGAGTTCGTTCGACATGCTGCATTTGTCCCGCCTTACCTCGCTGGCCCTGGCGATCGCCCTGGTGATCGGCGCGCCTCTGGCGTTTGCCGCTCAACCGGCCCCGGCAGTCGCGCCTGCGGGCACTGCCGCGACCACCAAGGCGCCACTGCCGCTGGAAGAGTTGCGCACCTTTGCCGAGGTCATGGATCGGATCAAGGCCGCGTATGTCGAACCGGTAGACGACAAGACCCTGCTGGAAAACGCGATCAAGGGCATGCTCAGCAACCTTGACCCGCACTCCGCCTACCTGGGACCTGAAGACTTCGCTGAACTGCAGGAAAGCACCAGTGGCGAATTCGGCGGCCTGGGCATCGAAGTCGGCGCCGAGGACGGCTTCATCAAAGTGGTGTCGCCAATCGATGACACACCGGCCTCCAAGGCTGGCATCCAGGCGGGCGACTTCATCGTCAAGATCAACGGCCAACCCACCCGCGGACAGAGCATGACCGAAGCCGTGGACAAGATGCGCGGCAAGATCGGCCAGAAAATCACCCTGACCCTGGTACGTGACGGCGGCACGCCGTTCGATGTGACCCTCGCCCGCGCCATCATTCAGGTGAAGAGCGTGAAGAGCCAGCTGCTCGAATCCGGCTATGGCTACATCCGCATCACCCAATTCCAGGTCAAGACCGGCGAAGAAGTGTCCAAGGCCCTGGCGAAGCTGCGCAAAGACAACGGCAAGAAACTCAAGGGCATCATCCTCGACCTGCGCAACAACCCGGGCGGCGTACTGCAATCGGCGGTCGAAGTGGTCGACCATTTCATCACCAAGGGCCTGATCGTCTACACCAAGGGTCGCATCGCCAACTCCGAACTGCGTTTCTCTGCCACCGGCAAGGACGAAAGCGAAGCCGTGCCAATGGTCGCGCTGATCAATGGCGGCAGCGCCTCGGCCTCGGAAATCGTCGCCGGCGCCCTGCAAGACCAGAAGCGCGCGGTGATCATGGGCACGCCGAGTTTCGGCAAAGGCTCGGTGCAAACCGTGCTGCCACTGAACAACGACCGTGCCCTGAAGATCACCACGGCGCTGTACTACACGCCAAACGGCCGCTCGATCCAGGCCCAGGGCATCGTCCCGGACATCGAAGTGCGCAAGGCCAAGATCACCAACGAGCAAGACGGCGACTACTTCAAGGAAGCCGACCTGCAAGGTCACTTGGGCAACGGCAACGGTGGCGCCGACAAACCGAGCAGTTCCGGCGGCAAGGCCAAGCCGATGCCGCAGGACGACGATTACCAACTGGCCCAGGCCCTGAGCCTGCTCAAAGGGCTGAGCATCACATCCGGCCGCTGAGATGCTAGCGCGGGTAGTCCTGGGGCTGTTGTGTTGCCTGGCGGGTGTTATTCACGCTGCGCCCGCCCCTCAAAAGGCTTACATCAGCCTGATCATCGATGACCTGGGGCAAAACCTGCCCCGGGATCGCCAGGTGCTGGCCCTTCCGGGGCCGGTGACGGCGGCGATCATGCCTGATACCCCTCACGCCACCGAATTCGCCCGCGAAGCCCATCGTGCCGGTAAAATCGTCATCCTGCACATGCCCATGGACCCGGCCACCGGTCCGTTCGCCTGGCATCCCGACTTGCCTGTCGAAGAGCTCGAGAAACGCCTGAACGCAGCGCTCAAGGTCGTACCCTACACCGCCGGCATCAACAACCACATGGGCAGCCGCATGACTGCCCAGCGACCGGCCATGGCCTGGTTGATGGCTGACCTGCAGCGTCGGCACAAGCTCTTCTTGGACAGTCGCACCAGTGCGCAGACCGTGGCGGCGGCCGAAGCGCAAAAGATTGGATTGGCGAGTATTTCGCGTGATGTGTTTCTGGATGATGAGCGCACTGAAGCGGCAATTTTCACCCAATTGCAGACAGCAATCAGCCTTGCGCAAAAGCAGGGTTCGGCGGTGATGATCGGGCATCCGTATCCGCAGACGCTGGCGGTACTGGAGCGTGAACTGCCCAAGCTCAAGGCTCAGGGCATCGAGTGGATTGATATCAAGCAGATGGTCAGTGTGCGCGGCAATCAGGCGACGCCTGCACATGGCAAAAACGGACGCTATCTCAACGCCTCAGCCTTCTGAACACCTTCGATGCCACACCGCCGCTGCCCTTCTTTCACAGCGGCCCAGGCATATTCTCTAGTGCACCTGCCCGTCGAGCGACGTCAGCCGGCAGGAACTCCTATCACACAAAGCTCCAGTTATTTATCACGTCCTATAAATAATTACCGCCAGCTGCCTCGCCCCTGCCCGGATAGTGAGACCTGAACAGATCGCGGCTCCCCCGAGCCCTTTGAACTCTCAGGATTGACTATGAACACGAATGGCAATGTGGCCTTACCCACCCGACAGATGACTTCAATAAAATTCAAGAACCTGCTGATCAACTTTACGACGGAATTCCACAGCATCACTTCCACGCAGACCTCGGCTTCGAACCCTGGCAATTTTTGGCGTCCCGCGCCGGCACCTGACGTACTGCCTGGATTTTTTCCGCTGGGCGATGTAATCGCGTCCGAGGACGGCGACATCAACGGCAAAAGAGTGGTAGCGGTTGTCTGTGAGGGCGACCTGCAGAGTGGCGATTCTGCGCAAACCAAAGCACTCAGTCCGCCGGACGACTATGAGCAACTCTGGAGAGATTCAAACTCAAAACAGGGCGGTGCAATGTGGCGACCTATCGCCCCTGATGGATATATTGCACTGGGCGTGGTGTGCAGCCGTGGCGACGAAAAACCACCACTTCATGCAGTACGCTGTGTGCGGGCTGATCTGGTCATTTCTTCGCGCGTAGGCAATTCGATCTGGAACAATTGGGACAGTGGCGCAGAGGAGAGCTTTAGTGCCTATCAAGTAGAGCCTCCGGTTCCTGCAGCAGGAGAAATCTATTTTGCACCAGGCACCTTTATCGGCTTCAAGAAAGACAACCAATCTTCCATACTCGTTGAAGCTTTTTCATTGCGTATGGAGATACCCCTCAAGATCAATCCGGCGCCAACGCCGCCAGTGCTTTCGGGATTCGAATCACCCTCGTCTCTAGAACCCTCCCAAGCCACTCAAATTGCCACGATTCCCTGGTTCGCGGTCAAAGACATCGCACTGCGCCCCATCGATCAATTTCGAACATCACCTTACTACTACCTGAACAGAACGGACCATTACGTACTGATCGGGCACAGCCATAACACGGGTGACGAGGAAAGTGCGTTCAAATGGACAGCGGGACGAGTGCTGGTCAGCAACGTCTTGCAGATTTTCATACGCGAAACATCCATCCAGGTCCAAACCGAATGGACTAGCGGCACTTCAGACGCTGGTCAGCCTGTAAATTTCTCGGCCAAACTAAGCGAGAGTTTTATTCACAATGAAACGTCGTCCAGTGGATGGAGCAATTCCAAAACCGAAACGGTCGAGGCCATCGTTCCACCAAACAAGATGGTGGCTGTTTATCAGTTGCAGAGCCATTACGACCTGCTACGCGAAGATGGCACTGAAGCGGCAGTCAATTTTTCTTATGCCGACAGGGGCCGTTTCCATTTCACCGAATACCCACCTGGAGGTAACGCACCGTTGGTTGCCCCTCAACCGCCGACCGACTCGACAGCGATTACAGATACCGCCCCATGATCTCGTCGACCATGCCATCTTTGCGTAGCTGATCCAGCGCAGCCTGCAACTTGGCCACGGTTTCGTCCGGCACGTTTTTGTTCAGCGCCAGGTACAGTTCAGCGCTGTTGAAACGCAACACGGTCTTCAGCCCGTTTACCCCGTCCTGGCGCGCCAGATAGCGCCCGGCCGGGTCGCCGGTGGCCCACAGGTCGATCTGTCCGCTGACCAGCTTCTTCGCATTATCCTGATCACGTAGCACCACGATGGGCTTCAGGCCCTGCTTGGCGAGCGTCTCGGCAATCGCATCGCCCTTGTACGCGCCAATCCTGTACTTGCGCGCGTCCTCCAGGCTCTCGAGGGAGATTTTGCTGTCAGCCTTGGCCAGCATGATCCAGTCATCCGGACCGATCGGCCCGACCCACTTGAAAAGCCGCTCGCGGTCCGGCAAACGGGCCATTACGAATGCTCCGTAACCGGGGTTTTCCAGCGCGAGTTTGTAGACTCGCTCCCAGGGGAAACGCAGGGTCAGGCTATAGGTGACGTTGGCGCGCTTGAACATCTCGCGAACGATGTCCACGGCGATACCATTGATGTTCTCGTCCTGAGCGAAGTTCTTGCCGTTCTTGGCCATGTTGTAGGGCGGGAAGTTTTCCGTCAGCAACACCAGTTCCGTGGTGGAGCTGTCGGCGGCGCGTGCGCTACTGATGAGCAACAAGGAAGCGCTGGCGAGAACAAGAAGAATGCGTTTAAACATGTCTGGCTACCGAAATCCATGGCGTACTCAAGAGTGCCCTGAGCCCGCCATGATGTCCACTGGCCTGTACCGGTTTGTTCAGCGCATCACAATACCGCGGTGGGCCATATAGGCCTTGGCTTCTTGAACGGTGTATTCACCGAAGTGGAAAATACTCGCTGCCAACACTGCACTGGCGTGGCCCTCGAGAATGCCGTCGGCCAGGTGCTGCAGGTTGCCGACACCACCGGAAGCGATCACCGGAATGCCCAATGCATCGCTGATGGCGCGGGTGACACCCAGGTCGAAGCCGTTTTTCATGCCGTCCTGGTCCATGCTGGTCAAGAGGATCTCACCGGCACCCAGGCCTTCCATCTTCTTCGCCCATTCGACCGCGTCGAGCCCGGTTGGCTTGCGCCCGCCGTGGGTGAAGATTTCCCAGCGCGGGGTTTCGCCAGGTCCCGAGACCTTCTTCGCATCAATGGCAACCACGATGCATTGCGAACCGAAGTGCTGCGCCGCTTCACCGACGAATTCCGGGTTGAACACGGCAGCGGTGTTGATCGAGACCTTGTCCGCACCGGCATTCAGCAAGTTGCGAATATCCTGCACGGTGCGCACGCCACCGCCCACGGTCAGCGGGATAAACACCTGGCTGGCCATGCGCTCGACGGTATGCAGCGTAGTGTCGCGACCGTCGACGCTGGCAGTGATGTCGAGGAAAGTAATCTCGTCGGCACCCTGCTCGTCATAACGACGGGCGATCTCCACCGGGTCGCCCGCGTCACGGATGTTCTCGAACTTCACACCTTTGACGACCCGGCCGTTGTCCACGTCCAGGCAAGGGATGATGCGTTTGGCCAGCGCCATGGTCAGTCCTCAGCCTTTGTACGAATCGCAGAAAGCTTGCGCTTCCGCGACGTCGAGGGTGCCTTCATAAATCGCGCGACCGGTGATCGCACCGATGATGCCCGGCGCCTTGGCGTCAAGCAGGGTCTTGATGTCACCCAGGTTGTGGATGCCGCCGGAAGCGATCACCGGGATCTTCGTGGCAGCCGCCAGCGCAGCGGTGAACGGCACGTTGCAACCCTGCATCATGCCGTCTTTGGCGATGTCGGTATAAACGATGGCGGACACGCCGTCGGCTTCAAATTGCTTGGCCAGGTCGATCACCTGGATGGTGCTGATTTCAGCCCAGCCATCGGTAGCGACGAAACCGTCCTTGGCGTCCAGGCCGACAATGACCTTGCCCGGGAACGCGCGGCAGGCTTCGGCAACGAAGGCCGGGTCTTTCACGGCCTTGGTGCCGATGATCACGTAGCTCACGCCCGCTTTCACGTAGTGTTCGATGGTTTCCAGGGAACGGATGCCACCGCCGATCTGGATCGGCAGGTTCGGGTAGCGCTTGGCAATCGCGGTGACCACTTCGCCGTTGACCGGCTGGCCTTCGAACGCACCGTTCAGGTCGACCAGATGCAGACGACGGCAACCGCCCTCCACCCACTTGGCAGCCATGCTCACCGGGTCATCGGAGAACACTGTGGAATCTTCCATGCGGCCCTGGCGCAGACGAACACAGGCACCGTCTTTAAGATCGATAGCGGGAATAATCAGCATCTGGCAAACCTTCAAATTTGAATGTTCAGCTTGGCTCGGAAATCAGTTTTTCTCGAGCGCCCACAGGTCGCTTTCGATGCTTTCGAACCTCTCCTTGAGGTGCGCCTGCACATCGAATATCGCCCTGTTGTAATAGTGCGGAGCAATTTCGCGGGTAAACAGCTCAAGGATTTCGGCCGCTTCGAACGAACCCAGGTCCAGTTCGAAGCGATCCTCCATGAAGCGCTTGATCTTGTGATTGGCCTCACTCTCCTGTTCAGGAGTGAGGGTCAGGATCGGCGGCTTCTTCTTGACCGCCATTACCAGCGACCGTCCCACGCGGCGAAGTTCTGCAGCAACTGCAGGCCATGGGTATGGCTTTTCTCCGGGTGGAACTGCACGGCGAAACGCGAGCCTTCGGCCAGTGCTGCGGCAAAGTCGACCCCGTAATGACCGCCACCGACCACCTGCCGCGCATTACCGGCGGCGATGTAGTAGCTGTGCACGAAGTAAAACCGCGCCATGTCTGGAATATCGTGCCACAGCGGGTGACTCACCTTCTGCTTTACTTCGTTCCAGCCCATGTGCGGGACTTTCAGGTGTTCGCCATCCTCGACAAGATCCTTGCCGAAGAACTTCACCTGGCCCGGGAACAGGCCGATGCAGTCGACGCCGTCGTTCTCTTCGCTGTGCTCGAGCAAGGCCTGCATGCCAACGCAGATGCCGAGGAACGGACGATCCTGGCTGACTTCACGTACCAGTGAATCGAAACCCAGTCGACGGATCTCCGCCATGCAGTCGCGGATCGCGCCAACACCGGGGAAAACCACCCGGTCGGCTTCGCGAATCACGTTCGCATCGCTGGTGATCAGGACCTTGCCAGCCCCCACGTGCTCGAGGGCCTTGGCCACCGAGTGCAGGTTGCCCATGCCGTAATCGATAACCGCGACCGTCTGCATTACAGGACGCCCTTGGTCGATGGCATTTGCCCGGCCATGCGGTCATCGAGTTCCACGGCCATGCGCAGGGCGCGACCGAAAGCCTTGAACACGGTTTCGATCTGGTGGTGGGTGTTGTGCCCACGCAGATTGTCGATGTGCAAGGTAACGTTGGCGTGGTTGACGAAGCCCTGGAAAAACTCCTGGAACAGGTCAACATCGAAACCGCCGACGGTGGCGCGGGTATACGGCACATGCATCTGCAGGCCTGGGCGGCCGGAGAAGTCAATTACCACGCGCGACAGCGCTTCATCGAGCGGCACGTAGGCGTGGCCGTAGCGACGGATGCCTTTCTTGTCGCCGATGGCTTTGGTGAATGCCTGACCCAGGGTGATACCGACATCTTCCACCGTGTGGTGGTCATCGATATGCAGGTCGCCTTTGCTGACGATATCCAGGTCGATCAGCCCGTGACGGGCGATCTGGTCCAGCATGTGCTCAAGAAAAGGTACACCGATATCAAATCGGGCCTTTCCGGTGCCATCCAGGTTGATCGAGGCTTTGATCTGGGTTTCCAGAGTGTCGCGCTCGACTGACGCCATACGTTCGGCCATCACCAGCTCCGCAAAATCATTGGGCGAAAAAGGCAACCATTATAGGGGCGCGGGCGCGAAACAGAAACACGGGAGGTGATATCGCTGACGGAGTGAATCCCCGGTCGTCGGGGATAGACATGTCCATACAAGCCATTTCAAGCACCACAAAACAAATGTGGGAGCGGGCTTGCTCGCGAACGGGGCTGCACATGCAACATATTTGTTGACTGTCAGACCGCATTCGCGAGCAGGCTCGCTCCCACAGGGTTTGGTGTTGGCCTGAAGATGTCAGGCCAGACCCTCAGCCTCTTAGTGGAACAGTACCGCTGTTTTTTGCAGCGTCACCCACACACCCCACGCCAATGGAATACCCACCGCCAGCCAGGCAGCCACCGCCAGTGGCTTGGTGCCCGCCGCCGCTTTCCACTCCAGCACGGTGCTGCTGTCAGCCCCTTTGTCGTGACCCAGCGCCTGTTCGGCAGCCAGTTCAGCGTCGGTCATGAAGTACTTGTCGGCCACCGGACGTACCAGCAGGTTGCAGATAAAGCCCAGTACCAGCAGGCCCGCCAGGATGTACAAGGTGATGTCATATGCCGCTGCACGCTCGACGCCGATGCTCAGCTGATATTCACGCAGGTAGTTCACCAGCACCGGCCCCAACACGCCCGCCGCCGCCCACGCCGTCAGCAGGCGACCATGGATAGCACCGACCATTTGCGTGCCGAACAGGTCAGCCAGGTAAGCAGGGACCGTGGCAAAACCACCGCCGTACATCGACAGGATGATGCAGAACGCTGCCACGAACAGCGCGACACTGCCCAGATGCCCAAGGTTCGGGATCAGTCCGTACAAAGCAAAGCCCAGGGCGAAGAACACGAAGTACGTATTTTTGCGGCCCAGGTAATCCGAAAACGAAGCCCAGAAGAAACGCCCGCCGATATTGAACAGGCTCAGCAAACCGGTAAAACCTGCAGCGATGGCGGCGATCGAAGCCAGTTGCGAGGCGTCCAGTTGACCAAATGTCAGGTCATTGCCCAGCAACTTGCCGGCAAAAACCTCCTGCAACAGTGGCGATGCCATGCCGAGGATGCCGATACCGGCGGATACGTTCAGGCACAACACCAGCCATACCAGGCGAAATTGTGGCGTCTTCCACGCCACGTTAACGTGCACGTGACGGTGGGTGATCATCGCGTTCGAGGCTTTTTTCGCAGGTGCCGTCCAGCCTTCAGGCTTCCAGCCGGTAGGCGGCACTCGATACGACAGCGCGCCGCCGATCATGAACACGAAATAAATCGCCGCCATGACCAGGAAGCTTTGCCACACGCCGACACTGGTAGGCGAGGCAAAATGACTCATCAACGCCGCCGCCAAGGGCGCACCGACCATTGCACCCCCGCCGAAACCCATGATCGCCATGCCGGTCGCCATGCCGCGCTTGTCCGGGAACCACTTGATCAAGGTCGACACCGGCGAGATGTAGCCCAGGCCCAGGCCGATACCGCCAATGACCCCGGAGCCGATCCACATCAGCCAGATCTGGTGGGTATAGACCCCCAGCGCAGAAATCAGCAGACCGCCGCACCAGCACAGCGCCGAGACGACACCCGCCTTGCGTGGGCCGGCATGCTCCAGCCAGCCACCCCAGATGGCGGCCGAGCAACCCAGGAAGATGAAGAACAGGGTGTAGATCCAGCCGAGCATCGAAATCGGCCAGTCGCATTGCGAAGAAAACACTTGAGCGATGAAGCTCATGTCGGGCGCACAAGCCACTGGCGCGGTGATGCCCAGCGCTTTGGACAGCGGCAACCAGAATACCGAAAAGCCATACGCCATGCCGATACACAGATGGATAGCCAGTGCGGCCGGTGGCACCAGCCATCGGTTGAAACCGGGCCTGGCGATAATGCGCTCCTTGGAAAGGAACGCGGGCTGGCCGGCTTGAAGGCCGTCTGCCGTGATGCTCGTGGTCATTGTTTATCCCCCAATTGTCAGTAGTGTTCGCCAACCACTCTTCACCCCCAGCCTTAATGCACGCAGACATGACCGTTTTTTAGGGAAAGGCTCGTTTTTCCTGCGACATCACGTCGCAGAGGGGCGGACGAACCGGTGCAGGGTAGCATTTGCCAGTGACCGAAAAACCAAACTGACATCACGTTTTCGAAGTTGTCCGTTTTCGTACCACTGAAGGAACCTCCCTCGCGATCATTGTCGAACTGATCAACCACTTCTTCTGCGGTACAGATCCTGATTACACGCAGGAAAAATCACTTTTTGCCTGGCTGCTCGACGCTCTGTCCTAGTGATCTGCCCGGTCGGGCGCTGCGGAGCGCTATACTCCCCGGCTAAATTTCGAATTCGACTAACTACAAGGACTCGCCCATGAAAGCGTTCGGCAAAATCCTGGGTCTGGTACTTCTCGGGCTGTTGCTGATCGTAGTGGCGCTGGGCTTTGCCCTGACCCACCTCTTCGATCCCAACGACTACAAAGACGAGATACGCCAGATTGCCCGCGACAAGGCCCACATCGAGCTGACGCTCAATGGCGATATCGGCTGGAGCCTGTTCCCTTGGCTGGGCCTGGAACTGCACGATGCGGCGGTCGCTACCCTGGCCAAGCCCGCCGAGCCGTTCGCCGACCTGCAGATGCTCGGCCTGTCGGTCCGCGTGCTGCCATTGCTGCGCCGTGAGGTGCAGATGAGCGATGTGCGCGTCGAAGGTCTGAACCTGCGCCTGAACCGCGACAAAGATGGCCACGGCAACTGGGAAGACATCGGCAAGGTGCCCAAGCCTGCAACCACGGCCACGCCTGCCGATGCCCCCAGCGAAGCTGAGCAGCCAACCACCGCCCAGGTGGAAAAACCGGCACAGCCCATTCGCCTGGACATCGACAGCCTGACCGTCAACAACGCCCGCGTGGAATACAGCGACGAAAAAACCGGCAAGCAATTCAGCGCCGAAAGCATCCAGCTCAGTACCGGCCCGGTGCACGACTCCACCAATATCCCGGTCAAGCTCACCGCGTTCCTGGGCACCAACCAGCCGGTCCTGCGGGTGCGCACCGAGCTCAACGGCGAATTGCGTTTCGAACGCGCGCTGCAGCGCTACAAGCTCGAAGACATGAAGCTGTCCGGTGAAGTCGCCGGCGATCCGCTGCAAGGCAAGACCGTGACTTTCGCGGCGCAAGGCCAGCTGTTGCTGGACAAGGCCGCCAACGTCGCCGAATGGACCGGGATCAAGGTCTCCGCCAACCAACTGCGAGCGTTGGGCGAGCTGAAGGTCAATGACCTCG
The DNA here is from genome assembly GCF_014596605.1 of Pseudomonas sp. PSB11. Classification (NCBI taxonomy): domain Bacteria; kingdom Pseudomonadati; phylum Pseudomonadota; class Gammaproteobacteria; order Pseudomonadales; family Pseudomonadaceae; genus Pseudomonas; species Pseudomonas sp. PSB11. The sequence goes on from NZ_NOIO01000023.1 coordinate 43,361, forward strand.
ATAAAACCCCGCAGGTTAACGGCGGCTTGTCGATTGCCCAGTTCGACCTGGCGAAATTCGTCGACAGCATCGGCCAGAAACTCCCGGCGATGGCCGAAGGTAGCCTGAGCAAGGTCGAACTGGCCACGCGCCTGACCGGCACGCCCTCCAGCCTCACGCTCGATGACATCAACCTGAAAGTCGACGACAGCACCTTCACCGGGCGCATCGCTGTCGAGGATTTCGCCAGGCAGTCCCTGCGTGCGACCCTCAAGGCGGACACCTTCAACGTCGACCGTTACCTGGCGCCGAAGTCGGCCGAGGCCAACAGCGCCAAGCAAGTGCGTCAGGCCGAAGTCGCCAGCACCGAAGCTGATGCCATGGCCGGGGCCGGCAGCACACCCCTGCCGCAATCCCCAACCAAAGAAGCCTGGAGCAACGAGCGCCTGCTGCCGGTGGAACGCCTGAGCAAGCTGGATGTAGACGCCGACCTGACCTTCGGCCAGTTGACCCTGGAAAAACTGCCGATTCAAAACGCCGTGCTCAAGGCCAACGGCCAGGGCGGACTGTTGACGCTGAGCAGCCTGCGCGGTGACCTGTACGAGGGCAACTTCGAAGCCAAAGGCACCCTCGACGTGCGCCAGCAGGCACCCGTGTTGAACTTGCAGACGCAGATCAGCCGGGTGCCAGCGGAAAAAATCCTCGAAAGCCAGGGCAAGGAGCCGCCGGTCAAAGGCCTGGTTACACTCAACAGCACCCTCACCGGTAGCGGCAACAGCCAGAAAGCGCTGATAGAGACCCTTAACGGCAACGCCAGTTTCGTCATCAACAATGGCGTGCTGCTCAATGCCAACCTCGAACAACAGCTGTGCAAAGGCATCGCCACGCTCAACCGCAAGTCCCTCAGCGGCGAGCCACGGGGCAAGGACACACCGTTCCAGGAGCTCAAGGGCACCCTGACCTTTAGAAACGGTGTCGCGAACAACCCGGACCTGAAAGTGCGCATCCCCGGCATGACCGTCAACGGCGATGGCGATATCGACCTGCGCGTACTGGGCATGGATTACCGCGTGGGCATCATTGTCGAAGGCGACAAGAGCGACATGCCGGACCCGGCCTGCCAGGTCGGCGAGAAATTTGTCGGCATCCAGTGGCCGTTGCGTTGCCGCGGCCCACTGGAGCTCGGCGCCAAGGCCTGCCGCCTGGACAACGAGCGCATGGGCCAGGTCGCGAGCAAACTGGCGGGCGAGCGCATCAGCGAAAAAATCGACGAAAAGTTGGGCGACAAGGTCAGCCCGGAACTCAAGGACGCACTCAAGGGGCTGTTCAAGCGATGAGAGCCGAGCAGTTTTCATTGGCGGTGCTGGAATGGTTCGACCGCCACGGCCGCCACGATTTGCCCTGGCAACAGGGCATCACCCCTTATCGGGTGTGGGTCTCGGAAATCATGCTGCAACAAACCCAGGTCAGCACCGTGTTGAACTACTTTGACCGGTTCATGGCCTCGCTGCCGACGGTCGAAGCCCTGGCGGCGGCGCCCGAGGACGAAGTGCTGCACCTGTGGACGGGCCTGGGGTACTACACCCGCGCGCGTAATCTGCAGAAGACCGCGAAGATCGTCGTCGAGCAGTACGGCGGTGAATTCCCACGGGACGTGGAAAAACTCACCGACCTGCCCGGCATCGGCCTGTCCACGGCGGGCGCGATCGCCAGTATCAGCATGGGCCTGCGCGCGCCGATCCTCGATGGCAATGTCAAACGCGTGCTGGCGCGCTTTACCGCACAAGAGGGTTACCCGGGCGAGCCGAAGGTCGCCAAACAGCTCTGGGCGAACGCTGAGCGCTTTACGCCGCACGATCGGGTGAACGCCTACACCCAGGCGATGATGGACCTTGGCGCCACGCTCTGCACCCGCAGCAAGCCGAGTTGCCTGCTCTGCCCGCTGGAAAAGGGCTGTGAAGCGCACATGCTCGGCCTGGAAACCCGCTACCCGATTCCCAAGCCACGCAAAGCCATCCCGCAGAAACGCACGCTGATGCCGATGCTTGCCAATGCCGAAGGTGCGATCCTGCTTTACCGTCGACCTTCCACGGGCTTGTGGGGCGGCTTGTGGAGCTTGCCGGAACTCGATGACCTCGACGACCTGCAACACCTCGCCTCGCAGCACTCGCTGGAGTTGGGCAACCCGCAGGCACTGCCGAACCTGGTGCACACCTTCAGCCATTTCCAGTTATCCATCGAACCCTGGCTGGTTCAGGTCCAGGAGGCTGGCCAGCACGTGGCCGAGGCCGACTGGCTCTGGTATAACCTCGCCACCCCGCCGCGCCTGGGCCTTGCCGCCCCGGTCAAGACCTTGCTCGAACGCGCGGCCGCCGTATTGAACGCAGGAGAGTCGTCATGACCCGCACCATCATGTGCCGCAAGTACAAAGAAGAATTGCCCGCCCTGGAGCGCGCTCCATTCCCGGGTGCCAAAGGCCAGGACATTCTTGACCACGTCTCGGCCAAGGCCTGGGCCGATTGGCAAAAACACCAAACGCTGCTGATCAACGAAAAACGCCTGAACATGATGAACGCCGAAGACCGCAAATATCTTCAGGGCGAGATGGACAAGTACTTCTCCGGTGAGGATTACGCCAAGGCCGAAGGCTACGTTCCGCCTGCCGAGTAAGCCCGTGGAATCGGGGGGTCGGATCGTAAGCGACGGTAATAGTTAAATTTTTTTGATAACTTGCTTGACGACCCTCTGAAAAACCCGTTTAATGCGCCCCGTTGCCCAGATAGCTCAGTCGGTAGAGCAGGGGATTGAAAATCCCCGTGTCGGCGGTTCGATTCCGTCTCTGGGCACCACCTTTCGTTTTCAGGTGATGCCAAGCACACCTGGAAGCACACAAAAAACCCGCCTAGTGCGGGTTTTTTGCTTTTCAGGGTTTGTACCCTTGCATGCCCCCCGTGAAAGCTTGGCAAGCGATCACAAGGGGCGGCTGGAGTAGCCCGGCCTCAGCAGTCCGCTCACTCCGCCATCTGCAACTCCGGCAGCTTCATCCGGAACCCACGCGTAACGCCCATCAGACAAAGTAACCCTAACCCCATCCAGCCAAGACCAATCATGAACGACATGCTGGACAGACTGGTCCACAGCCAAATGGTGCTGAGGAAGCCCAGGGCCGGCACCAGGCCGTAGATCAGGCAATTGCGCAGGCCGCGCAGCTTCTGGTCGACGAGGTAATGCTTGATCACCGCCAGGTTCACCGCCGAGAACGCGAAGAGCGCGCCGAAGCTGATCATGTTGGCCACGGTATCCAGGGTGATGAACAGGGCAATCAGCGAAAACAGGCTGACCAGCATGATCGCCGTGGCCGGCACCCGCTTCTTCGAGACCAGCCTGCCGAACACCCGCGGCAGCGCACCGTCGCGCCCCATGGCGAACAGCACCCGGGAGACGCTGGCCTGGGAGACCATCGCCGAGGCAAAACACCCAGCCACGTAGGTGGCGGTAAAGGCGGTCACCAACAGCTCACCCCCCACGCGGCGCATGACGTCCAGCGACGCCGAGTCCGGGTCGGCAAAGGTGTTCCATTGCGGATACACCATTTGCGCGAAATACGAAACAAGGACAAACAGCAGGCCGCCGAGCAGGCTCACCACCATGATGGCGAGGGGGATGAGACGCCGCGGGTTGGGCGTCTCCTCGGCCATGGTCGACACGGCGTCGAAGCCGAGGAAGGACAGACACAGGACTGCTGCGCCGGTCATGATCAGCGGAACACTGAAGCCCTCGTGGTGGAAGGGTGCGAGCAACGAAACCGGCTCCGACTGATCCCCCAGGTTATGGATCGACAACGCCACGAACACAACGATGAAGACCAACTGGACAACGACGAGCAGCAAGTTGACCCGGGTGATGGATTCGATACCGATCAGGTTGAGGAAGGTCACCAGGGCAATGGAGCCAACCACCCACACCGCCGCGGGAACAGCGGGGAAGTATTCGGACATGTAGATGCCGATCAGCAGATAACTGAGCAGCGGCAGGAAGATATAGTCCAGCAACAAGGTCCAGCCGGCCATGAAGCCAAAGTAGCTACCGAAGGCCTTACGCGTATAGGAGTACACCGATCCCGAATACGGATGTGCCTGCACCATGCGTCCGTAGCTGTAGGCAGTCAGCAGCATGGCGGCAAGGGTCAGCAGGTAGGCGGTAGGCAAGTGGCCCTTGGTCATCTGGGTCACCAGGCCATAGGTGGTGAACACCGCCAGTGGGACCATGTACGCCAGGCCGAAGAGGACCAGCGCGGTAAGACCCAGGGATTGTCGAAACCTGCCAGGCGAAACCGATTCCGATGGGGTGTGATGGGAAGGAGTGTCGGCCACGCTTGTTATTGTATTCATTGCTGACTCCTGAAAATTTGAATGCAGGACGCTGCGGTATCCGAAGAACGGTTACCGTTAGTGAATGATCTGCTGAAGGGTGGGCTGCCCGATTTCCGACAGCCACTTGTTCAATCGATAGGCATACAGGGCGATGCAACGCTGTTGATCACCGCCCCGAGCATGCCTGGCCCACAGATGAGCTCAGAGCTTTCCCGCGATCCGTGCAGTGCGGTCTACCGCGATACGGGTCTTTTCAACCAGCTCGTCCAGCTCCGCGCGCGTTGCCACCAGTGCCGGCGCCATGATCATGCGGCCCAAGGTCGAACGAATGATCACGCCCTCTTCAAAACCAAAGGTGCGGCACTGCCAGGCCAGGTCGTTTTCGTTGACGAAGCGTTTGCGCGTAGCCTTGTCCTCAGCGAACTGCAAGGCTGCGACGAGGCCCGCGCCCTGGATCTCGCCGATCAGCGGGTGGTTGCCGAACACTTCGCGCAGGATCCGCTGCAAGTACGGTCCGGTATCTTCCTTCACCTGGCGCACGATGCCTTCATCACGCAACGCCTTGAGGTTGGCGAGCGCTACCGCGGCCGCGACCGGGTGTCCGGAATAGGTCAGGCCGTGGGCGAAGACGCCGCCCTGCTCCACCAGCGCATCGGCAATGCGCTTGCCCAGCACCAGGCCACCCATCGGCACGTAACCGGAAGTCAGGCCCTTGGCGATCGACAGGGTGTCCGGCTCGAAACCGAAATACTGGTGGGCGAACCACTCGCCCGTGCGACCAAAACCACCGATCACTTCATCGGCACACAGCAGTACATCGTATTGACGGCAGATGCGCTGGATTTCCGGCCAGTAGCTCTCGGGCGGGAAAATCATGCCGCCAGCGCCCTGGAAAGGCTCGGCGATAAAGCCCGCGACATTTTCGGCGCCCAGCTCAAGAATCTTCTCTTCCAGTTGCAGGGCACAGCGCCGACCGAATTCGGCCGGGGTCAGCTCGCCGCCCTGGGCGTACCAGTAAGGCTCATCGATGTGCGCGACGTCTGGAATCGGGCCGCCCATCTCGTGCATGAATTTCATCCCGCCCAGCGCAGTGGCTGCCAGGGTCGAACCGTGATAACCGTTCCAGCGGCCGATCATGATTTTCTTCTGTGGCTTGCCAACGACCTGCCAGTAACGGCGAACGGTACGGATCAGCACCTCGTTCGCTTCGGAGCCGGAGTTGGTGTAGATGACGTGGCTGTAGTGGCCCGGCAGCAGGCTGAACAGCAGCTCGGACAGTTCGATCACCGCTGGATGCGTGGTGTGGAAGAACATGTTGTAGTACGGCAATTGGTCCATCTGCGCAGCCGCCGCGGCGGTCAGGTCCTTGCGACCGTAGCCGAGCTGGGTGCACCACAGGCCCGACATGCCGTCCAGGTAGCGTTTGTCATCGTTGTCCCAGAGATACAGTCTCTCGCCGCGTACCATTACTCGAGGGCCTTCGGCATTGAGCGCCTTCTGATCCACAAATGCATGGATATGGTGGGCTGCATCGGACTTCTGATAATCCTGAGTCTGCCGTTTCGGTTCGAAGGGTGCATTCATGGCTTTTTTCTCTTTTGTTGGTAGTCACGCGAGGGGGAGCAAGTCCGTTCAGCGGCTCTTGCTCATGTAGCTTTCAAGCGGGTCTTTGCTGAGCACGCCCTGGGCTTCGGCCAACGAATCGATGAACAGTGAGAACAGTTCCGATTGCGTGCCGATGTCGAGCTTGCAGTAGACGTTTTTACGGTGAGACTTGATGGTGTCCTCCGACACCCCCAGGCGCTCGGCCAGGGAGCGGGTCGAATGGCCACGCAGGATCAGTTGGGCGATTCGGCATTCGCGCTCGGTCAGGATCGACGAGCCGAAGTTATCCAGTGCCGAGTGGATGCGCTGCTCCAACAGGTTTTCGAAGCGAGCGCCGCGCGTTTCCAGGCCGACAAAATGCTTTTTCAGCAAGGTCAGGACCCAGGGCGCGATGCGCTTGAACTGCTGCGTCGTGGCGGCGTCCAGTTTTTCCGTGAACGCCAGCGAGACAGCCAGGCTCAGTCCGGGAGACAACTGCAGGATGTAGTTCAACTCATCCTGAAGGTGCGAGTGCCGATAGAACGACTGGTAGTACTCGCTGAGTTCGAAGTGGTCGGGAGCGACCTCGGCGAGGTCATAGCAACCGGAGCTGAAGCCTTCCACACAGGCACCGTAGAACGGGTCAAGCAGGTAGAACCCGGACAGGTACTGACGCACATTGCCTTGCGGCAGCCAGGGGCCGTCAAGTTCGAACAGCGCGCTGGGCATGCCACCATGCGGATACTGGTAAAGCGTCGTCGCCTGAATGGGCCAGATACAGCCCAGGGTTTCGAACAGCGTCGCGGTGAATCCCGGTTGACCGATACTCTCGGTCACCTTGGCCATCTGTTCGAACCATTGCGCAGAAACAAACCGATCGTTTTCCACTTCAAAGACTCGCCAAAAGAACGGTTGGGAACGACACGAGGTGACTGGTGCCGGGGTTGAAATGATGTTCCCACGCTCGGAAAACTGCCGATATCACCCGATAGGGTGAGTCGACCAAAGGGTGCCAGACGGCCGCCCCAGATGCCCCACAAGCAGGAAAAGCACGCCACTCCGAGGAGTGCGTGCGGTCGGGTTTTCCCCTGCCACGTCTTGCGACGTGGCCTATGGAAGCGGTGTTAACGAAGCTGGAACCAGGTGGTTTTAAGTTGCGTGTACTTGTCGAATGAATGGAGAGAAAGATCGCGCCCGAAGCCGGACTGCTTGCCGCCACCGAAAGGAATGGCGACATCCAGTGCATCCATGGTGTTGACCGAGACAGTCCCGGCTTTCAATGCCCGTGCCACACGATGAGCTCGGTTCAGGTCATCGCTCCAGACTGAGGCGGCGAGACCATAGATGCTGTCGTTGGCCAACTCAATCGCCTCCTCCTCGGAGTCGAAGGCACTGATGGCCAGCACTGGACCGAAAACCTCCTCACGCGCCAGGCGCATGTTTCTATCCACGCCAGCGAAAATCGTCGGCTGGATGAAGTTCGAAGAGCCATTGAACGTCAGGCGTTCGCCGCCTGCCAGGAGTTTCGCGCCGTCACCACGGGCTTGTTCGATCGCCTGCATGATACGAGCGGCTTGCTCGCTATCCACGATCGCACCGGCTTTGCTTTCAGGGTCCAGCGGATCACCGGGCAGCCAGGCCCGAGCCTTGGCGATCAGGCGCTCGACGAATTCATCATGGATAGAACGTTGCACGTAGAGCCGGGAGTTGGCCGAGCAGACCTCGCCCTGATTGAAGAAAATGCCGAACGCGGCTTTTTCCGCAGCCAGGTCCAGGTCCTGGCAGTCTTCGAAGACCAGGTTCGGGCTCTTGCCGCCGCACTCCAGCCAGACCTGCTTGAGGTTGGACTGCGCCGAGTACTGCATGAAATATTTACCGACCTGGGTCGAGCCGGTGAACACCAGGCAGTCCACATCAGGGTGCAGGCCCAAGGCCTTTCCAGCGCTTTCGCCCAGGCCGGGGACAACGTTCAACACCCCTTTCGGGATGCCGGCTTCGAGCGCCAGTTGACCCAGGCGCAAGGCAGAGAACGGCGATTGCTCGGCGGGCTTGAGGACCACGCTATTACCGGCGGCCAATGCCGGCGCGAGCTTCCAGGCCGCCATGTCCAGCGGGAAGTTCCATGGCACCACGGCAGCAACCACCCCCAGTGCCTCGCGAGTGATGGTGGCGAGGGCATTGCGCGCGGTGGGCGCGACCTGATCGTAGAGCTTGTCCAGGGCTTCACCGTACCAGGCAAACACACTGGCCGCGCCAGGCACGTCGATGTTGTAGGCATCCATGACCGGCTTGCCCATGCTCAGCGAGTCGAGCAATGCCAGCTCCTCGCGGTTGGCCAGGAGCAGTTCGGAGAGCCTGATCAGGATCTTCTTGCGCTCCACCGGAGCCATGTGAGCCCACGTCCCCTCTTCGAACGCCTGGCGAGCCGAACGTACCGCAAGGTTCACTTCGTCCTCGCCACATGCCGCGACACAGGCCAGCCGCTGGTTTGTTGCCGGATTGATCACCTCGAAAGTCGCCCCCGAGGCGCACGCGACCGGCTGCCCTGCGATCAAGGCATTTTCAATGAATGTTTGGCGGGCAGCCCGCTGCTGCCAGTAGTTGAGATCAAGCACACGCTACTCCCATGCCGACCGCCGATACGGTCAGTTTTTATTGGTTTCGCAGGATCATGCTCGACTCTCGCCGCGGGGAAAAATAGTAAAAATGTGTTCGGTTCCCAAGAAAAAACTGGGTAGCAACGAGGTTCTGGAGCAGCAGGCAAGATTCCGTTTTTTTATGCTCGGGATCTAACAAATCTACCGTCTTTGAAATTCCTACATCTACCTGGCACTGCTTCCCACCAGTTGTGCCCAATCTTCATACAACGCTTTCAGATCCTTCTCATAGAGGGGATCGGCTCACCTCATTGAAACTATTGCAGCAGCAAATCTGCCTGCATGCATTCACGTTTCAACGTAAGGAAGCAGCTCTTGAATAAGAAATTAAAACTCCTGGCCTTATCCGCAATCATTGCCACCGCCAGCGGCTGTGTCAGCTACAACAACAGCCAGCCGTCCTCGCCTATCGACAGTACCGTCAAGGCAGACTTGAAAGCGGACATCGCTGTCGGTGACGCGATCTCCGGCCAGTCTTCGGTCAACGTTCTGTTCGGTTTCCTCAAATTTGGTGGCGATTCCCAGTTTGCAGACGGTGTCAGCTATGGCGGTGAGAGCGGCGCCTTGAGCGGTCTTGGCCTTGATCCAGTCAGCGCGGTCAAATCTGCTGCAGCCTACAAAGCGGTCAAATCGTCCGGTGCCGACCTGATCGTCGCCCCTCGCTATGAAGTGAATGAAGAAAACTACTTCATCTTCAAGAAAGTCTCCGTCACGGTAAAAGGTAATAAGGGCAATATCCGCAGCATCCGCTAAAACATCCCCCCCAAGGTGTTTGTTCAGCAAACCATCCATCGCGCGTTTGCAAACCGCAAACTCTAGCGCGCGATACTCCGCAAACAGCTGTGAAGCCAGCTGTTTGCGGATTTAAGAGTTGAGGAATTCGCCGCGCGCCTTTCGGCACGGCTAACTGTCACTCCAGTGAAATACCAGGTTGCGCGCGGCCCCGGAGCCAACATCCGCGGTATCACGTCGCTCCTGACCAGCACGCGATGCAACGACCGTGTACTTGCCAGGCGGCAGCTGAACGTAAACCAGCGGACCGGCCTCAGTCAGGGTCAACACGCTTTTCCCCTGCGCATTTTGAATGGCGACATTTACATCCGGAATGTATTCGTTACCGACGCCGACGGAGAATGTCATATGCAGGTTGTAACCCGTGGTTTGCTGGATGGCCTTCGCCTCATCTTCACCGATACCACCCGACAGGTAGGCAACTCCGTTTTGTTCCTGGCGTTGGACCTGTACACCCGAAGTGTCGATCGGCTCAAGGTTGGCGGCCTGCGCAACAGGATTCATCAACACGCCGAAAGCGACAAAAAAGGGCAGGAATAGTGACTGCACGTACTTCATGATGACGCCTCCCGGGTTCCGCGGAACCCAATCGTTACTTAATTTTGATTTCCGGCGCGGTCATCATGTTTTAGAACGATTTGTGCTTGAATGCGCTACGAAACGTACTACAAGGATCGGCTCGGCGTGCGGGCTACGGAAAACTATTGCTTTCGACGTTGGCCAAGGTACTGACAGTAGAGTTTGGCAATGGCTTTGACGCCTCCAACCTTCGTACATGCGCCTGTTCTATAAAGCGTTCCCACTTTGTGACGCACTGCGTCACGAGTTGAGCTGGACCCACTATCGCAGGCTGCTGCGGGTCGACAGAGACCCGGTTGTGCTGGAGTTTCTTGGCCTGCCGCTGGATCGAGAGCAGGCAGCTTGAAGAGCGGCTTCATCGGGAGCCATGATGGATTGTTCATGTACGGTGCGAAGACTATTGTAGGCAGCTACCCGCAAAGGTCCGACGCCAATGAATTTGCAGGACGCCCCCTCACTCGCCCCGACTCAAATCGAGCTGCCGCTAACGGCTGGCACTTCGGGCGAACCGTTCAAGCAAGCTGCCGCCGACGGTTTCATCCTTGGTGGCTTCACCTGGCGGCATGCGCGGCAGGACACCTCCCGGGCAGTGGTCATCATCAACGCCGCCACGTCGGTCCGCTGCCGACACTACTCGCGTTTCGCCGATTACCTGTTTGCCAACGGCTTCGATGTCATCACCTACGACTACCGCGGTATTGGCGAATCACGGCCAGCGTCTATGAAAGGACTGAAAGCGACCTGGTCCGACTGGGGCGCCCTGGACTTCGAGGCGATGCTCAAGCGCGTACAGCGTGAATTTCCCGGCCAGCCGATCGACGTGGTCGGTCACAGCTTTGGAGGCTGCGCTGCGGGCTTGGGAGCATCCGGCCAGCTCATTCGCCACCTGGTGACGGTCGGCGCGCAATTCGCTTACTGGCGCGACTACGCGTCCGCTCACCGCTGGCGGATGTTTGCCAAGTGGCATGTGGTAATGCCGCTGGTGACGAGGCTATGCGGATATTTTCCCGGCAAACGCCTCGGCTGGCTGGAAGACACCCCAGCCGGTGTAGTCCAAGACTGGAGCACGCCCACCGCTCGTTACGAAAAGCGCCCCAGCGGCCAGGACAGCCATGTCAGGAACTTCGCTGCGGTCACCGCGAAAACCCTGGCGATCAGCATCAGCGACGATCCCTACGGCACAATCGCGGCTATTGAACGCCTGCTCGGCTACTTCACTGGCAGCACAAACACCCACCTGCGCATTACCCCTGAAGACATCGGCGAACAAGAAGTTGGACATTTCGCCTTTTTTCGCAGCGCATACCAAGCCACACTATGGCCCATCGCACTGTCCTGGCTGCAAGCCGGCGAGCTGGCCCCCGGTACGCCCGGGCAAACAGTGCCACGCAACTGAGCCACCAGCCCTTTTCAACGAAATACGGAACGACGCCCATGGCCTCCGCCAACAAGCAGCACAAACGCGCCTCCCGCGCCAAGGCCAAGGCCAAGCAGAACCGCACCCAGCGAGCTGCCGCGCCGGTCGAGCTCGACCCGAACGACGACCGCATCGATTTCGAATCGGTGGACCTTACCGAGTTGTTCAAGAAAATGATCGACGCCGAGAAGATCAGCCAGCAAGCCATGTGCGCGGCCTTCCTCGAAGACCCGTTGCTGGAACTGGTGTACGAGCAGGAAGGCGAAGAAGGCGCGATGGACTTTATCCTCGCCGCACTGATTGAATATCGCCAATGGTCGGCCGAAACCGACGAAGCGGGCGCCCTGGCGTGGATCGAATCACCAGCCTTCCAGGCTGACTACGTGGCGGCGTCCGACGCCATCGCGGCACAAACCCAACAGAAACCGAACTGAGTTCCCATGGCCTCCCTGAACAAGCAACAGAAACGCGCCAAACGCGCAAAAGCCAAAGCCAAGCAGATCAATATCCACGGCAGAAAACCCGCCGCGCTGGACGATGACCTTGGCGAAATCGGCGAGCCGATCCCGGAATACACCCTGGCCATGTTCAGCAAAATGCGCGACGCCGAAGCCCTCAGCCGCAGCGAAATGCTCTCCGTGCTGCTGACGAATCTCGCCTTCATCATCATCGACCATCCAGAACTGCTGGACATGGAAAACGCCGATGACGAAGGCATGGCCGCCACTCACCTGGCCGCCGATATGCTGATCGACTACCGCATGTGGGCCGATGGCATGGACCGCGACGCCGCCCAGGCATGGCTGAGCGAGCCACAGTTCATCGCCGATTTCAGCGCAGCACTGGATGTCTACCGCGAGTCGCTGGAAACACCGGAAGAAAAAGCCGAGTAACGGTTACGCCTCAAACAAAAACGGCCGCTTGTCATCACTGACAGCGGCCGTTTTGCGTTACGCGGTATGAATCAGTTCAACACCACCGCGCCACCTTTTTCCAGCTTGCGGCGGCGAGCCACCAGCAAACCAGCAGCCACCACCAGCACGCTGAGCAGGCCAGTCGCGAGGATTTCCACACGATGAGCTTCCTGGAACAGCATGATGGTCAGGGCACCGACGATGAAAATGATCACCGCGTAGGTCAGGCCCGGGAACAACCACATGCTGAAAACGATTTTCTCGCCGCGAGCCATACGCTGCTTGCGCATGCGCAGTTGCGAGATCGCAATTACCAGGTAAACCAGCAACGCAATGGCGCCGGAGCTGGCCAGCAGGAACTCGAACACCGCAGCCGGGGCCACGTAGTTGGCGAAGGTTGCCAGGAACGCAGCACCAGTGGACAGCATCACCGCCCAGTAAGGGGTGCCGCTTTTGTTGGTGCGAGTAGACATGGCCGGCGCATCGCCGCGCTTGCCCAGGGAGAACAGCATGCGCGACGAGGTGTACAGCGCCGAGTTCAGGCAGCTGGTCACGGCGACCAGTACGACAATATCGACGATCATCTTGGCGTTAGGAATGCCCATGCGCTCAAGCACGGTCTGGTAGGAGCCCAGGCTCGCCAGCACCGGATCGTTCCAAGGCACCAGGGCCACGACGATGAAAATGGATACGAGGTAGAACAAGCCGATCCGCCAGATCACCGAGTTGGTGGCCTTGGAGATTTGCTTGCCAGGGTTCTTCGATTCCGCGGCCGCAATGGTCACGATCTCGGTGCCCATGAAGGAGAACATGGTGGTCAGGATGGCGCCCAACACCGCGCCCATGCCGTTTGGCAGGAAGCCCTGGGTGTCGAACAGATGGGAAACGCCGCTGACCTGACTGCCCGGCAGGAAGCCGAAGATCGCCATGACGCCCAGAACGATGAAGCCGATGATGGCCAACACTTTGATCAGGGCAAACCAGAACTCGAACTCACCGTAGTTCTTCACGCTGAACAGGTTGGTCACGGTCAACAGCATCGTGATGACCAGGGCAAAGGCCCAGATATCCACACCTGGGAACCAGGCGTGCAGGATGGTGGCGGCGGCGTTGGCTTCCAACGGGATCACCAGGACCCAGAACCACCAGTACAGCCAGCCGATGGTGAAACCGGCCCAGTGACCAATCGCGCGATCGGCGTATGTCGAGAAGGAGCCCGTGTCCGGCGAGGCAACAGCCATTTCACCGAGCATGCGCATCACCAGCACTACCAGCATGCCGGCGGCGGCGTAAGCCAAGAGCACGGCCGGGCCTGCTGCAGCGATGGCGTGGCCCGAGCCAACGAACAGGCCGGCGCCGATAACCCCGGCAATCGACAGCATGGTGACATGCCGCGGTTTGAGCCCCTGTTCGAGGCCGTTAGAGCTTTGGATACTGCTCATTGAAACTACCTTTGTAAGGAAAAGCGAATGCATGCATCCCGCTTGTGTTCCTTCTTGTAAAAAGAAACAAACGGGGCGTTCCGGAATCTGCACGCAATAATTGCGCCAAAATGTTTCAAAGCCGTCTAACTCGGGAATTTCATCCTGACCGGACAGTCATCGCAAGCCATTGATATTAATGGCACTTTGCCAGATCGTTACCCTGCGACTCACTTTAGGAGCGATCCAGCGCACCGGAAACACACGTAAAAATTCCTCGACGCACGATAAAAGGGCAGATCCGGCACCTTTGGCCCGTTAGCGCTTCCAACCCCCCGCCAAAGCTGGCAACATCGCGCCCTTTTTTACGCCACAGCCGCCGCGCTTTTGTCTGAAAGCAGGGTTCAAACGGCTGTTCGGTTGTTGATGGGGCGACAGTCTGCTGTGCCGATGCGACAACCTGCCACATACCACCCGTTTACTGCCCGTAGCGCTGTTGGCTGCCCTTGAAACGCTATGCTAGCTTGGCCGCCTCGCCAGGAAGGCCACCAACAGCAGGAGCGAATACACAATGAGGAACGCACATGGCTGAGGCCACGCCCGCGCTTGAAATCCGCAACTTGCACAAACGCTACGGCTCGCTGGAGGTACTCAAGGGTATCTCGCTGACCGCCCGCGACGGCGACGTGATCTCGATCCTCGGCTCATCCGGTTCCGGCAAGTCCACGTTCCTGCGTTGCATCAACCTGCTGGAAAACCCACACCAGGGTCAGATCCTGGTGGCCGGCGAGGAACTCAAGCTCAAGGCCGCGAAGAACGGCGAACTGGTCGCTGCCGACGGCAAGCAGATCAACCGACTGCGCAGCGAAATAGGCTTTGTGTTTCAAAACTTTAACCTGTGGCCGCACATGAGCGTGCTCGACAACATCATCGAGGCCCCGCGCCGCGTGCTCGGCCAAAGCAAGGCCGAAGCCATCGAAGTCGCCGAAGCCCTGCTGGCCAAGGTCGGCATCGCCGACAAGCGCCACGCCTACCCGGCGCAATTGTCCGGCGGCCAGCAACAACGCGCGGCCATCGCCCGCACCCTGGCCATGCAGCCCAAGGTCATCCTGTTCGACGAGCCCACTTCCGCGCTTGACCCGGAAATGGTCCAGGAAGTACTTAATGTCATCCGCGCACTGGCCGAAGAAGGCCGCACCATGCTGCTGGTCACCCATGAGATGGGCTTTGCCCGTCAGGTCTCCAGCGAAGTGGTGTTCCTCCACCAGGGCCTGGTAGAAGAGCAAGGATCGCCACAGCAGGTGTTTGAAAACCCGCTTTCGGCGCGCTGCAAACAATTCATGTCCAGCAACCGCTAACGGAGCTAACCGCATGCGCAATTACAAGAAGGTCTTCCTGGCCGCCGCCGTTACCCTGGCGTTCAGCGCCGGTGCCATGGCCGAAACCCTGAAGATGGGCATCGAAGCGGCCTACCCGCCGTTCAACAATAAAGATGCCAGCGGCAATGTCGTCGGCTTCGACAAGGAAATCGGCGACGCCCTGTGCGCCAAGATGAAAGTCGAGTGCACCGTCGTGACCTCCGACTGGGACGGCATCATCCCGGCCCTCAACGCCAAGAAGTTCGACTTCCTGATCTCCTCGATGTCGATCACCGACGAGCGCAAGCAAGCGGTGGACTTCACCGACCCGTACTACTCCAACAAGCTGCAGTTCATCGCCAAGAAGGACGTCGATTTCAAGACCGACAAGGCTTCCCTGCAGGGCAAAGTGATCGGCGCGCAGCGCGCGACGCTGGCGGGTACCTGGCTGGAAGACAACATGGAAGGCGTTGAAGTCAAACTCTACGACACCCAGGAAAACGCTTACCTGGACCTGACTTCCGGTCGCCTGGACGGCATCCTGGCCGACAAGTACGTCAACTACGAGTGGCTCAAGAGCGACGCAGGCAAATCCTACGAGTTCAAAGGCGACCCAGTGGAAGAAAGCGACAAGATCGGTATCGCCGTTCGCAAGAACGACCCTATCCGCGAGAAGTTGAACACTGCGCTCAAAGAAATCGTTGCCGACGGCACCTACAAGAAGATCAACGACAAGTACTTCCCGTTCAGCATCTATTGATCCTGACCTGCCTGACCGGCGCCTGATGGCGCCGTTCACGGTATTGCCTGCCGCGATTTGAAAAGAAATCCATGATTATCGACCTCTACGGATTCGGCCCGGCGCTCGCCGCCGGCGCGCTGATGACTGTGAAACTGGCACTCTCGGCCCTGTGCCTGGGGCTGGTGCTCGGTCTGCTCGGCGCCTTGGCCAAGACTTCCCCGTACAAGCCGTTGCAATGGCTTGGCGGCACATACTCGACACTGGTTCGCGGCATCCCGGAGCTGCTCTGGGTGCTGTTGATCTACTTCGGCACCGTTAACCTGATGCGCGCCCTGGGCGAGTTTTTCGGTAACCCCGACCTTGAGCTCAATGCCTTCGCAGCGGGCGTCATTGCCCTGGGCCTGTGCTTTGGCGCCTACGCCACGGAAGTATTTCGCGGTGCGATCCTCGCCATACCCAAAGGCCATCGTGAAGCCGGCGTGGCCCTGGGCCTGTCGAAATTTCGCATCTTCACCAAGTTGATCATGCCGCAGATGTGGCGCATCGCCTTGCCGGGCCTGGGCAACCTGTTCATGATCCTGATGAAGGACACCGCGCTGGTGTCGGTGATCGGCCTGGAAGAAATCATGCGTCACGCGCAAATCGGCGTGACCGTCTCCAAGCAACCGTTCACCTTTTATATGGTCGCGGCGTTCATGTATCTGAGTCTGACGATTCTGGCCATGACCGGCATGCACTTCCTGGAAAAACGCGCCGCTCGCGGCTTCGCGAGGAGCGCCCAATGAACTGGGAAGTCATCATCAAGTGGCTGCCGAAACTGGCCCAGGGCGCAACCCTGACCCTGGAACTGGTCGCCATCGCCGTCATCGCCGGCCTGCTGCTGGCGATTCCACTGGGCATCGCGCGTTCGTCGCGCCTGTGGTGGGTGCGAGCGTTTCCCTACGCCTACATCTTCTTTTTCCGTGGTACGCCATTGCTGGTCCAACTGTTCCTGGTCTATTACGGGCTGGCGCAGTTCGACGTGATCCGTAACAGCTCAATGTGGCCCTACCTTCGCGACCCGTTCTGGTGTGCGACAGCCACCATGACCCTGCACACCGCCGCCTACATCGCTGAAATCCTGCGCGGCGCGATCCAGGCGATACCACCGGGTGAGATCGAAGCGGCACGGGCGCTGGGCATGTCCAAGGCCAAGGCGCTGATCTACATCATGCTGCCCCGCGCCGCGCGCATCGGCCTGCCAGCCTACAGCAACGAAGTGATCCTGATGCTCAAGGCCAGCGCCCTGGCCAGCACCGTGACGTTGCTGGAACTGACCGGCATGGCCCGCACCATCATTGCCCGAACCTACCTGCCGGTGGAGATCTTCTTCGCCGCTGGCATGTTCTATCTGCTGATGGCCTACGTGCTGGTACGCGGCTTCAAGCTGCTGGAGCGCTGGTTGCGCGTCGATGCCTGCCAAGGGCGTTGATCCTCAGGTGCTGACGGGCGAGGAACTGCTCGCCCGTTTCACCGTGCTGGACACTTTTCTGACAGCGCATCAAGCCCTGTGGAAACCTCGCCCCTTCACGCATCTGCAACTGCCCTGGGAAACCACCTACCCCGAACTCGCCACCTGGCTTCGCGGGCGATCGCTGCAAGAGGCGGAAAGCGCTCACAACCACCCTGCCCTTGTGGATGCGCCGCAGCCTTTTGCTTCGTTGGCGGATATTTCCCTGGCGCTGAGTGCGCTGGATGAATTGCCTGCTCATACGCTCGAAGCGCCAGCTCATCGATTGAATGTGGATGTACCAGGGCGCAAGTGGCAGCAAATTGAAGCCTTTGCCGGTCGACTGCAGTTTGCTGATTCCGTCAGGCATTGGCTGGACTGGTGCTCGGGCAAGGGACACCTGGGCCGCCGCCTGCTACAACCCGGACAGCAACTCACCTGCCTGGAATACGATCCAGCGCTGGTTGCCAGCGGCCAGGCACTCAGCCAGCACCATCGACTGCACGCGCTGCATGTCGAACAGGACGTACTGGCGGCCAATGCGGCAGCGCTATTGGAAGCTCGACATACACCCGTCGCACTGCATGCCTGCGGTGATTTGCACGTGCGACTGATCCGGCTCGCCAGCGCAGCCGGCTGCAAGCAACTGGCCATCGCCCCTTGCTGCTACAACCGGACCCACCTGACACGGTATTCGCCGATGTCCTCGGCCGCGCAACACTCTAACCTGCAGCTGTCCCTCGACGACCTGGGGCTGCCAATGAGTGAAACCGTCACCGCCGGCGCTCGTGTACGGCGTCAACGCGATACGTCGATGGCCCGACGCCTGGGCTTTGACTTGTTGCAAAGGCAACTGCGCGGCGTCGACGAGTACCTGCCAACCCCATCCCTGCCCAGCGCCTGGCTGGAAAAACCCTTTGCCGAATACTGCCAGCACTTGGCCGAACTCAAAGAGTTATCCACAGTCGGCGCCCAAAATTGGCCCGAGCTCGAGGCCGCCGGATGGCAGCGCCTTGCCCAAGTACGCAACCTAGAGCTCCTGCGCGGACTTTTCCGACGCCCATTGGAGCTTTGGCTGGTGTTGGATCGTGCTCTTTTCCTGCAAGAACAGGGTTACACCGTTCGTCTCGGCACCTTCTGCGACCCCTCGATCACACCGCGTAACATCCTGCTGCTGGCGGAACACCCTTAACGCCTCACAGCCTGTGGATAACTCTGTTGATGAAATATTAATGGATCCAATCTTTACAGCTGCTTCAGCCCTGAAACAACGCCGGTCAAATTTCGTACACCGAATAAAAAACCCGCAAAACAGGCATTTGCGAACTAATGAGAACGGATCCACAAAAACACTGTAAACCGGGTGAATCGAAATTCGCGTTGTGCATAAGCATTCGATCAAAAGACATAATCAACGACGGATCGGCCCGGCAGCACGCAAGAAAATGCAGCGCCAAGACCTCGTTTTGCACCGCGCGATGACAACCAATGTGGCTCGGAAGACCTCAACAGAAGCCCGCGCAAAAATAGTCTGAATTCAGGGGTTTACAGAACCTTCCCAATCGCTATAATCGTCGCCCTGACATGCCGGTATAGCTCAGATGGTAGAGCAACTGACTTGTAATCAGTAGGTCCCGGGTTCGATTCCTGGTGCCGGCACCATACAAAACAAAGCCCTCGTAGCAATACGAGGGCTTTGTTGTTTCTGCTGTCTGGATAACCCAGATCTTAGTGACCCGCGCTCTGCCCGCCATCCACGTGGAGGATTTCGCCAGTGACGAACTTGGCGCCGTCCAGGTACACGACCGCGTTGGCGATGTCATCGATCTCGCCCATGTGCCCGACCGGATGCAGAGCGCCCAGTGCGGCGTGGGTTTCTTCGCCGTGCATTGGGGTCTTGATGATGCCAGGCGATACAGCATTCACCCGAATGCCGCGCTTGGCGTATTCGATGGCCAGGGATTTGGTTGCCGCGTTCAAGCCACCTTTGGTCAGCGAGGCCAGTACCGATGGGACGCCGTCGATGGCGTGGTCCACCAGGCTGGTGGTGATGTTGACCACGTGGCCGCTGCCTTGTTTTTCCATCTCGGCGATGGCCAGTTGGGTGATGTAGAAGAAGCCGTTGACATTCACCGACAACACGTTGGCGTAGTCTTCAGCGGTGTACTGGGTGAACGGCTTGGCGATGAAGATCCCGGCGTTGTTGATCAGGGTGTCGACACGGCCGAAGCGTGCGATCGCTTCACGGATTACGCGCTGTGCAGTCTCTGGTTCGCCAATGTCGCCGGCCACGGTGAGGATGTCTGGATCGGTGGATGGCTTGATCGAGCGCGAGGTCGCGACGATCTGGTAGCCGAGCTCGCGGAAGGCCTTGACCATGCCGTCGCCCAGACCTTGGGATGCGCCAGTGATGACAACGACTTTTTTCGAATTGCTCATGATGAACCTCTACTCATAAATGATGGTTTGAAAAAAACTTGGTAATCAGGCTTTCGCCATTTGTCTCAACATCTGTTCGTAGTACTCGACCGACTGCGAACCGGACACCAGGTGACGACCGTTGAGCACCAGGGCCGGGACCGAATTGATGCCGTGCTGGTGATAGAACGCTTCAAGCTCACGTACCTCGTCAGCAAAAGCGCCAGACGCCAACACCTCGCGTGCACGACCCTCGTCCAGTCCGGCTTCACCCGCCAGCCGTACCAGCGTCTGCTGATCGCTCGGGTTCTGGCCTTCGCTGAAGTAAGCGCGAAGCAGGATCTTCTTCAGTGCCACCTGGCGTCCTTCTTCCAGTGCCCAGAGCAACAACCGGTGGGCGTCGAAGGTGTTGTAGAAGTGGGTGCGCTTCTCCAGGTCGAACTTGAACCCGATGGCATTGCCGCGTTCGATCTGCATCGCTTTGCCATTGGCGACGTCCTGGGCGGTACGGCCGTATTTGCGCATCAAATGCTCGACCGCTTTCTCGCCTTCGGGCGGCATGTTCGGGTTCAGCTCGAAAGGCTTGTAGGTCAGCTCGACCGCAACCTCTCCCGCCACGTTCTCGATCGCCTGCTCCAGCGCCGTCGCCCCCAGTGCGCACCATGGGCACACCACATCGGAGACGAAATCGATGGTGACTGAAGGCGTCATAACTGCCCCTCGTCCGCCAGTTGCTTGCGGTACTGGGTGGTAGTGATCCCGGCGTAGCCCCAGTTATCGGTGTCGACTTCCTCGATCACGATGTGGGTCAGGTCAGGGCGTTTGTTGAGGACGCGTTCCAGTGTTTCAGTGATCTCGGCGATCACCTGAGCTTTCTGCTCAGTGGTAACGCCATCGCGGGTGATGCGTACGCTTACGAAAGGCATGAGGGAAACTCCAGTGACCTTCCCGTCGGGATGATGGGAGAGGCGTTGGAGCTCAATGTAGGGAGTTCGCTGGAGGGGATAAAGGTGGGGACGGGAACATCATTAGTTACGTGGCGTAATAGATTCCTGCGTCAATGATGGCTCCGCCGGGAATATTCTCCGTTCGTTCTGAAGAAAAAGCCCCGAGTCATTCGGGGCTTTTCATTTTCGCGCGTTCGTCGGCGTAACGTTTAAATTCATTACTGTCGCGGCTTAGCAACTGCATCAGTTTCGGATGGATAAACAGCTTCTCCTTGCCCACCTGAATTTCCTCCAACACACCAATGGACACGAGATCCTTAAGGTGACGTGAAGCAGCCTGTCGTTGAGCAACTTTCTTGTCGACCACGTTGCTGATGCGGCAGTAGGGCTGTTCGAAGATGACATCCACCAACTCCCGTGAGTAGGTTTTGGGTAGTTGGTCACGCACAAATTGAGTGGTGTGTTCGGACAATGCGCGGATTGCGGCAATTTTGGCGGTCGTCCAACGCGCGGTTTCCTCTACTGCACTGAGCATGAACAACAGCCATGGCTCCCACGCCTGCTGGGTTGTCACCTCCAGCAAGAGTCGATAGTAATCGGCACGCTGGGCAATGATGTAGCGGCTGAGGTACAGAATTGGCAGGTTCAGCAAGCCTTCCTGAATCAGAAACAGAGTATTGATGACGCGCCCGGTACGACCATTGCCGTCGACAAAAGGATGGATGGCTTCGAATTGATAATGCCCAACTGCCATGCGAACCAGTGGATCGAGATCGGTTTCGTTGTGCAGAAAGCGCTCCCAGTTGGCGAGAAGGTTGCGCAGATGGTCTTCTCCTTCGGGCGGGGTATAGATGACCTCACCGGTCCGGTCATTGGCGAGCTGCGTGCCGGGTGTGCGGCGAATATCCAGATTCGCGCCCTTCAACGTACGGCAGATTTCCACGGCGGTGTTGGTGGATAGCGGACGTTCAGCCAAGGACTGGAAACCTTGGCTCAGCGCCGTTCGATAGCGCAGCGCTTCTTTGGTGGCCGGGTCTGCGTGGTTTTCCGTGTCTTGGGCATGCTGGAACAGCAAATCCGTGGTGGTGACGATGCTTTCTATTTCCGAGCTAGCCTTAGCTTCGAGCAACGGAATGGTATTGATCAGAACCGTCTGGTTAGGAATCAACTCTGCTGCCTGTTTCAACTCGGCCAAGGCCGTGCGTGCCTCAATACATTTTTTGAGGACTGCACGTGTTTCCAGCTCGACTCCCGGCGGCAGCAGTGGAAGCTGGTTGTATGGCCTGTCTGCCTGCCATGGCAGCAACGGTTCGGTCATGGATGCATTCCTGATCATTTTGTATGTTTTTTGAGCAGAGATAGACCTCTCTCATGTCGCCAGTGTAGACATGAGTGCATAACGTGTCGCAATTTTCCACTTTTTGCGACACGTCCTCGGAACATGTCGCCGCGGACGACACGTTCACAACACATGTACCCGAAATCGACTTTTGACGACATGACCCATTTAGCACACGAAAAAAAGCCCCGAACCAGTCGGGGCTTCTTTTTACTCAGCCTTGAATCAGGCCTCGCCACTGCTACCGATCATCAGAAAACGTTGATCGGGTAATCCACGAACACACGCACTTCGTTACCGCTGACGTTGTATTCGCTCGACTTCTGCGACACGCGCAGGATGGAGCTGCGCAGCTTGATGCTCAGGTCTTTGGCCGGGCCGCTTTGCACGACGTACTTGAACTGGTTGAAGATTTCGCGCTCGGTGCCGCCTTCGCTGGTGGAGGTGGTGATGTTGTCACCGCGTACATAGGCGAAGTTGTAGCTCAGGCCCGGTACACCGAAGGTGCTGAAGTCCAGGCCGTAGCCCAGTTGCCAGCTGCGTTCGTCTTCAGCGTTGAAGTCCGACCAGTAGGAGTTGGCCAGGTAGATGGTGTTGCCACCGTCACCAACGCGACCTTGATCCTTCTGGTAGCCGCCGTAGGCGTAGCCCAGGTTGCTGTCGCCGGTGCTGCGCTGGTGCGCCAGGGTGAACGAGTGTGGGCCGGTGGCGAAGGTGGCTGCCAGGCTCCAGATCTTGTTGTCGTCGCCGGTGAGGTTGTTGTCGCTAACGTAGGAATCTTCCAGCTTGGTGCGATAGCCGTTGAAGTCCAGGGTCAGGGACTGATCCTTGTCGATCGGGAACACGTAGTTGGCGTTCACGTATTGCTTCTTCAATACGTCTTCGACGTCGGACGCATACAACGCAGCCTTGAATTGTTCGGTGAACTGGTAGCTGCCGCCCAACACATTAATAGACTTCAGGCCGCCGCTGTCATGGCCTTCGGCGCTTTTACGCGATTCGGCGGTGAAGCGACCGGCGTTCAATTCCAGGCCCTTGATCTCCTTGGAGGTGATCAGGGTGCCGGTGTAGCTTTCCGGCAGCAGGCGACCGTTGTCGTAGCTCAGTACCGGCAGGACCGGCATTTGGTCGCCGTAAGTCAGCGTTGTGCTGGACAGGCGGAATTTGACCGCAGCGCCTGCTTTGGCCAGGTCGTCAGCCGGTTCGCCGCTGGCACCCTTTTTGAAAAAATCGATGCCTTGGGCGCCGCTACGGTCTTCATTGCGCTCCAGGTTGAGCGCGTACAGACCAAAGGCATCTACACCCACACCGATGGTGCCTTGGGTGAAGCCGGACGAGAATGTACCGATGGCCGCTTGGCCCCACTCGGACTTGTCCGGGTTGCCGTCTTTGTAGTCACGGTTCATGTAGGCGTTGCGCAGCAGCACTTTGAGGCTGCTTTCTTCAACAAAACCCTTGGATTCGGCCTGGTCGTTAGCCATGGCCTGCGTAGCGCTCAAAATCCCCAGAGCGATCAGGCTGATTCGCTTGTTCAACATGTTGTTTTCCTTATTACGGGTTGAAACGCGCTGTGTCGATCGGCTGAAACGGCGCTATCGCACTCTTTTTTCATTCCGCAAAGAAAAAGGCCCGCCCACGATCAGTCGCGGCGGGCCTTTTATTATTTTTCGGTCATGGCGGTCTGCCACAGGCGTTGGGCCGGATCGTAGCTGCGGTGTTAACGATATGTCAATTTCATGAATCGTCTGTAAATAGGCGTAAATTGTCTAAGAAGTGAGGTTCCTTGGCAGAAAAACTCAAACCGTGTCAGGCGCGAAGCAACCTGCGCCCACAAAAAAAGCGCTGCCATCCCGGCAGCGCTTTTCTTTTATCAATCCATTGTTTTTCTTCTTATCCTTCCATCACATCCCATAACGCATCCAGTTCTGCCTCGCTGAATAAACCAGCGGGGTAGCGTTCGATCATCGTCCGGCGCGGATCACTATGTGTGGTCTGACGCGTTCCTTTGGACTTGAACCAATTCGCCAGAGTCTGGAGCGATTCAGCATTTACCGCCAGGGGATGCAACGCCCGGTCGCTCACCACATTCACATCGGCGTTCATTTCAGCGCTCTCTCCTGGTTTGCGAGCGGCCTAACTTATCCAAGGTTTATGACAGAACAACTAAGTTCTCCCCCTCCCTGTTTTGCGCCATGAGCGATACAAGAGCTATGCCAAGGTGCCTTGAATGTCGACGAGCGGATACAAAAAAGCCCGCCGTCCAGAAGGACTGCGGGCTCTATACCAGGTGGTGCGCGAAAACGTTTGCCTGATTTTTTTTGCAACTATCTCAAGCTGTTACGAGGGCACTCATTCCTTGTGTGGCGCTGGCTGCTGTTGGGTAAGGCAGTGAATGTTACCGCCCCCCAGTAACAGTTCACGACCTGGAACCATGACCACTTCGTGCTGCGGGAACAGTGTCTGCAAAATCTCTTTTGCCGGAACATCCAGTGGGTCGTCGAAACTCGGGGCAATGATGCCGCCGTTGACGATCAGGAAGTTGACGTAAGAGCCGGCCAGACGCACGCTCGGGTTACGCTCCTGAGTCCCGTCGACCGGATCGACACCGGCACATTCCTCCTCGGTCGCATACAGCGGCCCTGGAATCGGCATCTTGTGCACCGTGAACGGGCGGCCCTTAGCGTCGGTGCTGTTTTGCAGCACCTTCATGGCCGCCTGGCAACGTGGGTAGTTCGGGTCCTGTGGATCGTCTGTCCAGGCCAACAGCACTTCACCCGGCCGCACATAGCAGCAGAAGTTATCCACATGGCCATCGGTTTCGTCGTTGAACAGACCGTCCGGCAGCCAGATGATCTTATCCACAGCCAGATTGTCTTTGAGCACCGCTTCGATTTCTGCACGGTTCAGGTGCGGATTGCGATTGCGGTTGAGCAGGCATTCTTCAGTGGTGATCAGCGTGCCTTCGCCATCGACATGGATCGAACCGCCTTCGAGCACGAAGCCCTCGGTGCGATAACGTGGGCTGCGCTCGATTTCGAGGATCTTGCCGCCCACTTGTGAGTCGCGGTTCCACGGCGAATACAGGCCGCCGTCGAAACCACCCCACGCGTTGAAATCCCAGTTCACGCCCCGGACTTCGCCGCTGTTGTTGATGACGAAGGTCGGGCCGGTGTCCCGAACCCAGGCGTCGTCGCTGGACATCTCGACCACCCGGATGTTCGGAACGTCGAGGCGTGCACGGGCGTTTTCGTATTGGCCGGCGGACACCGCCACGGTGACAGGTTCAAAACGGGCGATAGCCTTGGCCACCGCGACGTGCGCGGCTTGTGCAGGCTTGCCGCCCAGGCGCCAGTTGTCCGGGCGCTCAGGCCAGATCATCCAGGTCTGGGTCTGGGGTGCCCACTCGGCCGGCATGTAGAAGCCGTCTGCGCGAGGGGTGCTTTTCAAAGTGGTCATGTCGATCAGGACTCCAGGGTACCGTCGAGGGTTTTCAGCGCGCCGTACAAGTTCGGACGACGGTCACGAAACGAGCCCCACGCGCTACGGATGTGTTCCAGTTGGTCGAGGTCAAAGGTGTGAACCAGGATGCCTTCTTCGGTTTCGTTGAGTTCCTGCACCTTCTCGCCGAACTGGTTGGCGATGAACGAAGAACCATAGAAGGTAATGTCGTAGCCGTCTTGTTCTTCGTTGCCGATGCGATTACTGGCGATCAGCGGCATCAGGTTAGCGCCGGCGTGGCCCTGTTGCACGCGTTGCCAGTGATCACGGGACGAAATGGACTTGTCGTGGGGTTCGCTGCCGATGGCAGTCGGGTAGAACAGGATTTCCGCGCCTTGCAGCGCCATGCTGCGCGCAGCCTCGGGGAACCACTGGTCCCAGCAGATGCCCACGCCGATTTTCGCGTAACGGGTGTTCCACACCTTGAACCCGGTGTCGCCCGGGTTGAAGTAGTACTTCTCGTGATAGCCAGGGCCATCCGGAATGTGGCTTTTACGATAAATCCCGAGGTTGCTGCCGTCGGCATCGATGATCGCGATGCTGTTGAACCGCGCACGGCCCGCCAGTTCGTAGAAGCTGATCGGCAACACGACTTGCAGCTCCTTGGCGACTTTCTGGAAGTGCTTGATGGCGACGTTGTCTTCCACCGTTGTCGCCAGTTGCAGGTAATCCGGGTTCGGCTTCTGGCAGAAGTACGGCGCTTCGAACAATTCCTGGATGAGGATGATTTGCGCGCCTTTGGCGGCGGCTTCACGGACCAGTCTTTCAGCGACCTCAATGTTGCCTTCGAGGTCCCAGGAACAGGCCATTTGCGTGGCAGCGACAGTAACGTTACGGCTCATGAAGCATCTCCGGGCAAGTGCGTGACGGTCGGGCATGGTTCATCCACACCCTGGCATTGGCGACTTTATATCCGATAAAAATCGGCTTTTGAAGCGTTTAGTTCGCCTTTCGTCTTAAATCACCCACTTAAACCCGATAACAATCGACTTTCACATACCCCATGTAGGAGCTGCCGCAGGCTGCGATCTTTTGATCTTCAAAGCCGTTACTGGCGCCAAAAAGTCAAAAGATCGCAGCCTGCGGCAGCTCCTACAGGGGATCAGCGGTGATACTTACAGTCCTTCGCTTAGCACCTTCGAAAGCATGTCCACGAAGAAATCCACGCTCTGGCGCGAAGTGACCATCGGCGGCTTGATCTTCAACACGTTCAGGTAATCGCCCGTCGGTTGCATGAAAATCCCCAGCTCTCGCAAGCGATCGCACAGCGCGGTGGTTTCTTCGGTGGCCGGTTCCAGGGTTTCACGGTTGCGGATCAATTCCACCCCCAGATAGAACCCGGAGCCGTGCACGGCACCGACCAACGGATGAATATCGATCAGCGCTTCAAGTCGCTCCTTGAAGTACCCGCCAACGACCTGGGCGTTTTCCCAGAGTTTTTCCTTCTCCATCACATCCAGCACCGCCATGCCGATCTGACAACTGACCGGGCTGCCACCGGCGGACGAGAAGAAGTAGCCCTCGGCCTCCAGCGCTTCGGCGATTTCCCGGCGGGTGATCACCGCGCCCAGCGGCTGTCCGTTACCCATGCCCTTGGCCATGGTGATGATGTCCGGTACCACGCCCTGCTCTTCAAAACCCCAGAAGAAATGTCCCATGCGGCCGTAGCCAACCTGCACTTCGTCGGCGATGCACACGCCGCCCTGGGCACGAACCATTGCGTAGACCTGCTGCAAATAACCCGGTGGCAGGGAGATGCCGCCGGCATTGCCGTATACCGGCTCGCAAATGAACCCGGCCAGTTGACGATCTTGCCTGGCGATTTTCGCCAGGTTGTGTTCGACGCTGCGCACGTAGTCCGGCGCGCTGTCAGGGCCGCGGAATTCACCGCGATAGGTGTTCGGCGCGGTCACCGGGTGCACCCAGTCCGGGCGGCTGCTCAAGGCCTTGGGGTTGTCGGCGATCGAAGTCGATACCGCATCCGCGCCTACGGTCCAGCCGTGATAGGCCTCCAGCACGCTGAGCATGTCGCGCCCGCCGCTGTAGGCCCACGCCAGGCGAATCGCCAGGTCGTTGGCTTCGCTGCCGCTGTTGACCAGGAATACCCGGTCCATGCCCTCGGGCGCCAATTTCAGCAGGCGCTCGGAGAACTCGGCAACGGCCGCATAGTTGAACCGCGAGTTGGTGTTGAGCAACGACCACTGGCGGCTGGCGACTGCCGCCATGCGCGGATGTCCGTGGCCGAGTACCGCGACGTTGTTGAGCATGTCGAGGTACGAGCGGCCCTGCATGTCGATCAGGTGGTTGCGCCAGCCGCGTTCGATGCGCGGCGGGTCGACGTAATAGTGTTTTTGCGTGCGGGCGAAACTGGCGCCACGGCGGGCCAGCAAGGTCTGTGAATCGAGTTCCTCCTGCGCATCGCAAGCCAGCCCCAGCAGCGTCGCGGGCGATGGGCACAGCGCTTGCCATGCGGCGGCACGTGAAGGTGTGCAAAACAACGGCGCGCTGAACGAAGCCCCTCGGCACAGCTGCACGATCAACGGTCCGCTGACCGAGCCCAGCACCTGGCCCTTGACCAGCGCCGCGCCGCTATGCAGCGATGGCGTGACACCCCACAGCCGCACGCTCAATTGCGGACCGTCCAGTTGCAACACCCCGGGCATCGGCTGGTGCACCACCCCGGCGAACGGCGCTTCGACGGCCGTGCCGTGGGGTACGCGCAATTCGACGTGCAGAGGGCAGGTGTCCGGCTCGCCGGCCGTGTCCGGGCGCGTGCGTGACAACCGGTATTGCCCATAACGACTGGCCGCCAGGCCGTGGACAGCGGCGGCCTCATCCAACAGGCGCTGATCGATGCCTTCCTGCTCCCAGTTACCGGCCTCGAAATGCGGGCTGAGCACGCCCAGGTCGATCAACGCAAACTCTCGCCCCACCAGGCTCGGCAGCAGCGGGGCGAAGCCTTCGCTGCCAATGCCCGGAAGGCTCTGCCCGACGGCCGACAGGATGGCCGCTTCCATCAGCGCCAACGGCACCGACGTGGCCACACGGAAGATCTCCCATTCGTGGACCAGGTTGTCGCGGCTATAGGTATTGCCCGGATCGATGCTCACCTGTTGTTCACCACTGAGCACCAGCACCGCCGCGCGGGCGACGATCAGCGGCCACAGCGCCAGCAGTTCTTCATGCTGCAACGGGTTGACCGCGTGATACGCCTGTACCGCTGGCAAAATACAGAACGGATCGCCTTCGCCATGATGCAAGAGCGCTGCACAGGTCACCGACAGATCGGTAATGCGCCAGGTTCGGATCAAGTCGCCGAAATCGATCACACCTTGCAGTTGCCAATGGCGTTGCGCATCGCGCTGCCACACCACGTTGTCGTCGGTGATGTCCATGTGAATGGCCTGCACCGGCAACTTGTCTTGCAGCGGCAACAAATGGCGCTCGGCCTGCTCGGACGCTTCAACGATCAGTCGGCGTTGGGCTTCATCCTTGATCACCGGCAACAGATGCGCGATCAGTGCGTGGGCGTGACGCGCGTCCCACTGCAGGGTTCGCACCAGCCCAGGATGGTCAAAATCCGCCAGTGCCAGGTCCATTTCACCGCACAGCCGCCCGAAACCGGCGACCACCGTTCGATTGAAATGCTCGAGGTGCGTCAGGGACTGGCCCTCGATGTAGTCCAGCAAACGCACATGCACCGCTTGGCCAGCGACCTCCAGGGACAACAGGTCCGCCCCGTTTTTCGCCGCAATCACACGCGGCACGTGCACATCAGGATGTTCAGCCAGATGCTTGAGCCCGGCATGCTGGGCTTGCAACTCCAGCGCCGAATAGTCGCCCCGGCAGATTTTCAGGACATAACGCCCTTGAGCACTGTCGACGCGAAAGTTCAGATCCTGCTGGCTGCCAAGGGCCTGCAACGTACCGTCGAACCCGTAATGCGCCTGCAGAAGCTCAAGCGCTTGCTCGGCAGAGACTTGCGGGCTGGGCAAACTGGCGCGATGAATCAACGTGGCGAGCGGCATACAACGACCCCTGAAATTTTATTAGGCGCCTATATCGCCACTGCTCGGGGCGATACGCAACCCCCCTTCAGCCGGCTGGCAAGCGGCTGGATCGGTCAACTTCGAAGAAAAAAGCACACGACACTCGCCCTTACAGGCACTCTGGGCAAGAATGGCGACCATCAATGCCCATCGTTGGAGAAACCCATGAATGTTGTGACCACCGACCTGCCCGGTGTTTTGATCATCGAGCCCAAGGTTTTCGGTGACGATCGTGGTTTTTTCTACGAAAGTTTCAACGCGAAGGTTTTCAAGGAAGCCACTGGCCTTAGCACTCAATTCATTCAGGACAACCATTCGCGCTCGCAAAAAGGCGTGCTGCGCGGGCTGCATTACCAACTTGAGAATACCCAGGACAAACTGGTTCGGGTCTGTGCCGGGGAAATCCTTGATGTGGCTGTTGATGTGCGGCGCAGTTCGCCACATTTCGGCCAGTGGGTTGCCGTGCGTCTTTCTGCGCAGAACAATCGCCAACTGTGGATTCCCAAGGGTTTCGCCCACGGTTTCCTGGTGTTGAGTGAGTTCGCCGAGGTTTTGTACAAAACCACTGAGTACTACAACCCATCGGCCGAACGCAGCATTCGCTGGGACGACCCCGACCTGGCCATCGACTGGCCGCTCGATACTGCGCCGCAACTGTCGGCCAGGGACCAGGCCGCGGCATTTTTCAAGGACGCCGACGTCTTCGACTGACACACCGCTCGCACCGGCCGCAAGGTGCGCAGACTGCGTCGGCAAGCCTAGGCATAATGCACCTGTATCCACAGGCGCTCGATGCTCATGACTCCAACCCTTCCCCGCAGACCCCGCTGGCGCAGCCTGGCCCTGCTCGCACTGTGCCTGGCGCCCTTGCTGTGGCCGCTGGAGCATCTGGCCGAGCGCTATTACCGCAGCGAATTGGCTGGGCAGAATCGCCAGACCCTCGATCTCTACGTCGCCAACCTGCTGGGCACCCTGCACCGTTATGAAGTACTGCCGCAGATCCTCGGCGACCTGCCGGCCCTGCGCGCCGTGCTTGGCGCGCCAGACGATGGTGTCACCCAAGGCAACGCCAATCGCCTGCTGAAGAACATCAGTAACCAGACCGGCGCCGAAGTCATGTACCTGATGGACACGACGGGCAAGACCCTGGCCGCCTCCAACTGGGACAAGCACGACAGCTTCGTCGGCCGCAACTTTGCCTTCCGGCCGTACTTCAGCGAAGCCATGGCTGGGCGGCTCGGGCGATTTTTCGGGCTGGGCACCACGTCCGCCAAACGGGGCTACTTCTTTGCCGCCGCCGTGCGAGAGGGCGAAAAAATCATCGGCGTGCTGGTAGTCAAGGTCGACCTCGACCACACCGAGAGCCTATGGGGCAAAACCCCGGAGCAACTGCTGCTGACCGATCACAACGGCGTGGTCATCCTCACCTCGCGGCCGGAATGGCGTTTTCGTTCGACCCGTGAGTTGAGCGAAGAAGAGCGCAAGGCCATTACCGCGATCCAGCCCTACCCCACCCGCGAACCCAAGCCGCTCAAGCTCAATCCCAATGCCTGGTTGACCCAGACTCAGCCGATCGCGGAAACCGGCTGGAACGTCAGCATCCTCGCTCCGCGCACCCTGATCGATCGTCCGGTGCGCACGGTGGTCGCCATCGGTGGCGCGACGCTGCTGGTGTTGATGCTGTTGCTCGGCCTGATGATGCAACGCCGCCGTCATTACCTGGAACGCATCGCCTTCGAAGCCAAGGCCCGACGCGAACTGGAAGGCCGGGTGGCTGAACGTACCAGCGACCTTGAGGGCCTCAACCGCCGACTCAAACAGGAAGTGCTGGAGCGCGAACAGGCCCAGCAAGAACTGGTTCGCGCCCAGGATGACCTGGTGCAGGCTGGCAAGCTCTCGGCGCTGGGAACGATGTCGGCGAGCATCAGCCACGAGCTCAACCAACCGCTGGCAGCCATCCGCAGCTACGCGGAAAACGCCGAAGTGTTGCTCGACCACCAGCGCACCGACGATGCCCGTGGCAACCTCAAGCTGATCAGCGAACTGACCGGGCGCATGGCGTCGATCATCGCTCACCTGCGCGCCTTTGCCCGGCGCGACCGCCACGCCCCGGAAAGCGTCGCCCTGCAACCGGCGCTGGACGATGCCCTGGCCTTGTTGGCCAAGCGCCGGCGCAGCATGGAAGTCGAGCTGATCCGCGACTTGCCCGCCGCCACGTTGTGGGTCGAGGCCGGAGAAACCCGCCTGCGCCAGGTGCTGGGCAACCTGCTGGCCAACGCCCTCGATGCCCTGACGGAAAAAGGTCCGCCGCGTAAACTCTGGCTGAGTGCCCAATCCACGGGCGAAGGCGTCAACCTGTACATTCGCGATAACGGCCCCGGTTTCTGCCTGGAGGCCCTGGGCCGCGCCAGCGAGCCCTTCTACACCACCAAGACCCGTACCCAGGGGCTTGGGTTGGGGCTGGCGATCTGCGAGACCCTGATGCGCGCCTTCGGCGGCGAACTGTCGTTCGCCAACCACAAGGAGGGCGGCGCCCTGATTACCCTGAAGCTACGCGCAGGCGCACCGGGTGTGAGCCTGCAACCGTCCGAGGACCGAAGTGCATGAGCATCGACAATCGCATCCAGGTCGTGTTGATCGACGACGATCCCCACCTGCGCCAGGCCTTGAGCCAGACCCTGGACCTCGCCGGCCTGAAGATTCTGCCGCTGGCCGAAGCCAAGGGCCTGGCCGCACAACTGGAGCGCGACTGGCCAGGCGTGGTCGTCAGCGATATTCGCATGCCAGGCATGGACGGCATCGAACTGCTGACCGAACTCCACGCCCAGGATCCGGAACTGCCGGTGCTGTTGATCACCGGCCACGGCGATGTGCCGCTGGCGGTGCAAGCCATGCGCGCCGGTGCCTATGATTTTCTGGAAAAACCCTTCGCCAGCGATGCGCTGCTCGACAGCGTGCGCCGTGCCCTGGCCTTGCGCCGACTGGTGCTGGACAACCGCAGCCTGCGCCTGGCCCTGAGCGATCGCAATGAATTGAGCACGCGCCTGGTCGGGCAGTCGCCCTCGATGCTGCGTCTGCGCGAGCAAATCGGCGCCTTGGCGGCAACTCGGGCAGACGTGCTGATCCTCGGCGAGACCGGGGCCGGCAAGGAAGTGGTCGCACGAGCCTTGCATGACCTGTCGAGTCGGCGCAGTGGTCCGTTCGTGGCGATCAACGCCGGAGCGTTGGCCGAGTCGGTGGTCGAAAGCGAGTTGTTCGGGCATGAGCCCGGTGCTTTCACGGGCGCGCAGAAACGCCGCATCGGCAAGTTCGAATTTGCCAACGGTGGCACGTTGTTTCTCGATGAGATCGAAAGCATGAGCCTGGATGTCCAGGTGAAATTGCTGCGCTTGCTGCAGGAGCGGGTGGTCGAACGCCTGGGCGGCAACCAACTGATCCCGCTGGACATCCGCATCATCGCCGCCACCAAGGAAGACCTGCGCCAGGCCGCCGATCAGGGCCGATTCCGTGCCGACTTGTACTATCGCCTGAACGTCGCGCCATTGCGCATTCCCCCCCTGCGCGAACGCGGTGAGGACGCGCTGGTGCTGTTCCAGCATTTCGCCGATGAAGCCAGCGCCCGCCACGGCTTGCCGCCCCATGAACTGCAACCCGGACAACGCGCCCTGCTGTTGCGCCACGCCTGGCCCGGCAACGTGCGCGAGTTGCAGAATGCTGCCGAACGCTTCGCCCTTGGCCTGGAACTGGCGCTGGATAACAACGAGGTGCAAGGCACGGTCGGCACGACGGTAGAAATGGTCAGCGGCGGGTTGAGCGAGCAAGTGGAAAACTTCGAAAAAACCTTGATTGCCGCCGAACTGGCGCGCTCGCACAGCTCGGTGCGCAGCGTCGCCGAAGCGCTTGGCATTCCACGCAAGACCTTGCATGACAAATTGCGCAAGCACGGCTTGAGCTTCGCCGATAGTGGCGCCCCCACCCACAGCGACGACCTCGATTGAGCCACCGCCCACTTATCCACTGCAAACAAGAGGCCCCTGAATGAGCCGCGACAGTCGTCAACTGGAATCCGTCCTCCATCACGACATTCCCCTCACCCGGGACATGGGCCTGAAGGTGCTCGACTGGCACGATCAACAACTGCGCCTGTACTTGCCGCTGGACGCCAACGTCAATCACAAGAGCACCATGTTCGGCGGCAGCCTGTATTGTGGCGCAGTGCTGGCCGGTTGGGGCTGGCTGCATCTGCGCCTCAAAGAAGAAGGGATAACCGACGGACACATCGTTATTCAGGAAGGGCAGATCAACTACCCGCTGCCGGTGACAGGGGATGCACATGCCATTTGCCAGGCGCCGGGTGCACAGGTGTGGAAGAAATTCCTGGCGATGTATCAGCGATACGGACGGGCGCGGCTGGTCCTGCACACGCGGGTGGTGAACGCGGGTAGCGATGAGGATGCGGTGAAGTTCGAAGGGCAATACGTGTTGCACCGGTAAATCAAAGTTCGCAGCCTGCGGCAGCTCCTACAGGGTTATGTGTATACCTGTAGGAGCTGCCGCAGGCTGCGATCTTTTGATTTTAATCTCGAGCCAGCGCCAACAGTTTCTCCCGCCATGTAGCCTTGGCCGGCAGTGCGAGGAAAAATTCGTTCAGCAGCGATTCCCGCGCTGGATAGCAGAACGGAGCGCCATTGAGATCCAGCACCTCGCCACCCGCCCCTTCCAGCACGCCTTGCGCCGCCGCCGTGTCCCACTGCGAAGTCGGCGCCAGCCGTGGATAACAATCCGCCGCCCCCTCGGCCAACAGGCAGAATTTCAGGGAGCTGCCGATACTGGCCAGTACCAGTTCACCCAGGCTGGCACTCAATCCGGCCAGCAAGCGTTCCTGTTGTGGACTGGAATGGCGACGGCTGGCCACCACGGTGAACGGTTGGCCAGGCTCCAGCACCTCACGCACCTGAATCGCCACGGGCGTACCCCCCTGATCGCAACGCCACGCGCCGAGCTCGGAGCCTCCGACATAGTAACGCCCGCTAGTCGGCATCGACACCACGCCAAATACCACGCGCCCCTGTTCGATCAACGCGATGTTGACGGTGAACTCTTCGCTGCCGCTGATGAATTCCTTGGTCCCGTCCAACGGATCGACCAACCACCAGCGCTGCCAACTGGCGCGAACACTCTGCGGGATGTTGGCGTCTTCTTCGGACAACACCGGAATACTCGGATCAAGCGCCGTCAGCCCGGCCAGAATCAGATGGTGAGCAGCCATGTCTGCGGCAGTCACGGGTGAATCGTCAGTCTTGGCAGTCACCGCCGTGCCGACGCGCCAAAACGGCAAGATCGCCTCGCCGGCCTTCAATGCCAGCTCGACCACCGGCGCCATCAACGGATGGGGAAAATTCATGGCTGGAACACCCCGCGCTGGATCAGCAGGTCACGGGCCAGGTACAACGCCGCCAAGGCACGGCCTTCAGTGAACTTCGGGTTCTGCGCCAGCGCCGACAATTCGCGCAGGTTGATCTTGTCCACGCCCATCGGCTCCGGCTCGTCACCTTCCAGGCGCTCTTCGTACAGATCAGTGGCCAACACCACCTGGATTTTCTGGCTCATGTAACCAGGTGACAACGACAGCTCGGTCAGATGTTCCAACTGTCGCGCGCCATAACCTGCCTCTTCCTTGAGCTCGCGTTCGGCTGCCGCCAAAACGTCCTCGCCTGGCTCGATCAAGCCTTTAGGCAGGGATAATTCGTATGCATCGGTACCGCCGCAGTACTCTTCGACCAATACGGCATGGTCGGCATCGAGCATCGCCACGATCATCACGGCACCATAGCCTGCGCCCTTGCCGACCAATCGCTCATAGGTGCGCTCTACGCCGTTGGAAAAACGCAGCTTCAGCTCCTCGACGCAGAACAAACGGCTGGTGGCGACAATCTCGCGGGCGAGGATGGTGGGTTTCTGGCGCATGAGCGGCTCCTGGGCGATAGCGGGTTACTATACCCGGCCTATCCTGATTGTTGTCCCCGGATACCTTTTTTTACCGTTGGAGAAGTTTTTATGTCCCTGCTGCCCTGGCACGACATCGATACCGTTCTGCTGGACATGGACGGCACGCTGCTGGACCTGCACTTCGACAACCATTTCTGGCTGGAGCACTTGCCCCAGCGTTATGCCGAACTGCACGGGGTGAGCCGGGCAATGGCCGAACTGGAATTGCAGCCGTTATTTGAACGCAATGCCGGTCAGCTGCAGTGGTACTGCCTGGATTTCTGGAGTACCGAACTGAAACTACCCGTGCGCGAGCTGAAACTGGAAACGGCTCATCTGATCGCCTTGCGCCCGGATGCGGACACCTTCCTGGCGGCGATCAAGCGTGCAGGCAAGCGTGTGGTGCTGATCACCAATGCGCATCGCGATTCGCTGTCATTGAAGCTGGAAAGAATCGAGCTGGCGCCGTATTTCGAACGTTTGATCAGCTCCCACGATTACGGTTTCCCCAAGGAAAACCCGCAGTTCTGGGATGCCTTGCAGGCCGACATCGACTTCGACCCGGCGCGCAGCCTGTTTATCGACGACACACTGCCGATCCTGCGCAGTGCCCGGGAGTTCGGCGTGGCGCATTTACTGGCGGTGAAAGAGCCGGATAGCCGTAAAGGGCCCAAGGACACGGGAGAATTTGCGGCGGTCGGGGATTATCGGGATTTGATAACTGGCCTTTGATTCCTGTAGGAGCTGCCGCAGGCTGCGATCTTTTGACTTTGATCGTAAAAAACCAGATCAAAAGATCGCAGCCTGCGGCAGCTCCTACAGGGCCTCACATTATTCAGGAATCCGCAGCGATTGCCCCGGATAGATCTTGTTCACATCCTTGAGCATCGGTTTGTTGGCTTCGAAGATTTTGTTGTACAGGTTGGCATTGCCGTACACGCGCAGGGAAATGGCGCTCAAGGTGTCGCCCTTCTCGACCACGACAAACTTCGCGGCCACGACCACTGGACCGGTCACGGTGATCTGGTCTTCAACACCGCTGACACCCGCCACGTTGCCCAGCGTCAGGAGAATTTTTTCCTTCTCTTCCTGCGTCTTCGCTTCGCCGCTGGCGATGACCTTATCGCCCTCGACCTTCACCTGAATCTTGGAAGTATCGATCCCCGTCAACGCACTCTGTACATGCTTGGTCAATGCCTCGCTGTTGGCTTCAGCCTTGTCCGGCGTCAACGCGTCGAGAATTTTTTCACCGGCTTCTTTGAGAAAACTGAACAGGCTCATTGTTTCGCTCTCCTTGGGTTTCGGGTTCCAGACGCAAAAGCCTAGACCACGGCAGCCGTTTGCCAATCCAAACCGACCAATGACGCCGCTTGCGCTAGAATCGACCCCTTCCCGCAGCCTGGAGCGAAGATGGACATCAAGCAGCTGAAATTCCTCATCGCTCTGGATGAAACCCGCCATTTCGGCCAAGCCGCCGCACGCTGCCATATTACCCAGCCGACCCTGTCCATGCGCCTGCGCAGCCTCGAGGAAGAACTCGATCTGCCACTGGTCAATCGCGGCCAGCGCTTTGAAGGCTTTACTGCACCTGGCGAGAGGGTGCTGGCCTGGGCGCGCACCGTCTTGGCAGCCTATGACGGCCTGTACGCCGAGGCGGCGGCCTGTCGCGGCAATCTGGTCGGCACCTTGCGCCTGGGCGTGGTGCCGCTGTCGAGTTTCGATCCGTTGCCGCTGATGCAGCGCCTGCACGCAGAACACCCGAACCTGCGCTTTGAACTCTCGGCGCTGAGCTCCGAGCAGATCCTCGAACAGCTGGCGAACAATCGCCTGGACCTCGGCGTGTCCTACCTCGAACGCCTGGATGCCGAGCGTTTCGACTCCTTCGCCTTCAGTGAAACCCGCATGGGCCTGCTCTACGATCAGCGCTTCTTTACCTTTGGCGAAGCACCGCTGAGCTGGGAATCGTTGATCGAGTTGCCGCTGGGCATGCTCACCAGCGGCATGCACTTTCGCCAATCCATCGACCACAACTTCCACAGCCGCGGCCTCAACCCACAACCTTTGTTGCAAACCGATGCCGTGCATCAACTGTTACAAGCTGTGCATGGCGGCTTGTGCTGCGCGGTGATGCCGTTGGACGGTGGACTGGAAGGGCTGACCGAGCACTTGCGCCTGCAACCGATCGAAAACGCCCAAACCCTTGGCCGGCTGGGCCTGATCATGCGCCGCAGCGCGCCACGTTCGGCCCTGGCTGAAGCCTGTTTCGCGGTTTATCAACAATCACTGATCGGCGCTTGATCGAGGGCATCTATCGGTAGATCAGTAATAGCAATTAGACGTGGCAAGTTGCCGCGCCTAGTCTTAAAGCTGATCAATCCCTCGGTGATGCCATGAACGCCAAGCGCCCAGCCTGCGCGGCGCCTGCCCTCGAAACGCCTGCGCCCGCCGCCAGCCACACCTATAGCTACAGCAACCTCGAGCACTCGGAGTCAGCCAGCACCGCGCTGGCCGAGGAAGTCGCGTTGGCGATTGCCTTTAACGGTATCAGCCAGGCGGTGATGCTGGTGACGCCCACCGACCTTGAAGATTTCATCGTCGGCTTCAGCCTGGGCAGCGGCATTATCCAGGACGCCTCGGATATCTATGACCTGCAACTCAGCGGCTCGGGCTCAGCGCAGTACGCGCAGGTGACCATCGCCAATCGCGCGTTCTGGAACCTCAAGCAACAGCGTCGGCAGCTGGCCGGTACCAGCGGTTGCGGGCTCTGTGGTGTGGAAGCGGTGGAGCAGGCATTGCCCGAGCTCGAAGTATTGCCCGGCGCGCCCCTGCCACCGGCTGAATGGCTGGACGGCCTGCGCCAGCGCATCAGCGCGTTCCAGCCACTTGGCCAGCACTGCGGGGCGGTGCATGCGGCCGTGTTCATGAACGACCAAGGCCAACTGTTGCTGGGTCGCGAAGATATCGGCCGGCACAACGCGCTGGATAAATTGATTGGCGGCTTGGTCCGCCAAAACATTTCGACGGCTGGCGGACTGGCGATTGTCACCAGTCGATGCAGCCTCGAATTGATCCAGAAAGTCTTGCGCGCCGGCATCCAGACTCTGGTCAGCCTGTCTTCGCCCACCGGGCTCGCTGTGCAATGGGCCCGTCGCCACAACCTCAATCTCATTCATCTGCCACAAAAGAATGCGCCGCGGGTCTACAGCCCAGCGTTGGAGAACCAAGCGTGAGTCAACACCGTCAAGCCGACCAGACACCCGTCCCTCGCTACAAACCCTACAAAGGCCCGGCCGGAGGCTGGGGCGCACTGATCAGCGTCGCCCAGGCCTGGTTGACCAGCGACAACGCGCTGAAAAACCTGCGCATGATGCTCAAGACCAACAAGACCGGCGGCTTCGACTGCCCCGGTTGCGCCTGGGGCGATTCCAATGAAGGCGGCATGGTGATGTTCTGCGAGAACGGCGCCAAAGCGGTGAACTGGGAAGCGACCAAGCGCCGCGTCGATGCCAAGTTTTTCGCCAGGCACAGCGTCACGTCGTTGCTCGAACAAAGCGACTACTGGCTTGAGTATCAGGGTCGGCTGACCGAGCCGATGAGCTATGACGCAGAGACCGATCGCTACAAGCCGATCAGTTGGGACGCCGCCTTTGCGCTGATCGCCAAACATCTGAACGGCTTGTCGAGCCCGAATCAGGCCGAGTTCTACACCTCGGGCCGGGCCAGTAACGAAGCAGCCTTTTTGTACCAGCTGTTCGTGCGCGCCTACGGCACCAACAACTTCCCTGACTGTTCGAATATGTGCCACGAGGCTAGCGGCGTGGCATTGGCGCAAAGTGTCGGCGTCGGCAAAGGCACCGTCACCTTCGACGATTTCGAACACGCCGATGCCATTTTCGTCTGGGGCCAGAACCCCGGCACCAACCATCCACGGATGCTCGAACCGTTGCGAGAGGCAGTCAAACGCGGCGCCCAGGTGGTGTGCATCAACCCGCTTAAAGAGCGCGGCCTGGAACGCTTCCAGCACCCGCAACACGCGATTGAAATGCTTACCAACGGCGACAAACCGACCAATACCGCGTTCTTCCGACCGGCATTGGGCGGCGACATGGCGATCATGCGCGGCATGGCCAAATTCCTGCTGCAATGGGAACGCGACGCACAGAAAGCGGGTGAGCCTGCGGTGTTCGATCACGCCTTCCTCAATGAACACAGCGTCAATGTCCTGGACTACCTGGCCGCCATCGACGACACCCCATGGCAACAGATCGTCGAGCAGTCGGGACTGCCTCTGGTGGAAATCGAACAAGCGGCGCGCATGTATGCCAAGGGCAAGAACGTCATCATGTGCTGGGCCATGGGGATCACCCAGCATCGCCATTCGGTAGCGACCATCCAGGAAATCGCCAACCTGATGTTGCTGCGCGGCAACATCGGTCGGCCAGGCGCCGGCCTGTGCCCGGTGCGTGGCCATAGCAACGTGCAGGGTGACCGGACCATGGGCATCAACGAACGTCCACCCGTGGCATTCCTCGATGCCCTGGAACGACGCTTCCAGTTCAAGGTGCCGCGCGAAAACGGCCACAACGTGGTCGAGGCGATTCATGCCATGGCCGAAGGTCGGGCCAAGGTTTTCATCGGTCTGGGCGGCAACTTCGCTCAAGCGACTCCAGACAGCCCGCGTACCTTCCAGGCCCTGCGCAACTGCGACCTGACCGTGCAGATCAGCACCAAGCTCAACCGCAGCCACCTGACGCACGGTAAAGAGGCCCTGATTCTGCCGTGCCTGGGCCGGACCGATATCGACCGGCAAACCCAAGGTCCTCAAGCGGTGACCGTCGAAGACTCGTTCAGCATGGTCCACGCCTCCAATGGCCAGCTGGAGCCGCTCTCGCAGCAGATGCGTTCTGAGCCAGCGATCCTGGCAGGCATCGCGGCAGCCACGCTGGGCAACCAGCCGGTGGACTGGAACTGGCTGGTGGCAGACTACAGCCGCATCCGCGACTTGATTGCCGATACCATTCCCGGCTTCAAGGACTTCAACGAGAGAGTCAAGAACCCGGGCGGGTTCTACCTGGGCAACAGCGCCGGTGCGCGCAAGTGGAACACTGCATCAGGCCGGGCCAATTTCCGCCCAAATGCGTTGCCCAAGGACCTGGTGCATGAGCGCACCCGTGCTACCGGTGTGTTGCCGGACCTGATCATGCAATCGATGCGCTCCCACGATCAGTACAACACCACGATCTATGGCCTCAATGACCGTTATCGCGGAGTGAAGGGGCAGCGTGACGTGCTGTTCGTCAACGAAGCCGACATCATTCGCCTGGGCTTCAAGCCGGGGCAGAAGGCCGATATCGTTTCAATCTGGGATGACGGACTTGAGCGCCGGGTGAAAGGCTTCACGCTGCTGGCATTTGATATTCCAGCGGGGCAAGCAGCGGCGTACTATCCGGAAGTGAACCCGCTGGTGCCGCTGGAAAGCACCGGGGATGGCAGCCATACACCAACATCCAAGTTCGTGGCGATCCGGCTGGAAGCGGCGAGTGAGACCGGATTGATCATGGCAAAGTCTGCTTAAAGCAAAATCAAAGATCGCAGCCTTCGGCAGCTCCTACGCTGATCTCTGCAGGAGCTGCCGCAGGCTGCGATCTTTTAGCCGTGTCGCTGGCAAAACAATTTCCAAACGCCCACAAAAAAGGCCGTTTCCTCATGAAAACGGCCTATCCGAAGTAGTAAAAGACCGGCGAAAAACCATTAAGTTCCGCCCAAAAAACAGTAACTTATAGAAATGTGCTGAAGTCGTGTTACTCGTCGGATTTCGATTGTCACACCCCTTACACAGCCTCAGGATCGCGTCGTCATCCCCTTGAGGTTCCTCCATGAAGTTCTCCTCGATTCTCTTGTTG
The DNA here is from genome assembly GCF_014596605.1 of Pseudomonas sp. PSB11. NCBI lineage: Bacteria > Pseudomonadati > Pseudomonadota > Gammaproteobacteria > Pseudomonadales > Pseudomonadaceae > Pseudomonas > Pseudomonas sp. PSB11. The sequence goes on from NZ_NOIO01000023.1 coordinate 84,808, forward strand.
TCCCTTGGCCTGGTCAGTGGCATGGCCTCCGCTGGCGGCACCACCGAAGCAGGTGTGGGCGGCGCATTGGGCGGGGTTTTGGGCTCAGTCGTCGGCCAATCGCTTGGCGGCAGTACAGGTTCCACCATTGGCGCGGCCCTGGGCGGCGCGGGTGGTAGCGCAGTCGGCGCAGACAAACACAGCCGTGGCGAAGCCGCCATTGGCGGTGCGTTGGGCGCAGCAGGCGGTAACGTGGTCGGTCGCAGCATGGGCGGCACCACCGGCAGCCTGATCGGCTCCGCAGCAGGCGGCGGTGCCGGTGGCGCGCTGGGTAACTACATGGGTAACAAGGCCGATGAGGACGACGATGATGATCGTCGCTACCGTGGCCATGATGATCGTCGTTACTACCGTGACGGCCACCCAGGTCGCGGTCACGCCTATGGCCATCGCAAGCATCACAAGTACTACCGCCATCGTCACTGATCCCGAAAGGGTTCACTGACAGATAAAAATCGCAGCCCGAGGGCTGCGATTTTTTTTGCCTGGTTTAAACCACCAGACACTCCAATGCATTGCGCAACCCGGCCGGAATCGCCACCGGCTGATTCGATGCCCGTTCGACAAACACATGCACGAAGCGCCCGGCTGCGCAGGCCTCGTCGTCCCCTTGCTTGAACACTGCCAACTCGTACTGCACCGAGCTGTTGCCCAACTTGCCGACCCGCAAGCCGACCTCGATCCGGTCCGGGAAGGCGATGGAAGCAAAGTAGTCGCAGGCTGAACTCACCACGAACCCCACCACCTCGCCATCGTGTATATCCAGGCCACCGACTTCGATCAGGTAGGTGTTCACCGCTGTGTCGAAAAAACTGTAGTAGGTAACGTTGTTGACGTGACCGTAGGCATCGTTGTCGTGCCAGCGTGTGGTGATGGGTTGGAAGTGTGGATAGTCGCAGCGTTGGGGCATTGGTGTGGATTCCTGAGTGTGTTCGCCAGTCTAAAGCGAAATCGCAGTATCTTTCTTCGCGAGCAGGCTCGCTCCCACAGGGATCTTAGTCGTACATAAAATTTGGGTTCACTGAAGATCAACTGTGGGAGCGAGCCTGCTCGCGATGGCGCCCTCGCAGGCGCCACTTCAATCACTTGTCCGCAAACCCTCTACCTGCCGCCGCCAACTCACCAATCAACCGCGCCGGGCGCCAGTGATCACCCTGGCGGGTCTCAAGCGCCAGCAGGCGTTGATGAATATCCGCCAACCCTTGCTGATCTGCCCAGGCCATTGGCCCACCCTTGTCCGCCGGGAATCCGTATCCGTTGAGGTACACCAGATCGATGTCGTGGGCCGATCCGGCAATGCCCTCCTGAAGGATCTTCGCACCCTCGTTGACCAATGCCAGCAAGCAGCGTTCCAGAATTTCCTCCGGGCTGATTTCACGGCGATGGAAACCCAGCCCTTCGCTGACTTCCAACACCAATGCATCGACCATCGGATCGTGCTCAGCCTGGCGACTGCCCGGCTCGTAGTGGTAGTAGCCGTCGCCGCTCTTCTGACCGAAACGGCCCTGCTCACACAGACGGTTATCCACCTGCACCTCGGGTGCATCCTGCCCTACACCGGACAGTTGCCGGGCGCGCCATTGCAGATCGACGCCAACCACATCGAACATACGGAATGGCCCCATGGCGAAACCAAAGCCTTGCAGCGCCGCATCGACCTGATAGGGATAAGCGCCCTCCAGCAGCATTTTGCGGGCTTCCAGCACGTAGGTGTTGAGCATGCGATTGCCAATAAAGCCGTCGCAATTGCACGACACCACGCTGACCTTGCCCATGCGCTTGCCCAGCGCCAGCGCAGCATCGATGACCGCCGGTGCAGTCTGGGCACCACGGACGATTTCCAGCAGCTTCATGATGTGGGCCGGGCTGAAGAAGTGCAGGCCCAGGACCTGTTGTGGTCGGCCTGTCACCGCGGCGATGGCGTCGATGTCCAGTGCCGACGTGTTACTCGCCAGAATGGCTTGAGGTTTGAGCAAGCCATCAAGCTCACGGAAGATGGATTGCTTGAGTTCGAGATTTTCGTAGACGGCTTCGATCACCAGGTCGACGTCACGGATAGCCGCATAATCAGCGACCGCCGTGACCCGCGCGATGCGGGCATCGGCCTCGACCTGATCGATGCGTTCCTGTCGAACACTATGGGCATAGGTGTCCGCCACAGTAACCAGTGCCTGTTCAAGCATCTGCGGATTGTTATCGACCCATTGTACCGCTACCCCGGCGTTGGCCAGGCACATGACAATGCCGCGGCCCATGGTGCCCGCGCCGATGACGGCTGCGCGCTGAATATTGAACGGTGTCTGGCTCATGATTATTCTCTTGTTGGCGATCCGAAGACAGCCCTCACCATAGTCAGCCGCCGCGCCTTTTTGAAATTTATTCCTGTGATGAGCGACATTCAGCGGATGGATGCGCTCCGCCAGACACCGAGTTAGAGGTGTGCCTGCGCCCACTCACGAACCTCGGCATACGGATAATCCTCCAACGCCGCAAAACCCGAAATCGTCCGCACCTTGAGCTTGGTAAACAGCGGCACGCTGATCCCACACAGGAACCGTGTCACGCGCTCGGCCGACGGCGCCTCCCCTGTGTGTTGTTCATGCCTGTGGATAAAATCAGCACACAGGGCCTCGAAGTTTTTATCCACAAGTGCCGGTAACGCCGGCGGTGCAGGCAGCCGCGCCACCTGCCCGTGGCAAACCGAACAGTGCCCACACTGACGGGGCGCATTTTCGTCGCCGAAATACTCGGCCAGTCGATAGCCCAGACAGCGATCGGTGGCGAACAGGTCCAGCATGGCGTGAATCCGCGCAATCTCGGTCTGTTCATGCCGAGTGAAACCGGCGTGCAGCTCTTCACTCAACACGGCACTGTCGAAACCGGTTTGCAACAGGCTGTAGACCTCGGTCATCTGCTTGCTTTCAAGCTCGACCCAGCCCTTTTCCTGGAAATAATCCAGGGCCTTCACCACCCGACTGCGCTCGGCCCGGTGCTGTTCATACAACGCATCGAAATTTACCGTGGCCCAGGTACGTGCACGGGTGGACGTCTGGATGATCGCCGCGACGAAATCCCTGCGCTCGCCCTCGAAGCGAGCCAGCAATGCCTCAGGCTCCTGCAGATATTTGAAGCGGTATTCGGCGTAGTAGGCATAACGCGGGGCGATCAAGCCACGAAGCTCCAGTTGAACCAGCAAGGTCTTGAGCGGTAGCTGGCGAATGTTGCTTTGGTCCCCCAGAGGCCCCAGGAGAAACTCCCACTGCCCCTCGGGCGCGGCGACCTGCATCTCGTCGAGCACATGGCGGATACCGTCCCGTTCGGGCGTGTCGCCATAGACGAAGTTTTCCAGCACGTTGAGGCTGTCGCGATTGGCCAGCACCAGGCAGTCAGATGGCTGCCCGTCACGCCCGGCACGGCCGATTTCCTGGCTGTAGTTTTCGATGGACTTGGGCAGGTCGAAATGCACCACGTTACGGATGTCGCTCTTGTCGATGCCCATGCCGAAGGCGATGGTGGCGACGATGCAATTGGACTGCCCGCCCATGAAGCGCTTCTGGATGCCTTCGCGCTGCTCATGGGGCAAACCGGCGTGATAGGCCTCAGCTTGAATGCCATTGCGCAGCAGGTGTTCAGCAATGTGCTCGGCGGTTTTCTGTTGGGTGACGTAGACAATGCTCGGTTGGCCGGGTCGCTGGCTCATCCATTCCACAAGGCGCCTGCGCTTATCCTGGCTGCGAACAGGCTCCACCCACAGATTGAGGTTCGGCCGATAAAAGCCAGTGGTGACTACGTCCGCAGGTTTGATGGCGAATTTCGCCTGCATGTCGGCAATCACTTTCGGGGTCGCCGTGGCGGTCAGCAACAACACCTGGGGGATGTTGAACTGGCGCTGATAGTCCGGAAGCTTGAGGTAGTCCGGGCGAAAGTTATGCCCCCATTCCGAGATGCAATGCGCCTCGTCCACCACCAGCAGCGAGATCGGCACCTGCTGCAGGAAATTACGAAAACGCTCGTTCTTCAAGCGCTCCACGGAGACCATCAGGATTTTCAGTTCGCCGGACTTGGCACGGGCCATGACATCGCTGGCGTCGTCGCGACTCTGGGCCGAATCGATACTGCCCGCGGCAATGCCGTGGCGTTGCAGGAACGCCAACTGATCCTGCATCAACGCCAGCAATGGCGAGACCACCAGCGTCAGGTGCGGCAACAGCACCGCCGACAACTGATAGCAAAGGGACTTGCCGGAACCGGTGGGGAAAATCGCCGCCGCCGAGCGCCCCGCCAATACCGCGCTGACCGCTGCCTCCTGGCCGGGCCGAAACTGTGGATAACCGAAAACCTGTTCCAGGGTGTTGTGCATAAGCTGTCACTCCGTTGACTGCTGCGATGAGCAAAGCCTAGCCGGCGATCGCAGCGAGTCGAGAAAAGGTCGGGGGCAAAAACGATACGGGATGATACAGCGTGTTGATGTCGAAAAATCCTACAGCGTCTGTTGCCCTCCCTACCAAGACTCACCAAACAACGCCCGACACTCCCGTAGGCATTTTTACCTCTAATCGTTTCGCGTACAAAAACCAGCGCCAACGTAGTCCCATCCTCAAAAAACGGTAAATACCCTACAAAATCCGTCCATCAACGCCGTCTTGTCGCATGGCCACGCACCCTCCTATAGTTTTCGGCGCGGCTGAAAACGTGTCTCGGCCTGCCGGGCACGCTTGCCGATTTCGCACAGGACCCACTTTGATGAACACCACAGATCCACTGGCTGACCGCTATCACCTGCTCAAGTCCAGTAACAGTGAAACCCCAGTGCTGGTGATCGACACCGAGGCCGACCCCCTGGAAATCCTCGACGCCGCCCGCCAACGCATCCGTGCCGCCAGCGACCTGCTGGAAACTTTGTATTGCCTGTGCTTCAAACAAGCCGACGCCAGCGACATTCCCAACATCGTCAATGCGTTGTATCTGTTGACCCAGGATGGCAACGACCTGCTCGACATCGCCCGGCAACGCCTGCTCAAAACCACCGTTTCCTGAAGTGAACGGGGTTCTGCGGGATGAGCGTCGGTTTCAATCCTTCCACTCCAGTCCAACGACCCATAAGATCTGTTCAAGCCCACCCGGACACCCCGCAATGAACCTCGCCCCCAACCTCCCCGACGACCCCGCCCTTCACCTACTCATCCAGCTACTGCACGAAGAACTCGGCCTCCCCGAACGAAAAACGATCAGCCTCACCACCTCGATCAACTTCGACCTCGGCTGCAACGGTGCCGATGCACAACACTTGATCGAAACCCTTGAAGAGCACTTCGCCATCGATTTCGTCGACTACGACAGCTATCGCTACTTTCACCCAGAAGGCTACGATGTCTTTCTCAAGCGTAAAGCCAAGGGTCGCGGCAAGAAGGAACCATTGACCATCGGCATGCTCTACCGAGCGATCAAGGCTCAATGCTGGGACACCCGGGAGCTGGAAGGCCTGTAGCGTCCGCGGCGCATAACAATAAGGAAATTGCGTGGACGTATTGATGGGCTTGCTAGCCGCCTTGCTGTGGGGCGGTACGGATTTTCTGGTGGGCTTGAACGCCCGAGCGGTTGGCGTCAAACGTGCCGTGTATTTCGGTCAGGCGCTGGGTTTTACCATCATGAGCCTGCTGCTGATCCTCTTCCCCGTATTCATTCTCCGGTCCATGGCCGCACCGCTTGATGTCTGGTTGATCGGCGTCGCTGCCGCTGTGCTGACCGTGTCTGGTGCGTTGGCCTTGTCCAAGGCCTTCGCCTTGGGAAAAGCTTCCATCGTCGCCCCGCTGGTGACCTCCTACGGCGTAGTGACCACGTTGTTGTCCTGGGCTGGCGGTGAGCAGATCAGCCTGCTGCAGTTGCTGTGCATCGCCCTCTGCGTCATTGGCGTGGTCCTCTCCAGCATGCATTCCGACCCGAAGGTGCCACACAGCACGCAGGCGAGCAGTTCCATTGCCTATGCGCTGCTGGCGGCGGTGTTCTACGGCACCAGCTTCTGGCTGCAGGGTCGTTTTGTCCTGCCAGTACTTGGACCGGTGACGATGCTCTGGCTCGCGTATCTTGTCGGGCTGATCGTGCTGGTAAGCATCGTGCTCAGAATCGATGACGGCCTGAAACTCCCGCCGCTTAAAAATTGCCTGACATTGACCGGTGCCAGCCTGATGAACCTCGGCGGTTTTTCGTCATTTGCCTGGGGCGCTGTGGCAGGCTCGGTTTCGGTGGTGACGGTGATCAGTACATTGTCTGGCGGGATTGCGGCGATCCTGGGGTATGTTTTTTTCAAGGAGCGTCTCGGTAAGGTGCAGGTGTCAGGGGTTGTGCTGGTGTTGGTGGGGGCGTTTGTCCTGCATCTGAAAACCTGAAACGCCGCGCACAAAAAAGCCGCCCCGAAGGGCGGCTTTTTCATGGCTTCAATCCAGCGCTTACAGCTTAGGACCGGCAGCCTTGATCGCGTCGCTCACTTCAAACTTCTTGAAGTTCTCGATGAACAGGCCGGCCAGTGCTTTGGCGGCTTCGTCGTAGGCGGCTTTATCGGCCCAGGTGTTACGTGGGTTCAGCAGGCCAGTCTCAACGCCCGGTACGGCCACTGGCACGTCGAGGTTGATGGTGTCCAGGTGCTCGGTCTCGGTACCGATCAACGCGCCGCTCTGGATCGCTGCGATCACTGCGCGGGTGGTCGGGATGTTGAAGCGTTTGCCGACGCCATAGCCACCGCCGGTCCAACCGGTGTTGACCAGGTAGACCTTGGAGCCGAAGCCACGGATGCGCTTGATCAGCAGCTCTGCGTATTCGCCAGCCGGACGCGGGAAGAACGGTGCGCCGAAGCAGGTGGAGAAGGTCGACTTGATGCCGCTGCCCGAACCCATTTCAGTCGAACCCACCAGCGCGGTGTAGCCAGACAGGAAGTGATAGGCCGCTTGTTCTTCGTTGAGGATCGACACGGGCGGCAGCACGCCGGTCAGGTCGCAGGTCAGGAAGATCACAGCGTTCGGCTCGCCACCGAGGTTCTTCTCGGAACGCTTGGCTACGTGCTCCAGCGGGTAGGCGGCACGGCTGTTCTGGGTCAGGCTGACATCGGCGTAGTCGGCGTGCTTGGCGTCGTCGATAACGACGTTTTCCAGGACCGCGCCGTGCTTGATGGCTTTCCAGATAACCGGTTCGTTCTTCTCGGACAGGTCGATGCACTTGGCATAGCAACCGCCTTCGATGTTGAACACCACGCCCTCGCCCCAGCCGTGCTCGTCGTCACCGATCAGGTAACGGCTTTCGTCGGCGGACAGGGTGGTCTTGCCGGTACCCGACAGACCGAAGAACAGGGTCACGTCGCCTTCTTCGCCGATGTTGGCGGCGCAGTGCATTGGCAGTACGTCGGCAGCCGGCAGCAGGAAGTTCTGCACCGAGAACATGGCTTTCTTCATTTCACCGGCATAACGCATGCCAGCGATCAGCACTTTCTTCTGCGCGAAGTTGATGATCACGCAACCGTCGGAGTTGGTGCCGTCACGCTCTGGAACGCATTCGAAGTTGGCAACGTTGAGCACTTGCCATTCTTCACGGCCAGCCGGGTTGTACTGTGCCGGGTTGATGAACAGGCAACGGCCGAACAGGTTCTGCCAAGCAGTCTGGGTGGTCATCTTCACGGCCAGGTAGTGCTCGGAAGCGGCACCTACATGCACGTGGGAAACAAAGTGCTCTTGCGCGTTGTTGAACGCCTCGACGCGGTTCCACAAGGCATCGAACTTGTCAGCCGGGAACTTGCGGTTGATCGGGCCCCAGGCGATGGCGCCCGTGGTGGTTGGCTCATCAACGATGAAACGATCGACTGGCGAACGGCCGGTACGGTGACCGGTACGTACAACCAGTGCGCCGGTATCGGCAAGCTCGCCTTCACCGCGGTTGAGGGCTTCTTTGACCAGATCATCAACACTCAGATCGGTGTACACGGCGTTATTGGCTTGCGTCATGAGGTTCCCCGTCGGCCAGTGGCCGAGTGCTCCAAACGTTTTGTAGTAGAAAGTCGTGCACTACTACCGCGAAAAAAGTGGGCCGGATTATGCCAGAAAAGCCCAAAAAAAGTAGGGCCCTCCCGTCGTAACGGCGCTATTGCGGTACTTTCCAGTGAATTTACCTGCGCTGAACCGTTTTAGTGCCGGGTATCTGACGGCGTCTCAACACCCGCACCCGCGAACAATTGAACGACATCGGCGGCATCGAACAGGTACTGCTGGTTGCAGAACTGGCAATCGATCTCGATATTACCGCCATGTTCGAGCACCAGGTTTTGCGCGTCTTCCATACCCAGACTGACAAGCGCATTGGCTGAACGTTCGCGCGAGCAGCTGCAACGGAAGCGCAGTTTCTGCACATCGAACAGACGAACCTGCTCTTCGTGATAGAGACGATGGAGCACGGTTTCGTTGTCCAGGCCCAGCAATTCATCGGCTGTCAGCGTGGTGGCCAGCGCGGTGAGGTGTTGCCAGCTGGCAGCACGTTCTTCCTCGTCTTTCAGGCGATCGGCGGGCAACTGCTGCAGCAACAGGCCACGGGCGCGGCGACCATCGGCACAGAGCTTGATGCGGGTGCCAATCTGCTGGGACATGACGAAGTAGTTGGTGAAGCAGTCGGACAAGGTTTCGCCATCCAGATCGACGACGCCCTGATAGCGCTGGCCCTGCCGCGGGTCGATGGTCAATGTCAGCGAGCCATCCGGCATCAGGTCGGCCAGGGTGGCATCGGGGGCAATCCGGTCAGCCTCGTAGCGGGCCAGGCCACGGATGTCGCGCTCGCTGGAGCACTCGATCATCAGCAATGGAATCGGGCCTTCGGAGCGGGCCTGAAGGATCAGCAGGCCATCGAACTTCAAGGTGCCGACCAGCAACGCCGCAGCCGCCATCAGTTCGCCGAGCAGTTGCGCAACCGGCTCCGGATAGGCGTGTTTGGCCAGGACTTCAGCGTAGCTGAGTTCCAGCGAAACCATCTCGCCACGGGTGTCGCTGTCATCGAAGATGAAGCGTTGGGTGAAGTCGTTATCCGGTAAGTCGGTCATAAGTCTGGTATCTGAATGGGTGACAAAAATGGTTACAGAACGAGGTTACGCCTTGGCTATAGCGTATGGCTGCCGGGTTGTGGCCTGAAGACCGGTGGCTGTGCGCGCTTTACGACGAATGGCACATGCTCGGCAGACCAATTACCTCATATGGCTACGCACCGGCGCAATTACAAGTCCTTGGCCCGACTCGCGCGATCGGCGGCCGGGTCAATCATTCGTTGCTGCTGCCACGAAACTTGAACAGATCCCGCCGCTGTTTCTTGCTCGGTTTGCCATCAGTGCTCACGCCCAGGGCGCCTGCCTTGCGCTCGGCCGCGGCATTCTCGCGCTTGGCAATGCTGGCTTCGGTTTCGGCGTACAACGTCTGTGCTTCAGGTGCACCACGGCGCACGATCGACAGCGCCTGGACCACCACCGTGCGCTCCTCGAAACCGGTGCGAATCACAAATTCATCGCCAATGCGCGGCTCCTTGCCCGGTTTACAGCGTTCACCCCGGCAGTGCACTTTGCCGCTTTCAATCGCCGCCTTGGCCAAGGCACGGGTTTTGTAAAAACGCGCCGCCCATAACCATTTATCCAGCCGGACTTTGTCATCCTCGTCGTTTTTTTGTGCCATGGGATTTCCTCGTTCTGAAATATTGATGAACTGTACTACCGTTTCTCTCGTACCAAGAATTACGCCGTCTCGGATTACAATGCAGACATTCCAGAACCTCCCCGTGAGGCTGGAAATCCGGGCCGTAGATATCTGTCGCCTTTTAACCATTATTCTGCGTGAATACCGCGAATTCGGCCGCGTGCGGCCAGAGCGGTTTCTACCGGTTGAGCAACTTTGAAGACATTTGACCATTTGACCGTTGTCGGTCTGCGCGAGTGGGTGGCGCTCCCGGATTTGGGAGTCGCGGGCCTTCGGGCAAAAATCGACACCGGTGCCAGCACCTCCAGCCTGCATGCCACCGACATCGAGACTTTCGACCGTGACGGCGAGCAGTGGGTGCGTTTCACCGCGCACCTGGGCACGGTGGTGCAGTTGCGTCACCGCCGCTGCGAAGCACCACTGGTGACGAGAAAAACCATTAAAAGCTCCAACGGTCATGCGCAGGTGCGATACGTGATCAGCACCACCCTGGCCCTCGGCGATCGGGTTTGGCGGGTCGAGTTCACGCTCGCCTGCCGCAAATCCATGCGCTATCGCCTGCTGCTCGGTTCCAAAGCCCTGATTGATGGCCAGTTGGTAGTCAATCCCGGCATCAAATATGTACAAGACAAGCCGGTGTTCCCGGTATCTACCTCCTCCACAGGTGTTGCATGAAGATCGCTGTGCTGTCGCGGAACCCGCGTCTGTATTCCACCCGCCGCCTGGTCGAAGCCGGTACCGAACGTGGCCATGAAATGGTGGTGGTCGATACCCTGCGCGCCTACATGAACATTGCCAGTCACAAGCCGCAGATCCACTACCGCGGCAAGCCACTGGAAGGCTTCGACGCGGTGATTCCGCGCATCGGTGCTTCGGTCACGTTTTACGGCTGCGCGGTGTTGCGCCAGTTCGAAATGATGGGGGTTTTTCCACTCAACGAATCGGTGGCCATTGCTCGCTCGCGGGACAAGCTGCGCTCGCTGCAGTTGCTGTCACGTCGGGGCATCGGATTGCCGGTCACCGGTTTTGCCCACTCGCCGGACGATATTCCCGACCTGATCGAAATGGTCAACGGTGCACCCTTGGTGATCAAGGTGCTGGAAGGCACCCAGGGTATCGGTGTGGTGCTGTGCGAAACCGCTACGGCGGCGGAGTCGGTGATCGAGGCATTCATGGGCCTCAAGCAGAACATCATGGTTCAGGAGTACATCAAGGAGGCGGGGGGCGCCGACATTCGCTGCTTCGTGGTGGGTGACAAAGTCATTGCAGCCATGAAACGCCAGGCCAAACCCGGGGAATTTCGTTCCAACCTGCATCGCGGTGGCAGCGCCAGCCTGATCAAGATCACCCCGGAAGAACGCATGACGGCATTGCGCGCGGCGAAAGTGATGGGCCTGGCCGTGGCCGGGGTGGATATCCTGCGCTCCAATCACGGGCCACTGGTGATGGAGGTGAACTCGTCGCCAGGTCTGGAGGGGATCGAAACCACCACCAGCAAGAACGTGGCGGGGATCATCATCGAGCATCTGGAGAAGAATGGCGGGCCGAACATGACCCGGACCAAAGGCAAGGGTTAACACACCGACAGTTCCCACGCGCTACGTGGGAACGCCTCAACGGACGCGTTCGGCTTTGAAAGGGACGCAGAGCGTCCAGGGCTGCATTCCCACGCAGAGCGTGGGAATGATCGGGTTAGACGGCATCCCGCGGTAGCATCAGCCCCAACGGCAAGCGCACCCGCGCTTCCAGGCCGCCGCCGGAACGGTTGCGCAATTCAACATTGCCGCCATGCATCGAAGCAATTCGCTTCACAATTGCCAAGCCCAGTCCCGTGCCCTTGCCGCCCCGGGCGCGGTCGCCCCGGGTGAACGGGTTGAAAATCGCTTCCAGCTCCGATGGATCTATCCCGGCGCCACGGTCCATGACGCTCAGGACGACATAAGGCGCACTGGTATCCCCCGAGACATACGCCGCCACCTCAACCCCACTGCCCGCGTGATTCAACGCATTGCCAATCAGATTGTTCAATAGCCGCTTCATCGACACCCGACGCAACGGGAACGGTTGAATCGGCTCAAGACGCAAACGCACCTTTTCTTCGTTCTGGTTGTACGGCGCGGCGACTTCACGGACGAGATCGCTCAGGTCCACCTCCTCCACCGATTCATCACGCCCATCGCGAATGAACGCCAGGAACTGATCGAGAATGGCGTCCATGTCCTCGATATCACGCACCATGGCGTCTGTAAGATCGTTATGGTCACCCATCAGTTCCAGCGACAGGCGCAACCGGGTCAGCGGAGTGCGCAGGTCGTGGGAGACCCCGGCCAGCATCAGTTCGCGCTCGCGACCGGCCTGCTCGACGTCTTCGGCCATCTGGTTGAAGGCGCGGTAAACCTCGGTCATTTCACTGGGTGTATCACTGATCGGCAGGCGCACGCTGCGCCCCTGGCCGAGTTGCCGCGCGGCATACACCAGGCGCTTGAGGGGTTGGTTGAGCTGACTGACGAAGATCCACGCCGAAGCCGTGGACAGCAGGCCGATGGCGAGGAACCAGCCGAGCACGTTCCAGATTTTCTGGCCACGCAACGGGTGCGGATACAGTGGCACTTTCAGCCAGCCATCGCCCAGGCTGGGCGCCCGGACCCACAGCGCCGGAGGCGAGTGCATGCGCAATCGCACCTCGGTATCGGCCCCCAGTTCGTCTTGCATCTGCCGCTGATAGATCTCGCTGTAGGGCCAGTGTTGTTCTCCCTCAGGCACGCCGGCGCCGACCACCCGGATCAGGGTTGCAGCCTCGGCAATCTTTTCGCGATTGTTTTCATCGGCCGCCCAGTAGGCGCGCAGCGTCAAGGCGACGCCATGGCTGTATTGGCGGTCAACCAGCACGTCTTCGTTCATCAGCAGATAAACCAAGGTCAGCGCCTTGGAAAACAGGACGACGATCAGCACCAGCCAAAGGGTGCGGGAGAAGAAACTCTGGGGAAACCAAACCGGGGTTTTCATGGGCAACCGTTAAACACGTGCAGGAGTGAGCGATGCTCGCACATTGCCGGTCGAGAGTCTGCGGGCAAGGCCATCAGGCCCTCTGCCCGCACAAACTCGCGCCTACAAATCGACGATCACTTCGCCAATTACTTCGTGGCGGCGCCATCCGGAACGAATACGTAACCCACACCCCAGACGGTCTGGATATAACGCGGCTTGGACGGATCGGGTTCGATCATCCGGCGCAGACGGGAAATTTGCACGTCAATGGAGCGCTCCAGAGCATCCCACTCACGACCACGGGCCAGGTTCATCAGCTTGTCCCGGGTCAATGGCTGGCGGGCGTTCATCACCAACGCCTTGAGCACTGCGAACTCACCGGTAGTGAGCATGTGCACTTCTTCACCACGCTTGAGTTCGCGGGTGGCCAGGGACAGCTCGTAGTCACCGAAGGTCACGCTTTCGTCTTCACTGCCTGGCGCGCCAGGCACCGGAGCCGACTGACGACGCAGGACGGCTTTTACGCGGGCCATCAGCTCGTCCGGATTGAACGGCTTGGCCAGGTAATCGTCGGCGCCCAGTTCCAGGCCCTTGATCCGGCTCAGCTCATCGCCCTTGGCGGTCAGCATGATGATCGGGATTTGATTGTTCGCTCCACGCAAGCGGCGGCAAGCGGTCAGGCCGTCCTCCCCAGGCAGCATCAAGTCGAGGACGACCAGATTGAACACTTCACGCGCCAGCAGGCGGTCCATTTGTTCGGTGTTCGGCACGGCGCGGGCACGATAGCCCTTGCTGACAAAAAAACGCTCAAGCAGGCTGCTGAGGCCTGGATCGTCGTCAACAATAAGAATTTTTTCGCCTTCAGCAATGTTTGCAGTGCTGCTCATTGGATGCTCCTTTGATCTCGGCGCGCATTATGGCGTAGCTGCCGTTATACGCACCGTGTGCATTGTTAGCAGATTTTTCCTTTATCGCCAGAAATCCGGTGATTATGCCTACAACCTGCGATGCCCCCGAATGACAGAACGCTGGTTATAATGCGCGGCCTTTTGTGTCAGGCAACGTCTGATCGTTACCCCGGTTGGCCGCTTTTTATTTTCATGGCGCCGGCAGTAATTGTTCGATTTCACGGGTCAACGGGATACCTTTGATCCAGGTAGCGGCGCAGGCCAGGCCGCTCAACCAGACTCGCCAAGGCCTCATCGTTGCGCCTGCGGGCCTGCTTTCACAATTTGTCAGGTGGTTTTATGGACAGCATCAACAGCCGCATCGCCGAGGAACTCGGTGTACGCCCACAACAGGTCGAAGCGGCCGTCGCGCTACTCGATGAAGGTTCTACCGTTCCCTTCATCGCCCGTTACCGGAAAGAAGTGACCGGCAGCCTCGATGACACCCAATTGCGTCATCTGGAAGAGCGTCTGCGCTACCTGCGAGAACTCGACGAACGGCGCATCAGCATCCTTGCCAGCATTACAGAGCAAGGCAAGCTGACCCCTGCGCTTGAACGCGACATCAAGCTCGCAGACACCAAGACCCGCCTCGAAGACTTGTACCTGCCGTACAAGCAGAAGCGCCGCACCAAGGGCCAGATCGCCCTGGAAGCCGGCCTCGGCGAACTGGCCGACGGCCTGTTCAACGACCCGACCCTGAGCCCGGAAACCGAAGCCGCCCGCTTCATCGACGCCGAAAAAGGCGTGGCCGATGTGAAGGCCGCCCTCGAAGGCGCCAAGTACATTCTCATGGAGCGCTTCGCCGAAGACGCCGGCCTCCTGGACAAGCTGCGCAGTTACCTGAAGCAGGAAGCCACCCTCAGTGCCCGCGTCATTGCCGGCAAGGAAGAGGAAGGCGCCAAGTTCCGCGATTACTTCGAACACGACGAACCGCTCAAGAGCATGCCGTCGCACCGCGCGCTGGCGATTTTCCGTGGCCGCAACGAAGGTATTCTCAGCTCCGCCCTGAAAGTTGGCGATGAACTGCCGGGCACCATGCACCCGTGCGAGGGCATGATCGGCCAGCACGTCGGCATCCAGAACCAGAACCGCGCCGCCGATAAATGGCTGGGTGAAGTGGTGCGCTGGACCTGGAAGGTCAAGCTCTATACCCACCTGGAAACCGACCTGCTGGGCGAACTGCGCGACGGCGCGGAAACCGAGGCGATCAACGTGTTCGCCCATAACCTGCACGACTTGCTGCTGTCGGCTCCGGCCGGGCCGCGCGCGACCTTGGGCCTCGACCCGGGCTTGCGCACCGGGTGCAAGGTTGCGGTGGTCGATTCCACCGGCAAGCTGCTCGATCACGCCACGGTTTACCCGCACGTGCCGCACAACAAGTGGGACCAGACCCTCGCCGTGCTCGCCGCCCTGTGCGCCAAGCATTCGGTGGACCTGATCGCCATCGGCAACGGCACCGCCAGTCGTGAAACCGACAAGCTGGCCGCCGAACTGATCAAAAAATACCCAGCCATGAAGATGACCAAGGTCATGGTCTCCGAAGCCGGCGCATCGGTTTACTCAGCATCGGAACTGGCGTCCAAGGAATTCCCGGACCTGGATGTGTCGATCCGTGGCGCAGTGTCGATTGCCCGTCGCCTGCAGGATCCGCTGGCCGAGCTGGTGAAGATCGACCCGAAATCCATCGGAGTCGGCCAATACCAGCATGACGTGTCGCAGTTGAAACTGGCGCGGGGCCTGGACGCCGTGGTCGAAGACTGCGTGAACGCCGTGGGCGTCGACGTCAACACTGCCTCCGTAGCGCTGCTGGCGCGGATCTCCGGCCTCAACGCGACCCTGGCGCAGAATATCGTCAGCCATCGCGACGAACACGGTGCGTTCAAGACTCGCGCTGCACTGAAGAAAGTCGCGCGCCTGGGCGAAAAAACCTTCGAGCAGGCCGCAGGTTTCCTGCGCGTCATGAACGGCGAAAACCCACTGGATTCGTCGGCAGTGCACCCGGAAGCCTATCCGCTGGTACAGCGAATTGCCGCCGAGACCGACCGCGACATCCGTTCGCTGATCGGCGATGCCGCGTTCCTCAAGCGCCTCGACCCGAAGAAGTTCACCGACGAAACTTTCGGTCTGCCAACGGTCACCGACATCCTGCAAGAACTTGAAAAGCCCGGCCGCGACCCGCGCCCCGAGTTCAAGACCGCCGAGTTCCAGGAAGGCGTCGAAGACCTCAAGGATCTGGAATTGGGCATGATCCTCGAAGGCGTCGTAACCAACGTCACCAACTTCGGTGCATTCGTCGATATCGGCGTGCATCAGGATGGTTTGGTGCACATCTCCGCGCTTTCGGAGAAGTTCATCAAGGATCCACGGGAAGCGGTCAAGGCCGGTGACGTGGTGAAAGTGAAGGTCATGGAAGTCGACATCCCGCGTAAGCGCGTGGGCCTGTCGATGCGCATGAGCGACACCCCGGGCGAGAAAGTCGACGGTGCCCGAGGCGCACGTCCTGGCTCGGCGCCACGCCAATCCCAGAACGCGGCACCGCGCAAGGAAACCACCACTGCAGCGCCGAGCAACAACGCCATGGCGTCACTGTTCGCCAACGCCAAACAGCTGAAGAAGCGCTGATGGATATCCCTGCCGGGTACACCGAAAGCGCATTTTTCAAGCTGTTGGGTTGCCGTTTGCACAGCTTGGAAACCGGGGTGGCGCAAGTCGCCCTGGCGCTTGAGCCACAACTGCGCAATCGCGCCAACAAGCTGCACGGTGGGGCCCTGTTCAGCCTGGTGGACATTGCCATGGGGCTGGCCTGTTCCAGCACCCACGGCTTTGACCAGCAGAGCGCAACCATCGAGTGCAAGATCAACTACATCCGCGCCGTCGCCGACGGCGAGGTGATGTGCACGGCGCGGGTTATCCACCCGGGCCGCCGCACGCTGGTGGTCGAAGCCGACGTGATGCAAGGCGACAAACTGGTCGCAAAAGCACAAGGCACGTTCGCTGTCCTGTAGCTAGATGTCATCGATTTGAGTTAATTTCAGCGCTGTGACCGCAGCGCCGGAGTTTCCTGTGGGAGCGAGCCTGCTCGCGAAGGTGGTGTATCAGGCGACTTCAATGTCGATTGCCACTCCCTCTTCGCGAGCAGGCTCGCTCCCACAGGGGATTGCGACGATCAGAACGTGCACGGCGACAAAAACCAGGCGAAAACGCCAGTTTCAACTTCACCCTTGTAGACCGTCTTGCCCACCCCCATATTGGGGCGACTGACGCGTGAAGGAATCCAACTTGAGCGAACTTCTCAACCGCCGCCTGGCCCTGCTCGGCGAGCGCGCTAACCTCTCTCTGCTCGAACAGTGCCTTCACGGCATCGAACGTGAATGCCTGCGCGTGACCGATGAAGGTCGCCTGGCGCAAACGCCGCACCCGGAAGAATTGGGTTCCGCGCTGACCAACGAACAGATCACCACCGACTATTCCGAGTCGCTGCTGGAGTTCATCACCCCAGCCCTGCCCGACCCGGCGGATACGCTGGCGAGCCTGGACAGCATTCACCGTTTTGCCTACAGCAAGCTCGGCAACGAGTACCTGTGGAGCCCCTCGATGCCGTGTCCGTTGCCGGCCGAGGAAGACATCCCGATTGCCTACTACGGCACGTCCAATATCGGGCAGCTCAAGTACGTCTACCGCAAAGGCCTCGCCCTGCGCTACGGCAAGACCATGCAGTGCATTGCCGGCATTCACTACAACTTTTCCCTGCCGGAAAAACTCTGGCCGCTGCTCAAGCAGGCCGAAGGCTTTGTCGGCACCGACCGCGATTTCCAGTCGTCGTCCTATATCGCACTGATCCGCAACTTCCGGCGCTACAGCTGGCTGCTGATGTACCTGTTCGGTGCTTCGCCAGCACTGGACGCTGGCTTCTTGCGTGGTCGTTCGCACCAGCTGGAACAGCTGGACCCGGACACCCTCTATTTGCCGTACGCGACCAGCCTGCGCATGAGCGACCTGGGTTACCAGAGCAACGCCCAAGCGGGCCTGACACCGTGCTACAACGATCTGAACAGCTATACCGATAGCCTGCGCAAAGCGGTGGCGACACCCTATGCGCCGTATGTCGAAGTCGGTACCCACCAGGACGGTGAGTGGGTCCAGCTCAATACCAACATCCTGCAGATCGAAAACGAGTACTACTCCAACATCCGCCCGAAACGCGTGACCTATACCGGCGAGCGGCCGATCCAGGCGCTGGTGGCCCGCGGCATCCAGTACGTCGAAGTGCGCTGCCTGGACATCAACCCGTTCCTGCCAATGGGCATCGATCTCATCGAATCGCGCTTCCTCGACGCCTTCCTGCTGTACTGCGCGCTGAACGACAGCCCGTTGTTGACCAACACCAGTTGCTCGAATGCGACCTCCAACTTCCTCAGTGTGGTCAAGGAAGGTCGTCGCCCAGGCCTGCAATTGCAGCGCGACGGGCAACCGGTCGATCTGAAAGAGTGGGCTGGCCAATTGCTGGAGCAGATTGCCCCACTGGCCGCACTGCTTGACCAGAGCCATGGCGGCGACGCCCATAGCAAAGCGCTGGACGCGCAAATGGCCAAGGTCCAGAACCCTTCCCTGACGCCATCGGCCCAGGTGCTGGCGGCAATGGCCGAGCACAAGGAAAGCTTTGCTCAATTCTCCCTCCGTCAGAGCCGGGCACACGCCGAGTTTTTCCGCAGCGAGCCGTTGCCGGCAGAGCAACAGGCCAGGTTTGAAGAGCTGGCGCGTTCATCGCTGGCCCAGCAAGCCGAGCTTGAGCAGAACGAAGTGGGTGATTTCGATGTGTTCGTTGGTGCGTACCAGGCGAGCATTCTGGCAATCAGCAACTAGCGCACTGATCGTTCCCACGCTCTGCGTGGGAATGCAGCCCGGGACGCTCTGCGTCCCAAAGCCGAACGCGGAGCGTCCGTGGAGGCGATCTTTCGCTGCGCGTGGGAACGACCAGCTACGCTCCGGCTTAGAATTTTCCGCTCATAAGCTAATTCGAAAAAGTTATTTATTTTCGAATTCTTATATCATTTAGTCTCCTTTCACGCCGACTCTCGGTCGCCTGAATGGAGCTTCCCGATGAAACTGAATTTTCCCCTTCGCCTCCTGGCGGCCGCCTCTCTGGCGGCGGCGAGCTTTCTGGCCCAGGCAGCCGACGTGACTGTCGCCTACCAAACCACCGTAGACCCGGCAAAAGTCGCACAGGCCGACGGCGCGTACGAAAAAGCCACCAAGGCCGACATCAACTGGCGCAAATTTGATAATGGTGCCGACATCATCGCCGCCATTGCTTCCGGCGACGTGCAGATCGGCTACCTCGGTTCCAGCCCGCTGACAGCAGCGATCACCCGCAAAGTACCGGTTGAAACCTTCCTGATCGCTACCCAGATCGGCGCCGCCGAAGCGCTGGTGGCCCGCGACGGTTCAGGGATCAAGACCCCCCAAGACCTCATCGGCAAGAAGATCGCCGTACCCTTCGTCTCCACAGGCCACTACAGCCTGCTGGCTGCGCTGAAGCACTGGAACATCGATCCATCGAAAGTCACTGTCCTGAACCTGGCCCCACCAGCGATCATTGCCGCCTGGAAACGCGGTGATATCGACGCCACCTATGTGTGGGACCCGGCCCTGGGTGTGGCCAAGGAAAACGGCAAAGTCCTGATCACCTCCGGCGAACTGGCCAAGTTCGGGGCGCCCACCTTTGACGCCTGGATCGTGCGCAAGGACTTCGCCGAGAAGCACCCGCAAATCGTCACCGCGTTTGCCAAAGTGACCCTGGATGCCTACGCCGATTACCGCAAAGACCCACAAGCCTGGCTCGCCAATCAAGGCAACGTCGACAAGCTGGTAAAACTGTCTGGGGCGAAGGCCAGCGACATTCCACTGCTGCTGCAAGGCAACGTCTACCCGCTGGCGGCTGATCAAGTGGTCACCCTCGGCGCACCGACCACCAAGGCGATCACCGACACCGCTGTGTTCCTCAAGGAACAAGGCAAGGTTGATGCTGTATTGCCGGACTACGCGCCGTACGTCAGCGCCAAGTTCATCACGGATTGATAGGGAGTTAATGGCGATGGCTTTGCTACAGCTGGAGCGCATCAGCGCACAGTACCCCGGCAGCCCCACACCTGTGCTGGCGGATATTTCCCTGACGCTGGGGCCCCAGCAGTTGCTGGTTGCCCTCGGCCCCTCCGGCAGTGGCAAGACCTCGCTGTTGAACCTGATTGCCGGTTTCGTCGAGCCCAGTGCCGGGCGCATTACCCTCGACGGCGTACCGGTCAAAGGCCCGAGTGCCGAGCGCGGTGTGGTATTCCAGGATGACGCCCTGCTGCCCTGGCAGGACGTGCTGGCCAATGTAGGCTTCGGCCTGGAACTGGCTGGCATTGCTCGGGGTAAACGCGAAATCCGCGCAAGGGAAATGCTGGCGCTGGTGGACCTTGCCGGTTTTGAAAACCGCCGGATCTGGCAACTCTCCGGCGGCCAGAAACAGCGTGTCGGCCTGGCCCGCGCGCTCGCTGCCGATCCGCGAGTATTGCTGATGGACGAACCCTTCGGGGCCTTGGACGCCTTCACCCGCGAACAGATGCAAGAGCTGCTGCTGCAAGTCTGGCGGCGCACCGCCAAACCGGTCTTCCTGATTACCCACGACATCGAAGAAGCCGTGTTTCTCGCCACGGATCTGATTCTGCTGGCACCCAATCCTGGGCAGATCGTCGAGCGTCTGCATCTGGATTTCGGTCAACGTTACGCCGCGGGAGAATCGGCACGGTCGATCAAGTCCGATCCGCGCTTTATCGAGACCCGCGAACACGTGCTTGCCAAAGTGTTCTCCCAACGCAGCGCCGCCCAGCGGCAGGAGCGCGCATGAGCAGTTACGAAATTCCCGCCGCGTCGGTTAAACCGGGTACTACGGCCATTGCGCTGCGCCGTAGCTTGAGTACTCGCTGGATCAGTGTGTTGACATTGATCGCGCTGATATTCATTTGGTGGGCTGTCACCGCCACAGGAATGATCGAGCCGCTGTTCCTGCCGCCACCGTCCGCCGTGCTGCAAAAAGGCTGGCTGCTGGTCACCAGCGGCTACATGGATTCGACGTTGTGGCAGCATTTGGGCGCGAGCCTGAGCCGCATCGGCCTGGGCCTTGGCTTTGCGGTGCTGACGGCCGTGCCAGTCGGTATCGCTATCGGACATAACCGCATTGCACGCGGGATTCTCGATCCGGTGATCGAGTTTTACCGCCCTATTCCACCGCTGGCTTACCTGCCGCTGATCGTGATCTGGTGCGGTATCGGCGAATTGTCGAAAGTGCTGCTGATCTACCTGGCCATTTTCGCCCCGATTGCCATCGCTACCGCCACTGGCGTACGCACCGTCGACCCGGCCAAATTGCGCGCCGCGCAGTCACTGGGCGCGACCCGCGCACAATTGATCCGCCATGTGATCCTGCCGAGCGCCTTGCCGGACATTTTGACTGGGGTGCGCATTGGCTTGGGCGTGGGTTGGTCGACGCTGGTGGCCGCCGAACTGATTGCCGCCACCAGCGGCCTGGGTTTCATGGTGCAGTCCGCTGCGCAGTTCCTGGTCACCGATGTGGTGGTGCTGGGGATCCTGGTGATCGCGCTGATTGCCTTCGCGATGGAGATGGGCCTGCGTGCCCTGCAACGCAAGCTGGTGCCATGGCACGGCCAGGCTCACTAATGCCTCCAGTTTTTGTTCGATACCCCGGATTGAAGAGAACCACCATGAGCAACTTGACCATCGTCCCTCTAAGCTCGGCCCTCGGCGCACAGATCAGCGGCGTCGACGTCAGCCAGCCGCTGAACCTGGAACAACGCGACGCCATTGAGCACGCGCTGCTCAAGCACCAGGTGCTGTTCTTCCGTGACCAACCGATCACCCCGCAGCAGCAGGCACGATTCGCCGCCAATTTCGGTGACCTGCACATCCATCCGATCTACCCGAATGTGCCGGAACAACCGGAGGTGCTGATCCTCGACACCGCCGTCACCGACGTGCGTGACAACGCGATCTGGCACACCGACGTGACCTTCCTTCCGACCCCGGCCATGGGCGCCGTCCTCAGCGCCAAACTGCTGCCGGAGTTTGGCGGCGATACCCTGTGGGCCAGCGGCATCGCGGCGTATGAAGCCTTGTCGGCGCCCATGAAAAACCTGCTCGAAGGGCTGACCGCCACCCACGACTTCACCCGTTCGTTTCCGCTGGAGCGCTATGGCAACACGCCTGAAGCGCTGGCCCAGTGGGAAGAGACTCGGCGCAAGAATCCGCCACTGTCTCACCCGGTGATCCGCACGCATCCGGTGAGCGGGCGCCGTTCATTGTTCGTCAACGAGGGCTTCACCTCGAAGATCAACGAGTTGTCGGAAACCGAAAGCGAGGCGATTTTGAAGTTCCTGTTCGCTCATACCACCCGCCCGGAATTCACCATTCGCTGGCGCTGGCAGAAAGACGACATCGCGTTCTGGGACAACCGCGTGACTCAGCATTACGCGGTGGATGATTACCGCCCAGCGCGCCGGGTGATGCAGCGGGCGACGGTGCTGGGGGATGTGCCTTTCTTTCGCTGATCCGCCAGTTTTGTACTGACTCTGATGGCCCCATCGCGGGCAAGCCCGCTCCCACAGGTTCAACAGTGTCCACAGACTTTTGGACTGACCCCGAAATGTTGGACGATCGTAAATCTATACCTGAACAGATCGAGCCCTGTATTCAACAGGGCTCAGTCCGTTTAGCTTCAGTTTGATGCGTTGGTGATTGTAATAGTGGATGTAGTC